>SEEV01000069.1 GCA_004211695.1 Rhodococcus sp. (in: high G+C Gram-positive bacteria)
ACGCGATCGAGCACGCACTGCACTGGTCATGCTTCCGACGCGAGCACCAAGCCGATGCCCGCAGACACCACTTCAGGCGCCGACTCAAGATCCAGGCATTAGCCCTGTAGTACTAGGACCCAGTTGATGGGTGCGATGTTGGCGCCGGCCCAGATCCAGAACTGGCCGGACACGCGCGTCGTGCGTGCTTCCTCGGGGATGGGTTGGAGTACGTCTTCGATGTCGTGGAGGTTGGGACTGTCCGCGAGTTTGTCGGTGACCATCGGACTCCTTCGTGAGGCCATGTGGGGATACCCATCATGCGGCGAGTGACCCGCATCACACCATTTACGCTTTGACAATAAACTGGGGCTGCAAACGAACGGAATGTCATGTCACTGTCACTCGCCGACGTCCTCGCGCACCCGAGTCTCGCCGCCGGCCGGCCCGTCGTTCGCGCCGGAGCCGACCTGCTGTCCCGACCTGTGCGCTGGGTGCACTCGAGTGAAGTGCTCGACATCGCGCATCTGCTCCGCGGTGGAGAATTGCTGCTGACCGGCGGGTTCGCGCTCGCGTCCGCCGATCCGAACGGACTACGGCGATACGTGCGTGAACTGTCTGCCCGCCGCGTCGCCGGGGTCGCCATCGAGACCGGTCCGCAATTGCTGCAGATCCCCGCGGAGCTGGTCGAGGAGGCGTCGGCGGCAGGCTTCCCGGTCGTCGAGCTGCGTGGCGTCGTTCCGTTCGTGGAGGTTGCCGAGGCGATCAACGGCCTCCTGGTCAACGAATCGGTGCAGCGACTGCGCCGCGGTGACGCCGTCGCACATGCGTTGTCCGAGGAGTTGGCCCGCGGCGGCGGGCCGGGAGAGTTGCTCGAGGTGCTCGCGCGACTCTCGCCCGGTGACCTGGCCCTCCTCGACGCAACCGGCGACGTGATCGCGGCCCACGGGAACGAGATCACGTCGCCGGTGGAAGAGACCACACGGCCGGGTGCGGTCTCCGTGCCGGTATCCGTCCAGGGTGTCGGCGTGGCGACGCTGGTGGTGTCGCCCCGTGATCCGGCCGATCACGTCACCGCGGAGGCGATCATCGAGCGAGCGCCTGCGGCTCTGGCGATCTCGCTGCTGCGATCCTTTCCTCCCTCGGCCGCGGTCCGCGCGTCGCAGGCATTTCTGCGGATCGCCTCCCAGCCGAACCCTGCTCCGGAGCGTCTCGTTGCGGCGGCACGCGCGGCGGGGCTGGCCGACGCGGCGTCGTACGTCGGGATCGTGGGACGTGCGGTCGGCGGCACGGGTCCTCTCGCCGCCGTCGATGCCGCGCTGCATCGGTACTCGGCCGCGACGGTGTCGGCCACCGTCGGCGACGAACTGCAGGCGATCGTCGTGCTTCGGATCGAAGACCGAGCCGGTTCCCGCGGCGCACTGGTCGAGTCGTTGCGCGCGACGCCTCGTGCCGAGTCGGCACGGGTGGCGGTGGGGCCGGTGGTCACGGGTGTCGTCGGACTGCCGGAGACGCTGTCGGAGGCGCGGTTCGCGCTCGACCTCGCCGCCGATCTCGGTATCGCCGACACGGTGGTGGACGCTGCGGAACTCGCGATCGAACGGCTCGGCCGTCGGATCGGCGACCCGGCGCTACTGTCTTCCTTCGTCCGGGACGTTCTCGGGCCGATCCTCGCGGCCGGTCCGGATCGTGCTCGCCGACTGATCGAGACGCTGGATGTCTACCTGCAGTGCGGGTGCAACAAGACCGAGTCGGCGGCCCGGCTCCACGTGCAGCGGCAGACGCTGTACCAACGGCTCGATCAGATCTTCGCGCTGCTCGGCGAAGATCCGACGGGTTCGCCGCGCCTCGCTGCCGTGCACCTCGCGACCCGCCTCTACCTCGGCGGTCTGGTCGACACCAGCGCGCTCTGACCGTCCGGGGTGACCGAGTGCCCCCTCGGCCCGACTGTTGCAACGGTGTTGCATTCCCGTGAACATCGCCGGGAACGGCCGATGGGGGTAGCGCACCGCGGGCTTCTGCCTGTTTACTGCGGTTTCAGTGCTGGTTCATCCACTGCGACCGCCGTTCGTTCACGGGATCGAGGTGCACCGTTGACATGTGACGCCGCACACAATATGGTCATTGAACGAATCGCAGTTGCAATGAACGCAACGAATTGCTCTTCGTCGCAGTCGGCAAGCGTCGACGCACCGAGAAGGAGTGGGCATGGCCCAAAACCTCAATTCACCCTCAGCCCCGCCGCAGACGGACGAGGATGGCGTGGTGAATCCCGCGCCCGGTGTCCTCCGGCGGGTCATCACGGCGAGCTTCATCGGCAACTTCGTCGAATGGTTCGACTACGCCGTATACGGTTATCTCGCAACGGTTATCGCGACCGTGTTCTTTCCGGAGACGGAGCCCACGACGGCTCTCCTGGCCACGTTCGCCGTCTTCGCCATCTCGTTCGTCATCCGACCGATCGGCGGCCTCGTCTGGGGTCACTTCGGTGACAAGATCGGACGTCGCACGGCGTTGTCGCTGTCGATCCTGATCATGTCGGCGTCGACTTTCTGTATCGGCCTGATTCCCGGGTTCGATCAGATCGGGTACCTCGCGCCGGTTCTGTTGCTGCTGGTTCGCATGGTGCAGGGTTTCTCCGCCGCCGGCGAGTACGCGGGCGCCTCGGCGTTCCTTGCCGAGTACGCCCCGGACCGAAGGCGCGGCCTGTTCACCAGTGTGGTGCCGGCCTCGACGGCCGCCGGACTTCTGTTCGGTTCGTTGATCGCGGCACTGCTGACCGCGGTGTTGTCGACGGAACAGCTCAATGGCTGGGGCTGGAGGTTGCCGTTCCTGCTCGCGGCGCCGATGGGTCTGATCGGGCGTTACATCCGGTTGAAGCTCGAGGACACCCCGAAGTTCCAGGAGATGGAACAGAAGGTGGAGTCCAACGCGCCGCTGTCGATCCTGTTCACCCACCATCGCCGGGCGATCCTCATCGCGTTCGGCGTCACCTGCCTCAACGCGGTCGGTTTCTACCTGATTCTCAGCTACATGCCGACGTATCTGTCGGAGGTGTTGAACGTGAGCCACACCGCCTCGTTCGTCGCCGCGTCGATCGCGCTGGCCTGCTACATCTTCTTTATCTTCGGGATGGGTGCGCTCTCGGATCGCTTCGGCCGCAAGCGAGTTCTCATCGCCGCGTCGATCTGCTTCGCGCTGTTCACCGTCCCGCTGTTCAGTGCGCTCGGCGCCGTCGGAATCGTCGGCATGGTCCTCATCCAGATCGTGCTGTGCGCGTTCCTCACCATGAACGACGGCACCCTCCCGACGTTCCTGTCCGAGATCTTCCCGACCCAGGTCCGCTACAGCGGCTTCGCGTTCAGCTTCAACACCGCGAACGCGCTGTTCGGTGGGACGGCGCCCTTCGTCGCCACCCTGCTGATCGAGGTGACCGGCAGCAAACTCGCCCCCGCCTGGTACCTCGTCGCCGCCGCGCTCGTCGCGATGGGCTCGATGCTCATGGCCCGCGAAACCTCCCGTCGCCCCCTGGCCGACGCCTGACCCTCTCGACCTCCCGTCACACCGAACCGCGCGGCATCGCCGGATGTCGCCGACGTCTCGAAAAGGAACACCATGAATCTGGAACGCATCAAGAGCATCCCCAACGGCGAGAAGGTCGTTCCCACCTTCTCCCCGGTGGAGATGGACCGCCGGCTCGTGTCACTGCGTAAGCACATGGCGGACAACGGTGTCGATGCCGTTCTGTTCACCAGCTACCACAACATCAACTACTACTCCGACTTCCTGTTCACGGCGTTCGGCCGGAACTACGCCCTCGTCGTCACCCAGGACAGCTCGACCACCGTGTCCGCGAACATCGATGCCGGGATGCCGTGGCGGCGGTCGTTCGGCGAGAACGTCGTCTACACGGACTGGCAACGGGACAACTTCGAGTACACGGTGCAGCAGGTGCTGGCGAAGCAGGGCATCTCCCGCGGCGTCCTCGGAGTCGAGGACGACCACATCACTCCCGACGTCCGGGCCCGGATCGCCGCGGTCCTGCCGGGGATGACGTTCGCCGACATCGCCCGGGCCACGATGCGCCAGCGCATGGTGAAGTCGGCGGAGGAGATCGAGCTGATCAAGCACGGAGCCCGGATCGGTGACCTCGGCGGCGAGGCGATCCGCGCGGCGATCACCGAGGGGGTCCCCGAATACGAGGTGGCGATCGCCGGCTCGAACGCGATGATCCGCGAGATCGCGGCCACCTTCCCGCACGCCGAACTGCGCGACACCTGGGTGTGGTTCCAATCGGGCATCAACACCGACGGCGCCCACAACTGGGCGACCAGCCGGCAGGTCGAGCGCGGAGACATCCTGTCGCTCAACTGTTTCCCGATGATCGCCGGCTACTACACCGCGCTCGAACGCACCCTCTTCTACGGGGAACCGTCGGCCGAGCACCTGCGCTTGTGGGAGGTCAACGTCGCGGTGCACCGCCGCGGACTCGAACTGATCAAGCCGGGCGCGGTCTGCAAGGACATCGCGGCCGAGCTGAACGAGATCTACGAGGCCGAGGGACTGCTGCCGAACCGCACGTTCGGGTACGGGCACTCGTTCGGCGTGCTCTCGCACTACTACGGGCGCGAGGCCGGACTCGAGCTGCGGGAGGACATCGACACCGTCCTCGAGCCCGGCATGGTGGTGTCGATGGAACCGATGATCATGGTGCCGGAGGGGCAGCCCGGCGCGGGCGGATACCGCGAGCACGACATCCTCGTGATCGGGGAGAACGGCGCCGAGAACATCACCAAGTTCCCGTTCGGACCCGACCACAACATCCTCGGCGTCTGACCGCCGCGCCGACCCTGCCACCGGTGTGGCAGGGTCGGCGGTGGCGTATGCACAACTGAAGGAGCGCAACGATCATGAGTGTGGACGACGTCGATCGACTCGAAGGCCAGGACGCCGACGCGAAGCCGTCGCCGTCCGTCCTGCTCAACGGTCTCCGGGTGCTCGAATCCTTCTCGATCGCCGAACCGGTGCTCGGTGTCACCGAGATCGCGCGCAAAGTCGACCTGCACAAGAGCAGCGTCTCGCGCATGCTCGCCACCCTGGAGAAGGCCGGCTACGTCGAACGCGACGAGGGCACCGGCCGCTACCGTCTCGGCCTCGGACTGATCGCTCTGGCCGGACCGTTGCTGGCCAATCTGGACGTGCGCCGGGTCGCGCTCCCCGAATTGGAGGAGCTCACGCGTCGCACCGGCGAGACCAGCGCGCTGATGGTGTGGAACGGCCACGAGTCCGTCGTCGTCGAACAGATTCCCAGCCCCAAGCAGGTGAAGCACACGGCCGCGGTGGGCACCCGGTACGACACTCACGCGAGTTCGTCCATCCAGGTGTTCCTCTCCGAGATGCCGCGGGCGGAGACCGAAAGGCTCTTCGACCGGCGGCTGCTCGTCGGGCCGGACGAGCGGGAGTCGCGGGGCGAGTATTTCGACGAGCTGAACGCGACGCGGGACCGCGGATACGCCGTCAACGACGGCCGGACGTCGATCGAGGAGGTCGGCATCTCGGCGCCGGTTCGCGATCATCGCGGCGTTCTGGTGGCGGCCGTGATGTTGTCCGCGCCGCGGTTCCGGGTGCCCGAGTCCATGCTCGAGGCGCTCGGACGAACCGTCGCGGAATCGGCGAGGCGCGTGTCGGCGCGGCTGGGGGCACCCGCCGCGGCCCGCGACTGACCGCTTCGCATCCGCTTGTCGGACACCTGCCGCGGACTATTCTGGGTGGAGCGTGTCGGAGGTGGTGCAGGCCGATGGCGAACGACGATCCGTGGGCAACCCAGCGCGAGCCGGAGATCGCGACAGAACTGGCCGCCGCCGGGTTCGACGAAGCCGTGGAAATCGGCCGCGGCGGGTTCGGCGTCGTGTACCGCTGCCTGCAGGAAGATCTCGACCGCACCGTCGCCGTCAAGGTCCTGACGTCGAACCTCGATCCCGACAACCTGACGAGGTTCGTGCGCGAGCAGCGGGCGATGGGCCGGACGTCCGGGCACCCGAACATCGTCGCGGTCTACCAGGTCGGCGTCACCCGAAGCAGGCGCCCGTACCTCGTCATGCCGTACCACTCGTTCGGTTCGCTCGACGCACAGATCCGCCGCTCGGGTCCGCTCGGATGGCAGGAAGTGCTGCGGCTCGGGATCAAGATTTCCGGCGCCCTCGAAACCGCGCATCGCGGTGGGATGCTCCACCGCGACGTCAAACCCGCGAACATCCTGCTCACCGAATACGACGAACCGCAATTGACCGACTTCGGGATCGCCCGCGTCTCCGGCGGATTCGAGACGACGGCAGGCTCGATCACCGGCTCCCCGGCGTTCACCGCACCCGAAGTACTCGAAGGACGGCCTCCCACGGTCGAATCCGACGTCTACAGCCTCGGGTCCACACTGTTCTGCGCGTTGACCGGTCACGCCGCGTACGAGCGCAGGAGCGGTGAACAGGTCGTCGGCCAGTTCCTGCGGATCTCCACACAGGCCGTTCCCGACCTGCGGGACGCCGGAATCCCCGCCGACGTGTGCAGCGCCGTGGAACACGCCATGGCCCGCGCGGTCGAGGACAGGCCCGCGGGCGCCGCCGACTTCGGCAACGAACTCCGCGCCGTGGAGCGACGCAACGGCCTGACCGTCGACGACATGTACATTCCGATTCAGCGGGCACCCGCGCAGCCCCACGACGGTGCCGCCGAGGCAACCCGGTCCCGTGGTTCCGGGACTCCCTACAACGTGCGGACGCCGCCGACCCCACCCGCGCCGGTCACGAAATTCCGCCCACCCACCACCACCCGTCGGCTCGTGCCGCGACGGCGGCTGATCACCGCCCTCCGCGCAGGCCGGGACCGTCGGTTGACCCTCGTCCACGCGCCGGCCGGGTTCGGCAAGAGCAGCCTGGTGGCCCAGTGGCGCGACGACCTGGTCGAAGCGGGAACCGCGGTCGCATGGCTCACCGTCGACCGGGACGACAACCATCTGGTGTGGTTTCTCTCCCATCTGGTCGAGGCGATCCGGCGGGTGCGTCCCGAGGTCGTCGGCGAACTCGGTCAAGCGCTCGAGGAACACGGGAGCATGGTGGAGCGGTTCGTCCTCACCTCGCTGATCAACCGGCTCCACGACAGCGAGGAGGCCCTGGTCGTCGTGATCGACGATTGGCATCGGATCACCGACGCCGGACCAATCGACGCGATGACATTCCTCCTGGACAACGGCTGCCACCACCTGAAGATCGTCGTGGCGAGCCGGAGCCGGTCGGGTTTGCCGCTGAGCCGGATGCGGGTGCTCGACGAACTGAACGAAATAGACTCCGGGGAACTGGCTTTCGACTTCGGTGAATCGCAGAACTTCCTGTCGGACCGAGTTCGGGTGCCCCTGAACGACACCGAAATCGAACAACTGCGGGACTCGACCGACGGCTGGATCGCGGCGCTGCAGTTGGCGTCGCTGTCGTTGCGGGAAGACGGAAGTCCGGAGAATCTCATCGAACAACTCCGGTCGGGCACCGACGCCATCGGTGAGTATCTGGCCGAGAACGTGCTCGACGCCCTCGAACCCGAGATGCTCGACTTCATGCTCGCCACGTCGGTCCCCGACAAGGTGTGCGGAGACCTGGCGTCGGCGCTGGCCGGGGTGCGGGACGGGCAGGCGAAACTCGAGCAGGTCGCCGCCCGCGATCTGTTCCTCGGCAGGACGGGGGACGACCGGCAGTGGTACCGCTACCACCACCTGTTCGCGCAGATCCTCCACCAGCGTCTCGAACGGGACCACCCCGGACGCATCACGGACCTGCACCTCGAGGCGCACGACTGGTTCCGGGAGCGGCACCTGCTGGGTGAGGCCGTCGATCACCTCCTCGCGGCGGGTGAACCGCAGCGAGCGGTGGAACTGCTCGAGGAGGACGACCTCTACCTCCTCGACAGGTCCCAGATGTCGACGTTGCTCTGTTTGATCGCGAAGCTGCCGGCCGAACTGGTGGCCGCGAGCCCCCGGCTGCAGCTCACCATCGGGTGGGCGAATTGCGAACTGCAGCGTCTCGAACTCGCGCAGGCCGCCCGAACCCGCGCGCTCGAACAACTCGACGGCGCGGAGATGCCCGAGCGCCGCGCCGCGCAGCTCCGAGTGGAAGCGGATGTCCTGCAAGGCGACATCGAGGCGACCGCCGACCGCATCGAGGGGGTGCGAGGTCTCGTCGCCGAATGCCTCGCGCAACCCGCGGAGTATCACCCGTTCGTGGTGTCGATGGCCGCGCTCCTCGAGACGTTCGTCGACTGTTACGAATTCCGATTCGAGGACGCGTACCGGAGGCAGAGCTGGGCGGCCCCGTATCACCGGCAGAACACCGGGCCGTACTCCGTGGCGTACGGATACTGTTTCGCCGGACTCGCGAAGTTCGAGCAGCTCGACATCGGCGGTGCGATGGAGTTGTACCGCAAGGCGTTCCAACTGGTCCGGGAGGCGGCGAACACGCAGTCGCAGCATGCGCGGCTGACGCGCGCGCTGCTCGCCGAGGTGCACTACGAGCAGGGCCGGATCGACGAAGCGGAAGAGTTGATCAACGAGAGTTTCGACGCGGCCGCGCTCGGCGGCGCAACGGACTTCATGATCCGGCACTACTGCCTCGGAGCGCGCATCATGGCCGTGCGCGGCGATCGCGAGACCGCGGCACGCCGACTCGGTGAGGGCGCGCGGACGGCCGAGACGTTCTCGCTGCCGCGGCTGCGTGCCGCGGTCGACGCCGAGAGGGTGCGGATCGGGCTACCCTCGGCATCCGGATTCGTCGCCGTCACGCGGGCGACGCGGCGGACCCCGACGGACGGAATCGGCGAGGCCACGGCCCAACTCGAGGAGGAGGCGGCAATCGCGATGCTCGTCGCGCAGGGCGACCCCATGCAGACGGAACATGCGTGCGACTGGGCGGACGAGTGGGTGCGGACCCTCGACGGGACCGGAAGGCGCAGGGCCGGGCTACAGGCCAGGCGGCTGCTGGTGTCCTGCCTCTGGGCGGCGGGACGGGGCGAGGAGGCGCAGGCCGCTCTACTGCCCGTGGTGGTGGACTGCGCCCGGCACGATCTGATCCGGTTTCTGCCCGACGGCGGCCCGAACGTTCTCGCGGTGCTGTCGGCCCTGAGACGGAACGATCATCCGGGCCTGCCGCGGGCGTTCACCGATGCAGTGCTCGCGGCCGCGAACTAGCTCCCTCCGGTGAGCAGAGACGCCACGGCTCGAGCAACGTCTCGAAGTGCGAGCCGGTGAAGTCGTCCGTTCCGACCAGATCCGCCACCGCGAGCGCCGCAGCCGCATCACGGACCGCGGTGGCGAGATCCGAGCACAGCTGCTCGTCCTCCCGCAGGGTCACCTCGTCCATGTAGCGCCGTTCCCAGGCGGCGTCCTGGGCGCGATACCAGGACTTGATCCGTCCTGCCGCCCAGGCCGCATCGCGCGCACAGACCCAGGCCGCGAGCCTTGGACGGCTGTCCACGACGTCGCTCGGCCGCCGCAGTTCTCCGAAGCGGTCGTGCAGGACTGCTGCCGCGTCGAGGGCGTGCATCATGACCTGCGGCCAGTTCGGGCCGAAGGTCTCCTCACATTCGTGTTCGGTCACCGCGAACGAATCGAACACGTCGAGTGCGTCGTCCAGGGAGTCCTGCTGCAGGATGTCGGACGCCGGCAGGTCGCGCCGGCTCAGCAACTGGAACGCCACGAACGCGTCGCCGCGAACCGGCGCGCAGTGCACGAGGACCTCGAGAACGGAAAAGCCCGTCTCGGGTGCGGAGTCTCCGCGGTCGCGGTGCCGCCGAATGAACTGTGCGGCGCGAGCGGGCAGAAGCCGAAGTTCGTCGGTGATCACGTCAGCACTCGACATAGTTGACCGGAACGTTGACGGCCAGGCCGCCGGTCGACGTTTCCTTGTACTTCGACAGCATGTCCGCGCCCGTCGAGCGCATCGTCTCGATCACCTGATCGAGGCTGACCCGGTGGGTGCCGTCGCCGCGCAGGGCCATGCGAGCGGCGTTGATGGCCTTGCCCGCCGAGATCGCATTGCGTTCGATGCAGGGGATCTGCACCAGACCCTCGATGGGGTCGCAGGTGAGACCGAGACTGTGCTCCATCGCGATCTCCGCGGCGTTCTCCACCTGTTCGATGGTGCCGCCGAGGATCTCGGCGAGCCCGGCAGCGGCCATGGACGCCGCGGACCCCACCTCGCCCTGGCAACCGACCTCGGCGCCGGAGATCGACGCGCGCTCCTTGTACAGCGACCCCACGGCTCCGGCGGCCAGGAGGAAGCGGATCGCCGTGTCGTCGGGATCCGCCCTCCCCGCCGGCGTGTAGTGGACGGCGTAGTGCAGCACCGCGGGAATGATGCCCGCGGCGCCGTTGGTCGGCGCGGTGACGATCCGGCCGCCCGACGCGTTCTCCTCGTTGACGGCGAGCGCGACGAGGTTGACCCAGTCCTCGGCGAACGCCGGATCGCGGTGCGGGTCTTCCTGATCCAGCCGCAGGTACCAGTCCCGCGCGCGGCGCCGCACGCGCAGAGCGCCGGGAAGGATCCCGTCGCGGGATATCCCGCGCTTCTCGCATTCCACCATGACGTCGCGAATGTGGAGGAGTCGTTCGTGGATCTCCGCGGTCGGACGCTGTTCGCGTTCGAATTCGAGCATTACCTCGCTGATGGTGTAGCCGTGGCGGGCCGCGAGATCCAGGAGTTCCTTCGCCGAGCCGAACGACAGGCCGCCGCTGCTGCCTGCCGGCGGCTCCGCGCTCTCCGCTTCGGTGACGACGAAGCCGCCGCCGACGGAAAAGTAGGTCTCGCTGTGGATCTCGACGCCCCCGGCGGCGAAGGCGGTGATCGTCATGCCGTTCGGATGCAGCGGCAGGATGGTCAGCGGATGGAGGACGATCTCGTCTTCGGCCAGCGCGATGGTGTGCGATCCGCCGATCGTGACGCGGCGGGTGGTCCGCATCTCGTCGAGCCGCCGTTCCATCTCGTCGGTCTCGATCTTCTCCGGGAAATACCCTTCGAGTCCGAGCAGCACCGCCGACATCGTGCCGTGGCCCGCTCCGGTGGCCGCGAGGGAGCCGTACAGGTCGACGCGCACATCGGCCACGTCGGTGAGTGCGTCGAGCGCGCGGAGGTCGGCGACGAACCTCGCGGCAGCGCGCATCGGCCCGACGGTGTGGGAACTCGAGGGGCCGACACCGACGGAGAACAGGTCGAACACACTGATGGTCATCGGTTACACCGCCTCGCTGAGTTCGATGGCGTATTGCGCGGGAGTGAGGAGTCCGTAGGCCGACGACGTCGGGAGGGGGAGGACCGCGAACAGCCAGCCCCGGTGGAACGGGTCGTCGGCGACGAGTCGCGGATTCGCGAGGGCGTCGGCGTTCGTGAGGGTGACGAGTCCGCTGATCGGCGCATACACCGTGATCGGAGTGCGGTCCGACGACCACACCAGGGCGCAGGGGGCGCCGGCCTCGATGGTGCTGCGCACCGCCGGAAGTTCCAGCCCGACCACCTCGACGTCGTCGAGGGCCGTGTCCGTGACGCCGGCCCGGAGCGGAAAGTCGGAGAAGTTCTGTCCCGGTGCGAGGGCCAGCCAGCTGTGCATTGCCGTGAACCGTCGATCCGAGGGAATCTTTCGAGCTCTCATGCCTTTTCCTTTGACAGTCGGGCGTTGTGGTCGCGGACGTCGCGTGTGATCCAACAGATCGAATATTGATATATCAGTCTGTGTCATAACGGTAGGTCAGGTATCGAGGTGGGTCAAGAGGGATCCGGAGAACGCCCGGAAACGAAGCGGCTACGGCCGGAGGGTCGCGGGCAGCACGCCCTTGAGCGAACTCGTCACGGCGAGTGCTTCGGCGGCCAGGAGGTCGGCCGGCGTGAGAAGGCGCTCGCGCATCGACCCGCGGTCGAGCTGCCAGGACCGCTCGACACCCGGCAGGCACCCCGACGACAACGGTGGCGTCCACCAGACGCCGTCGATCCGGGCCGCGAGGTTCGCGATCGTGGTCTCGGTGACGTGCCCGAGTTCGTTGACCAGCACCACGTCGTCGGCCCCGGGATTGCGACGGCGCCTGCGGTCGTATCGCTCGCGCAACGTCGTCTTGTGTCCGAGGAGGGCGTCCCGGGAGTCGACGGGTTCGTCGTCGAGCACGAGAGACACCGAGTCGGGTGCGACCGGCGGCCCGAAGACGTCGACGTCCACACCACCGTCGCGGTGCAGGCGCACGCGGACCCGGGCCGCTCCGACACCCGACAGCCGCTGAGCGAGCCGGCTCCGGACGTCCGATTCCCGGAACGCGTACCCGAGCACGGCCGCGGAGCGGGCCAGACGTCGCAGGTGACGCTCCACGTGCCGCAGGCCGGTCCGCGGATCGTGATACATCGTCTCCATCAGTTGTGCATCGGCCAGGTGGACCGCGGCCAGCTGGACCCCGCGGGCGTCGACCGTCGCGAGCCCGGCTGCGGCGGACACGGAGGTGTTCACAGGGCGGAGGCTCGATTCGACACGGGAGTGGAGTGGGCGGGACCACGATATACGAGCGCGCGAAGAATGGACACCGCGTCCACGGTCGCGGCGACGTCGTGCACGCGGAGGACGGCCGCTCCGTTCTGCGCCGCGATGAGGGCGGCGGCGACCGACCCGGCGAGCCGCTGGTCGATGTCGCGTCCGGTGATCGCGCCCAGCATGCCCTTGCGGGACAGCCCCGCCATGACCGGCAGACCGAGGTCGGCGATCTGGTGCAGTTCCGACAGCAACTCGAGATTGTGCGTGAGGGTCTTTCCGAAGCCGAATCCCGGGTCGACGAGGAGGTGCGAGCTCGGTATGCCCGCTTCGAGACACGCGGTGATGCGGGAGACGAGGAATCGCCGGACTTCGCCGACCACGTCGGTGTAGGTGGGGGCTTTCTGCATCGACTCGGGGTCGCCCTGCATGTGCATCAGGCACACCGGGACCTGCAGTTCCGCGGCGGCGCGCAGGGCGCCCCGGACACGGAGTGCGCGGACGTCGTTGATCAGGGTCGCACCCGCGGCGACCGCTTCCCGCATCACCTCCGGGCGGGATGTGTCGACGGAGATGGGGACAGCGGTCCGGTGAGCGAGTGCGTCGATGACGGGGACCACGCGGTCGATCTCGTCGGTGACCGACGGCGGCCGCGACCCCGGCCGCGTCGATTCACCGCCGACGTCGAGAAGTCCGGCGCCCTCCGCGACGAGCGACAGTCCGTGCTCGACCGCCGCGGAGGTATCGAGGTACCGGCCGCCGTCGGAGAACGAATCGGGTGTCACGTTCACGATGCCACAGACCACGGGGACGTCGTGGGCGAGCGCGGTGAGCAGGCGGTCGGGGCGGGACGCGATGAGAACAGGGGACGAGGCCATCCGACGCACTCCTTCCAGAATGGGATCGGTCCGGTGGACGGCGCCATGTCGCCCACCGGACCGAGGACTGTCGCGTTTACACGGGATCGACGCCGAACTCCTCGGCGGCGTCGATCAGCCACTCCGCGAGATACCGGGCGAACGAGGCCCGTACCAGGATGCGGTAGTCGGTGCCGGTGTCGTCGAGCGCGATCAGCACGACGCCGGCGAGACCGAGCATCGTCTGCACGGCCGAACCCTGCCCGAAGACCCTGGGGTGCAGGTCGATCGAGCAGCCCTTGGCGAGGACGTCGCGGGCGTGCGCTCCGGTGAGCCGGATCGTCGTGCGCTGCGCGGAGACGTCGATCGCGGCGCCGCCGTGCGGGGTCACCGCGGTGCGCAGCGTGTCCTCGAGCTCCTCGGGGGACTGGGATCGGGTGGTGATCAGCCATTCCTCCGGGCCGAGCCAGACGACGGTGATCGCGCCGCGCTCGACGCGTGTCGACGGTGTCGTGGGCAGGTCGACGCCGAGGACGTCGGCCGCCGCCGCGCCGCCGGGGCCGCTCGGGTCGACCCACAGATCGACCGTCGTGACGAACGGTTCCTCGGTGATGCTCACCGAATCGGGGAGCACCGAGAACTTCTGGTCCCAGCCGTGCAGGGGGCTGAGGGGAACGAGGGTGTCAGCCATCGCGGCGTGCTCCTTCGGGATCGACGAGAACGGAACCGGTGACCTCGACGGCCACCAGCTGGCCGTTCACCGGGACGTGCAGGGTGTCACCGACTCGGGCCCGGCCACCCTTGACGAGGGCGAGACCGAACGGCCGGCCGAGTTCGGCGCTGAGGTAGCTCGACGTGACGTGGCCGAGCATCGGCACCGGCGGGGGCGGCAGGACGCCGTCGGAGATCTCTTCGATGATCTGCGCGCCCTCGGGCAGCACGGTCTGCTTGTCGAGGGGCAGCAGCCCGACGAACTGCTTGCGCAGCGGGTTCTGGTTCTCCTCACGGGAGAAGGAGCGCTTCCCGATGAAGTCGGGCTTCTTCTTCGACACCGCCCAGCTCATCCCGAGGTCCTGCGGGGTGACCGTGCCGTCGGTGTCCTGACCGATGATCGGGTAGCCCTTCTCCGCGCGGAGCACGTGCATCGTCTCGGTGCCGTACGGGGTGATGTCGAACTTTTCACCCGCAGCGATGAGGCGCGCCCACACGGCGGGCGCATGCCAGCCGTTGACGTTGACCTCGAAGGCGAGTTCGCCGGAGAAGCTGATCCGCGCGACCCGCACGTGCACGCCGCCGAGGGACGTGTCGCGCCAGGCCATGAACGGGAAGGCGTCGTTGCTGACGTCGAGGTCGGGGAAGACCTCCCCGATCACGTCGCGCGAGCGCGGCCCCACGACCGGGAAGGTGGCCCACTGTTCGGTGACCGAGGTGAGGCGGACCCTCAGGTGCGGCCATTCGGTCTGGAGCCATTCCTCCATCCAGTCGAGGATCTTCGCGGCGCCACCGGTGGTGGTGAAGACCTGGAACCGGTCGTCGGCCAGGCGCATCACGGTGCCGTCGTCGATGACCATGCCGTCGACGCCGCACATGACGCCGTAGCGGACCATGCCGACCTTGAGGGTGCTCATCATGTTCGTGTAGATCATGTCGAGCAGCACCCCGGCGTCGGGACCCTGGACGTCGATCTTGCCGAGGGTGGAGCCGTCGAGGATGCCGATGCTGCGGCGCACCGCGGCGCACTCGCGCAGCACCGCCGCGTCCATGTCTTCCCCGGGGAGCGGGTAGAAGCGGGGACGCTTCCACTGGCCGACGTCCTCGAACACGGCGCCGCGGCCGACGTGCCAATCGTGCAGTGCCGTCACCCGTTCGGGGTCGAAGAGGGCGCCGCGACTGCGGCCGGCGAGGGCGGCGAACGCGACCGGGGTGTACGGCGGGCGGAACGTGGTGGTGCCCAGCGTCTCGATCGGCCTGCCCAGCAGTTCGGCGGTGATACCGGACGAGATGACGCCCGACGTCTTGCCCTGGTCGTGTGCGGTGCCGATGGTCGTGTAGCGCTTGATGTGCTCCATCGAGGTCATGCCGGCGCCCACCGCGCGGGAGAGGTCGGCGACCGTGGCGTCACGCTGCACGTCGACGAACTGGCTGTCCTCACCGGCGACGTCCGGCACCCGCCACAGCACCAGCGGTGCGGACGATGCGGAGTCGGCTGCGGTCGTCACGTCGATCGTCCGGGCGGGGACGGCGTAGCCCAGCGCGCCCATGATCGCCTGCCCGGCGTTCTGCCCGTCGCGCAGACAGCCATCCAGGTCGAAGATTCCGTTGGCGGACCCGGCGACCGAGACACCGTCGAGGGTCTCTCCGGGGACGAACGCGCCGAGGTTCTCGTCGTAGCGGAGCTTGCCGCGGGCCTGGCTGAACAGGTGCACGGCCGGGTTCCAGCCGCCGCTGACCAGCAGGACGTCGCAGGCGAGGGGAAGTGCGGTACCGGTGTTTTCGCGCTGGGAGACGACGGCGTGGCTGATTCGGCCGTTGCCGCGAGTACCCGACACCACAGACCCGGTGCGGACGGCGATGCCCCGCTTGTCGCATTCGGCCTGCCAGCGGGCGGGTGCCTGATCGCGGGCCTCGACGATCGCGTTGATGCGGACACCGGCGTCGTGCAGGTCGATCGCGGCTTCGTACGCGCTGTCGTTGGTGGTGAACACGACGGCCTGCTCGCCGACCTTGACACCGTAGCGGTGCAGGAAGGTGCGGGCGCCGTGCGCGAGCATGATGCCGGGGCGGTCGTTGTCGGTGAAGACGACGGGACGCTCGTGCGCCCCGGCCGCGACGAGGATGTGCCGGGCCCGGATCCGCCACACGCGTTGGCGGCTCAGCGCCGCCGGTGCCTCGACGCCGAGGTGGTCGGTGCGACGCTCGAGTGCGAGGACGAAACCGTCGTCGTAGTTGCCGAACGCGGTGGTGCGCTGCAGGTGCAGCACATCCGGGTAGGTGGCGAGCTCGGCGACCGCGGCCGCGACCCAGTCGAGGGCGGGGGCCCCGTCGATGAGGTCGGTGGACCCGAGGAGGTCTCCGCCGGCCTCGTTCTGCTCGTCGACGATCACCACCCGCGCGCCCGCCCGGGCGGCGGTGAGAGCCGCGGCGAGACCCGCCGGGCCGGCGCCGGCGACGAGCAGGTCGGTGTGGACGTGCGTGGCGTCGTACTTCGCCGAATCGGCGATCGTGGCAAGACGTCCCTGACCGGGGATGCCGCGGGCGACGAGACCGTCGAACAGTTCGATGGTGGTGGCGAGCAGCATCGGCTCGGGGAACGGCTCCTCGATCTGCACGAGGCCGCCCGTGTCCTCCGCCCACGCCGCGGTGATGCCGCGGGGCCGGCCCAGTTTGATGCTGGTGGTGATCTGGTGGACGCCGTTGGCCAGCAACGCCGAGCCGAGGGTGTCGCCGGCGTGGCCGGTCAGTTCCCGGCCCTCGAAGGTGAAGGTGTAGGAGGTGTCGCGGTCGATGCGACCGCCCTGCGGGGTGCGGAAGGGTGCGTTCACGATATCGTCGGCTTCTGCTCGTCCAAGCGGTAGACGCTGTGGAATCGGTAGGTGGCGGTGTCGCGTACGGCGTTGAACCAGCGCCGGCAGCCGGCGCGTAGGGCGTGCGGCCCACGATCGGGGAGGCGTCGGGGCACACGTCGACGATGCCGCCCCAGGTGCGCAGCAGATGCGCGCGGGCGAAGACCGGGAACAACTCGACCGCGGCCGCCATCTGCCGTTCGATGATGTGGAACGCGCCGCGCTGGCCGTACCCGTTGTAGGAGTCGACACCGGCGCCCATCACCAGTTCACCCTTGTGCGCCTGCGAGACGTACACGTGGATGGCGTTGGACATCACGATGGTCGGGTGCACGGGCTCGAGCAGTTCGGAGACCAGCGCCTGCAGGGGATGGGACTGCACGGGGGTGCGGATGCCGAGCATGTCGGTGAGCGTCGAGGTGTGCCCGGCCGCGCACAGGGCGACCTGGCCGGTCGCGATGTCGCCGCGGGTGGTGCGCACCCCGGTGACCTTGTTGCCGTCGGTGACGAACCCGGTGACCTCACAGTTCTGGATGATGTCGATGCCGGCCTCGTCGGCGCGGCGGGCGAATCCCCAGGCCACGTAGTCGTGCTTGGCGATGCCGGCCCGCGGCTGATAGGTCGCGCCCATCACGGGGTAGCGGATGTCGCTCGAGATGTTCACGAGCGGGCACAGTTTCTTCACCTCGTCGGGCCCGACCCACTCGGCGTCGATGCCGTTGAGCTTGTTGGCCTCCACCCGGCGGACGCTGTCGCGGACGTCCTGCAGGCTGTGCGCGAGGTTGAGGACGCCGCGCTGGCTGAACAGGATCGGGTAGTCGAGATCCTCCTCCAGGCCCTCCCACAACTTCAGGGCGTGCTCGTAGATCTTCGCGCTCTCGTCCCACAGGTAGTTCGACCGGATCAGGGTGGTGTTGCGGGCCATGTTCCCGCCCGCGAGCCAGCCCTTCTCCAGGACCGCGACGTTGGTGATGCCGTGGTTCTTCGCCAGGTAGTGGGCGGTGGCCAGGCCGTGCCCGCCGCCGCCGACGATGACGACGTCGTACGACTTCTTCGGTTCCGGGTTGCGCCACAGGAAGTCGGGGTGGTCGGGCAGGTGGGCGCCGGGGGGCTGGGTGGCACTCATCAGTTCGCCTCCGTGAGGTCGGGGTAGAGCGGGAAGCGGAGGGCGAGGGCGTCGACGCGGGCGCGCAGTTCGTCGAGTCCGGCCTCGTCGGTGGCCGGCCGCAGCGCGTAGCTGATGATGTCGGCGACCTCGGTGAACGCGTCCAGGTCGAAGCCGCGGGTCGCGAGCGCGGGCGTGCCGATCCGCACGCCGGAGCTGACCATCGGCGGGCGCGGGTCGAACGGAACGGCGTTGCGGTTCACGGTGATTCCCACGCGGTGCAGCCGGTCCTCGGCCTGCTTGCCGTCGAGTTCGGACTCGCGCAGGTCCACCAGGACGAGGTGGACGTCGGTGCCGCCGGAGACGACGTTGATGCCGGCCTGCCGGGAGTCGTCCTGCAGGAGGCGGTCGGCGAGGATCTTCGCCCCGGCGAGGGTGCGTTCCTGACGCTCGCGGAACTCGGGCTCGGCGGCGAGCTTGAAGGAGACGGCCTTGCCGGCGATCACGTGCTCGAGCGGGCCGCCCTGCTGTCCGGGGAACACCGAGGAGTTGAACTTCTTGGCCAGTGCCTCGTCGTTGGTGAGGATGACGCCGCCGCGGGGGCCGCCGAGGGTCTTGTGCGTCGTCGACGTGACCACGTGGGCGTGCGGGACGGGGGAGGGGTGCAGTCCGGCGGCGACGAGACCGGCGAAGTGCGCCATGTCGACCATGAGGTAGGCGCCGACCTCGTCGGCGATACGCCGGAACGCGGCGAAGTCGAGCTGGCGGGTGTACGCGGACCAGCCGGCCAGGATCAGCTTCGGGCGGTGCTCACGGGCCAGACGCTCGACCTCGTCCATGTCGACGAGATGGTCGTCCTCGCGGACGTGGTACGCGGCGACGTCGTAGAGCTTGCCGGAGAAGTTCAGCTTCATCCCGTGCGTGAGGTGACCGCCGTGCGCGAGGTCCAGGCCGAGGATGCCGTCGCCGGGCTTCAGCAGTGCCGACATCGCGGCCGCGTTGGCCTGCGCGCCCGAGTGCGGCTGCACGTTGGCGAACTTCGCACCGAACAACGACGTCAGGCGGTCGATGGCGAGCTGCTCGATCACGTCGACGTGCTCGCAGCCGCCGTAGTAGCGGCGTCCGGGGTAGCCCTCGGCGTACTTGTTCGTCAGCACCGACCCCTGCGCCTGCATCACCGCGAGCGGGGCGAAGTTCTCGCTGGCGATCATCTCCAGGGTGCCCTGCTGGCGCTGGAGCTCGGCCGCGATCGCCTGGTGCACGGCGGGGTCGAGGTCGGCGAGCGAATGGGTCAGCGTCGGGTTCGCTGCTGCCGCTTCGGTGCGGCCTGCGGTGTCCACGGTCATGGTTCGCCTTTCTGGAAGGTCAGTTGACTTTGAACTGATATATCAACTGGAAAGTAGAGTAAGGTCAGGACCGGACAAAGGTCAATAGCTCCGGAATATCAGGGAGACGGAACATGAGCCTGGCGCATTCATCGGTCGCGGACACGGCATCGAACGGCGGCACCAACGCCGACCGCGCGTACGAGATCGTGCGCGAACGCCTGGTCATGCTGGACATCCGGCCCGGCGAGCCGATCAACGACGACCGCCTCGCCGAAGAACTCGGATTCGGCCGCACCCCGGTACGTGAGGCTCTCAAGCGCCTCGAGCGGGAGCGTCTCGTCGTCGCCTACCCCCGCCGCGGCACGTTCGCGACCGCCGTCGACATGACCGACCTCGCCGACATCTCCGAGATCCGCAAGCAACTCGAACCCACCGCGGCCGCCCGCGCGGCGCGGACGGCATCGCAGGACGCGCGATCGCGCCTGTCTGCGCTCGCCGACGAGATCGCCGAGATCGGCGACAGCGAGGACCCGCGTGACGTCCTCCGCAAGGACGTGCGCGTCCACCGCGAGATCTACCGGGCGTCGGGGAATCCGCACCTGGAAGACATCCTCGTCAGCCTCGACGCACACGCCACCCGCATCTGGTGCCTGTTCCTCGACCGTCTGCCCGACGTCGCGAGCCACGTCCGCGAGCACGCGGACCTGCTCCGGGCCATCGTCGACGGCGACGAGGACACCGCCGCGGCGCTCACCCTCGCGCACGTCGCCGGCTTCGAGAAGGCCATCCGCGACCTGCTGTAGGCGCTTCGCGCCCGTGCGTGGTTAACGAGTCCAGAGACTCGCTAACCACGCACGGGCGGCGGAGCCGCCTCAGCTGAAGACCACCGTCCGGTGGCCGTGGAGCAGGACGCGGTTCTCGCAGTGCCAGCGCACGGCGCGGGAGAGTGCGAGGGCTTCGGCATCCTGCCCGACCGTGGCGAGTCGTGCCGGGTCGAAGGTGTGGTCGATGCGGATGACTTCCTGCTCGATGATGGGGCCCTCGTCGAGGTCGGGGGTCACGTAGTGGGCGGTGGCACCGACCTGCTTGACGCCGCGGTCGAACGCCTGGTGATAGGGCTTGGCGCCCTTGAAACCGGGCAGGAACGAGTGGTGGATGTTGATGGCCCGGCCGCGCAGTGCCCGGCACGCGTCGTCGGACAGCACCTGCATGTAGCGGGCGAGTACCACGAGATCGGCGTCGAACTCCTCGACCAACTCGAGCAGCCGCGCCTCTGCCTCCGGTTTGGTGGCCGGGGTGACCGGGACGTGGACGAACGGCAGTCCGGCGGCCTCGGCCATCGGCCGAAGCGTCTCGTGGTTCGAGACGACGGCGACGAGTTCGGCGCCGAGGTTGCCGGCCCGCCACCGGAAGATGAGGTCGTTGAGGCAGTGGCCCATCTTGGAGACCATCACGATCACGCGGGGCAGGTCGGTGCCGTTGAAGTTGAACGTCATGCCGAATTTCTCGGCGACGCTCCGGAATTCCTCGGTGAGTCGCTCGATGTCGACATCTTCTGCCGAGACGAACGACGTGCGGAGGAAGAAGGCGTCGCTCAGGGTGTCGTCGAACTGCTGATGCTCTGCGATATCGCAGTTCTGCTCGAAGAGAAAGGAGCTGACTGCGTGAACGATCCCGGGACGCTGAGCGCAGCTGAGCGTCAGGGTGAAGGTCTGGGTCATGTGGGTCTCCTCGATGTCGGACTGCTTGAGCTGTCAGTCCGAGCGAACTGATATATCAGAATGGCCAATGCTATTTCAGGCTGGACGAGCGGGTCAAGGGGAGGCGGGGAGTCAGCCGCTGCTTCGGGACCCGGTCAGCAGAGCGTCCGATCGGGTCTGGGCGTATTGGGTGGCGGCAGCGTCGACGGTGTGATTGAGCAACAGTGCGGTGGTCACCGGACCCACCCCTCCGGGAACCGGGGTCAGCGCACCGGCGCGTCCATCGACTCCAGCGAAGTCGACGTCACCGAGCAGTTGCCCGTCGTCGGTGGCTGTGGTCCCGACGTCGATCACGACGGCGCCCTCGGCCACGTGCTCGGCCGTGATCAGTCCCGGGATCCCGACCGCGACGACGAGAATCTCGGCGTCGCGGGTACCGGCGGCCAGATCGACGGTGTGCCGGTGGCACACGGTCACCGTCGCGTTGCGTTGCACGAGCAGGTGCGCGGCGGGACTTCCCACGACCGTCGACCGCCCGACGACCGCGGCGGTCTTGCCGTGCAGGTCGATTCCGTGGTGGTCGAGGAGTGCGATCACCGCCTGCGCGGTGGCGGGCGCGAACGCCGGAAGGCGGGCGACGAGGCGTCCGAGGCTGACCGGGTTCGCGCCGTCGATGTCCTTGGCGGGATTGATCGCCTCGCGGAGCGCATCGAGGTCGGTTCCCTCCGGCAGGGGCGTCTGCAGGATGATTCCGTGGACGTCGGGGTCGTGGCCGAGTTCGACGAGCGCCGTGTGGATCTGCTCGGTGGTCGCGGACGGTCCGAGATCGACGATGTCACACAGAATTCCGGTGCGCTTCGCGGCCGACGCGATGGATCGCACGTACCAGGCGGTCGACTCGTCTTCGGTGGCGAGCACCACCGCCAGGGTGGGCCGGATTCCGATCTCGGACAGGGCATCGGCCGCGACGGAGGCATCGTTGCGGATGGAGGCGGCGAGTTCGGCGCCGCCGAGGCTTCGGGTCATGAACTCAGCTGCTTTCGTACTCGTGTCGTGACGGCGTCGGCGCGGTCGAGGATGGTGTCGACTCCGGCCACGCACTCGGTGAGGGTTTGTCGGGTTCTCGGGTCGGTGATTCCGGGCAGGTTCACCTCGACGTTGACGCGCGCCGTGGTCGCCGCCGCCCGTGCGGCCTCCGCGGCGGCCGCGATGTCGCTGACGACGGTGCGGTTCGCCACCGGCAGAAGGGTTTCGGCGAGGGCCACCACGTCGCCCGCCGCGGCCACCACCTCGGCGGGGACCGCGGCGGCGCCGGCGAGGGCCGACGCGATCACCGCGGTGCGCGCGGCGGATTCGTCGTCCGTGCCCTGAGGTAACCGGTAGGCGTCGATGACGGCGGTGAACGCCGCCATGTCGTCCTCGGCGAATTGCAGGGCCTTCTCCCGGTGGGCGTCCGCGGCGGCGCAGACCCGCTCGACGAGCAGTCCGTGGTCGGCGTACCGCTTGCCGGTGGTGTACCGGGCGACCATGGCCACCAGGGCGGCGGCCTGGCCGAGGTGCAGCGCGGCGGTCGCGCCGCCGCCCGGAGCCGGGATCCGGGCGGCGAGCGAGTCCAGGAAACCGGTGATCGTGTCGTGCCGCATCTGATCGTTCTCCACAGTCCCCGTCACGACCGGATCTTCTTCATCTCGGGGTCGACGAGCGGTTCCGCCACGACCGTGGCGGGAATGCGGCGACCGAAGTACTCGATCTCGACGGAAGTGTCGACCGTCGCGGTCGCGGGCAGCCACGCGTAGGCGATCGGGGCGCCGACGGTGTGCCCGAATGCGGCACTCGTGACGTACCCGGCGGGCTCTCCGTCGACGAAGACGGGTTCGTGGCCGAGGACCACCGACTTCCGGTCGTCGATCATGAGGCAGACGAGCCGCCGTTCGACCGTCTCGTCGGAGACGCCGCCCAGTGCGTCACGCCCGCGGAAGTCGCCCTTCTGCAGCCTGACCGCGAAGCCCAGGCCGGCCTCGTACGGATTGTGCTCGGTGGTCATGTCGGCTCCCCACGAGCGGTAGCCCTTCTCCATCCGCAGGCTGTTGAACGCGGCCCGGCCGGCGGCGATCACCTCGTACTTCTGTCCCTCCGACCACAGCAGGTCCCATAGGCGCAGACCGTTGTCGGCCGACGTGTACAGCTCCCAGCCCAGTTCGCCGACGTACGACAGCCGCATGGCGGTGACGGGGACCCCGCCGATCCGGACCTGCTTGGAGCGGAAGTACTTGAAGTTCTCATTGGTGAAGTCGTCGCTGCTGAGCGCTTCCACGACGTCGCGGGCGTGCGGACCCCACAGGCCGATGCAGCACGTGCCGCCGGTGATGTCGCGGACCTGCACGCTGCCGTCGGCGGGGGCCTGCCTGCGAAAGTAGTCGAGGTCCAGGTTTCCGTTGGCGCCGACCTGGAAGGTGCTGTCGGACAGGCGCGTGACGGTGAGGTCGCTGCGCACGCCGCCGGCGTCGTCGAGGGCGAGGGTGTACGTCACCGACCCGACGGACTTGTCCATCTTGCCGGTGGTCAACCCCTCGAGAAGCTCGAGTGCACCGGGACCGCTGATCTCCAGTCGCTTCAGCGGCGTCATGTCGTACATCGCCACCGAGGTGCGGGTCTTCCAGGCCTCGGCCGCGGCGATGGGGGAGTGGAACATCGCCGCCCACGGCTCGCGGGCCGGCGGCTGCCACTCGACCGGAAGCTGCTGCACCAGATGCGCATTCGCCTCGAACCAGTGCGGGCGCTCCCAGCCGGAGCTCTCCAGGAACACGGCGCCGAGTTCCTTCTGGCGTGCGTGGAACGGGCTCACCCGCAGGTCGCGAGGAGACTCCTTGGGCTGCAACGGGTGCAGCACGTCGTAGATCTCGACGAAGTTCTGCTGCGACGTCTCGCTGACGTAGTCGGGTGCGATCTGGATGTCCTCGAACCGGTGGACGTCGCAGCCGTGCAGTTCGACGTCGGAGCGGCCGTCGACGAGCAGTTGCGCGACGGCGCGGCCGACGCCGGCGGAGTGCGTGACCCACACGGCTTCGGCGATCCAGAATCCGGCGACGTCCGGGGACTCCCCGATGAGGGGCCCGCCGTCCGGGGTGAACGAGAAGACGCCGTTGAAACCCGACTCCAGCTTGGCGGACTCGAGGCACGGCAGCAGGCGCTTGCACTCGTCCCAGGACGGGGCGAAGTCGTCGTCGGTGAAGGGGAGCATCGACGGCATGTCGGCGTCGGAGACGTCGTCCCTGCTCTCGGCCAGGTCGCGCAGGTTCACCGGCATCGGTCGGTGTGCGTACGAGCCGATGCCGAGGCGGTCGACGTGCTCGCGGAAGTAGAGGTCCTGGTCCTGGTGACGCAGGATCGGGAAGCCGGCCTCGGCGAGTTCGGTGTTGCGGCCGACGAGTTCGGGAATCTGGTCGGTTTTCGCGTACTGGTGCGCCAGCGGCAGCAGCGGGACGTCCATGCCGACCATCGCGCCGATGTCGGGCCCCCAGAAACCGGCGCAGGACACGACGATGTCGGCGGGGATCACGCCGTTCGGGGTGGCGACGCCGGTGACCTTGCCGCCGGCCTGCTCGATTCCGATCACCTTCGTCGAACCCTGGAACACCGCACCGCGCGCCTCCGCACGGCGGGCGAGCGCGACGACGACCCGCGACGCTTTCGCGAGGCCGTCGGTCTCCACGTACAGGCCGCCGAGGATCCGCTTCTCGTCGAGCAACGGGTGGAGCTTCGCGCACTCCCGTGGGTCGAGGACGTTGCCCTCGATGCCCCAGGACGTCGCCCATCCGTGCTTGCGGTGCAGATCGGCCAGGCGCTCGGGGGTGGTGGCCACCTCGAGTCCGCCGAGCTGGTTGAAGCACCACTGCCCGTCGACGTCGAGTCCGACGAACTTCTCGACCGTGTACCGGGCGAACTCGGTCATCGTCTTGGATGCGTTCGTCTGGAACACCAGGCCCGGTGCGTGCGACGTGGAGCCTCCGGTGAGCGGCAGCGGTCCCTGGTCGAGAACCGTGATCCGATCCCAGCCGCGAGCGGTGAGCTCGTCGGCCAGATTCGCGCCGACGATGCCGGCTCCGATGATCACTACGCGGGGTGACCCCATGATGGTCCTCCTGGTTGGGTGGGTGCCTGTGTGCGGCGAAGTACGGGTGCTGTCATTGCGTGGGCGGCGTCAGGGTTTCGTTCGGTGTGTGCCCGAGCGGCGCCGGAAAAGTTCTGGGAATCTCGAAATGGGCCGGAGTGGGATCGGGCCATTATCGACAACTGATATATCAACACAGTAGGTGTGAGTTCGATAACGGGTCAACCCCGAATTATGGGTAATTCCATGGCGATCGGATACGGGAAACGACGACTGTTCCGCATATTTCGGCGGAATTGCGCAGCGCGATCGCGCGTGACGTTGCGGGACCGGTTGTGGATGGAGGTAACCGTCGCACGGTGATGTCGCCTATCCTGATAGTCGCGATGACTGAATTGGACGATAACTCGAATGGGGATCGGAGCCGGCCGACCGGGGCTGTGCAGTCAGTGGACCGCGCTCTGGCAGTACTCGAAATCCTGGCGAGACTCGGTACCGCCGGGGTCACGGAAATCGCCGACGAGTTGGGTGTCCACAAGTCGACTGCGTCGCGTCTCGTGGCCGTTCTGGATTCGAGAGGCTACGTCGCGCAATTGAAGAACCGGGGAAAATTCCAGCTCGGAAATTCGATCGTCCGTCTCGCCCGCACCGCGTCGCCGGACGGCGATCTGGTGCGGCAGAGTCAGGAATTGTGCGCCGAACTCGCGGAAACAGTCGGTGAGAGCGTGAATGTGTCGATACTCGACGGCAATCGCTCGGTGAGCATCGTCAAAGCAGATGGTCCGTCCGGCGTCGGTACCAGCACGTGGGTGGGCCAGAGCAGTCCGGCGCATGCGACGGCGAGTGGAAAGTTGTTGCTGACGGAATTGTCCGACAGTGAAATTGCGGAGCGCGTGGGAGAAACTCCGATTGCGCTCACGCCCAAAACTCTCACGGATGTGCAGGCGCTCGTGGAGTCGCTGAGCACTATTCGCGAACGGGGCTGGGCGGAGTCCGAGGAGGAACTCGAACTGGGGCTGAACGCCATCTCCGTTCCGGTCCGCGACTACACGTCGAAAATGATTGCGGCCCTGAGTGTGTCCGGGCCCGCGTACCGGCTGCTGCCGGAACGGTTCGAGGAAGTCGCCCGCGCCGCACTCGACACTTCCCAGCAGATCAGCAGCCGATTGGGCTATGCCGTCCCGTAGCGCCGGCATCAGGCCCGCGACCTGGCGAGTTGCTTCTTGTACCGGGTGAACAGGCGGGGATTGTTCATCGCGAAGACACCGACGGTGTCGCCGTTCCGGTCGTAGGTAGCCACGAACGAGCCGGTTCCGGGGTCCCCGTCGACGAACCGCACCTCGTCGGTGCTGTGTCGCGTACCGGCGAACTGCAGCATCTTGCCGTACTGGTGGGACCAGAAGTACGGGATCGCGGCGGGCCCGGACGGTGTCGCCATGATCGTGTCCGCCACCGTCGCCGCCTGCGCGACGGCGTTGCTCCAGTGTTCGCTTCGGTGGTGAATCTGGTGGGTGTCGTCGAAGGACCGTGCGCAGTCGCCGATCGCGTAGACACCGGGGAGGTTCGTGCGGCACGACGAGTCGGTGAGGAAGCCGTCGTCGATCATCAGTTCCGAATCGCAGGCCCACTCGACGTTGGGGACGGCCCCGATCCCGACCACCACGGCGTCCGCGGGCAGGATCGTTCCGTCACTGAGTCGAACGGCTTCGACTGCGCCGTCGCCCAGCAGGGCGTCGACGACCGCGCCGGTGAGGAGTCGGACGCCGTGCGCGGCGTGCTGTCCCGCGCAGATGGCGCCGAGTTCGATGCCGAGGGGCCCCGCCAAGGGGGTCGGCGACGCCTCGACGACGGTGACGGCCAGGCTCATGCCGGCGGCGCTGGAGGCCACCTCCGCTCCGATGAAACCGGCTCCCACGATCACCAGGTTCCGCGCCTTCGAGAGTGATTCCCGGAGTGCACGTGCGTCGTCGACCGATCGGAGGGTGTGCACCCCGGCCAGGCCGGAGTGTCCGGGCAGCGTTCGCGCACGCGCGCCGGTCGCGACGATCACGGCGTCGGCGTCCAGGTGGGATCCGTCGTCGAAGGTGACGCGGTGCATTCCGTCGGGGGAGCGAACCAGGCCGGTCGCCGTGCTGTTCATGCGCCACTCGACGTCGAGGGTGTCGTCGTCGCTGTTCATCAGCAACAGATCCTGGTCCGTCACCTCGCCGGTGAGGAACTCCTTCGACAGCGGCGGCCGATCGTAGGGAAGGGACTGTTCGCTGCCGGCCACGACGAGGCGGCCCGCGAACCCCTTCTCGCGAAGCGCACGCACCGCCGACAGTCCGGCGAGCGAAGCGCCCAGTACTACAACGGAATTCGGGACAGCATTCATCGCGTGTCGCCCTTCTGTTCGAGATGGACCAGCACGGTGCCGTCGACGATCGACACGTCGTGGGTGCGGACGGCGATCTTGGCCGGCGGGCCGGAAGGCACTCCGGTGCGCAGGTCGAAGCACGCTTCGTGGAGGGGGCACTCGACGGTGCAGCCCTCGACCCAGCCGTCGGCGAGTGAGGCGTCCTGATGAGTGCACGTGTCGTCGATGGCGTACAGACCGTCGGAGGTGTGGAAGACGGAGATGGGGGCCATTCCCGGCGGCGTCACCGTGACTACTTCGCCCACGGGCAGTGTCACGAGCTCACACACTGGGAACAGTGTGGTGCCGGGGTGGAGCACAACTGGGGAATCGTTATCGAGAATCACTCGATACCTCCGGAAGCGTCGGGGAGGAAGGACAAGTTGTGGAGCAGTTGTTGCGCTATGCGCGACGACTTGCGTGGCGTGCAACACAATGCTCTCCGCTGCGCCCCTGGGTGTCAAGCACTCGCGTGTAAAAACTGCGTGGCGGAAGTCGGTGGGCATAACCTCGGGGCATGAGTGAATCCGAGGCAACGGCGCCCGCGGCCCAGGGTGCCGAGGGAAAAGCGAAGACCGTGCACGCGGTGGAACGGGCCATCGACGTGCTCGAGATCGTCGCGGCGGAAGGCCGTGTGGGCGCCTCGGAGATCGCCGTGCGGCTCGGCGTGCACAAATCGACCGTGTCGCGCCTGATCGCGTCGCTGCAGCAACGTGGGTTCGTGGAGGAAGCCGGCGTTCGCGGCAAGTACCAGCTCGGGTTCGCGGTGGTGCGGCTGGCCGAGGCCACGGTCGCGCAGAGCGGACTCGTCGAGGTTGCGCAGCCGGAATGCGACCGGCTGGCCGACGCCTTCGGGGAGACGGTCAACCTGGCCGTGCTGGACGGCGCGGCGACCATCAACGTGCTCGAGGCTCGCAGTGATCGGCACGTGGCGTTGCGCACGTGGGTGGGGCAGGTCAGCCCGGCGCACGCGACCGCGACCGGCAAGGTCCTGGTCTCGGAGATGACGTCCGGTCAGCTCCGGAGCCGGTTGGGGCCGCGTCTCGAGGCGCTCACTCCCAATACGATCACCGATTTCCGGGCGTTCGACGTCGAACTCGAGCACGTGCGGTCGCGTGGGTGGGCGTCCACCGCCGAGGAGCTCGAAGCGGGCCTCCATTCCATCGCCGTACCCGTGCGCAGTCAGGTCACGAAGCGGATCGTCGCCTCGATCTGCGTATCCGGGCCCGAGTACCGGCTCGCGCCCGAACGGTTCGAAGCGGTGGCGCTCGAACTCGCCGACGCCGTCGTGCGGATCGAAGCGCAGCAATCCGCCGGCGAAGGCGACTGAGCGCCGGAAGTGCTTCTCGCTCAACGAGGGACGAGTAGATAGTCCCATTTGACGGGTTTCGGCCGTCCGCGGTTAACGCGGTGTTTCGGCCGTGTCGCGTCTGCGAAAGAAGTGCCGAATGTGATGTTTGACACGTCTGCGGGCGACGGTCTAAGTTGTGTAAATCGCATAGCGTTGCTGATGACGCAACAATGCCGACGCCACGGTGGCTCGGCGGAGAACAGCTGTCGGCTGTTCGACCGGTCACCGAGGATCGGGCACGTATGTCGTCTCGCTCGGCAACGACGCCTACTGCGATCTGCGCCCCATACGCACACAAACTTCAGGTCACAGCTCGACCGAACGCATCTTTCCCGGCAACGAAAGAAACGGTGACATCTATGTCCGCTCCGGAGATCCAAGCCCCCGCCCCGGCCCTGATCCCCACCCTGGGAGGCCGGTATTACACCGACTCCGACATCTTCACAGACGAACAGGAGAACCTGTTCGAGGCGATGTGGTTCTGCGCCGTCCGCGCTGCCGACCTCGCCGATCCCGGAGCTTTCAAGAAGATCACGGTGGGCCGGGAGAGTGTTCTCCTCGTCCGAGGCCGCGACGGCGAACTCCGCGCCTTCCTCAACATCTGCCGGCATCGCGGTGCGATGCTGTGCACCGAGGACGAAGGGCAGATCCGCAGGAACCTGCAATGTCCGTACCACGCCTGGACGTACGGACTCGACGGCAAACTGGTGGCCGCCCCCAACATGGCCGCGTTGCGGGACGAGACCGGTGCCGACATCGACAGGGTCCGGTACGGACTGATCCCGGTCGCGATCCGCGAGTGGCTCGGGTACGCCTGGGTGTGCCTGGCCGACGACCCGCCGTCGTTCGAGGACGAGGTGATCGGAGCCGTGACCGAACGACTCGGAGATCCGGGCGCCATCGATCGGTACCAGATCGGCAGCCTCGAACTCGGCCGCCGGATCGTCTACGACGTCGCGGCCAACTGGAAGCTGATCATCGAGAACTTCATGGAGTGCTACCACTGCGCGACCATCCACCCCGAGCTCACCGAGGTACTCCCGGAGTTCGCGGACGGCCTTGCCGCACAGTACTTCGTGGGGCACGGCGCCGCGTTCGGTGACGACGTCGAGGGCTTCACCGTCGACGGCAGCGGCGGATTCGAGTCGCTTGCGGGTATCAGCCCGGAGCAGGACCGCAAGTACTACGCCATCACGATCCGACCCCAGGTCTTCGTCAACCTCGTTCCCGACCACGTCATCTTCCACCGGATGTTCCCGGTGTCCGCAGACCGCACCATCGTCGAGTGCGACTGGCTGTACGCGCCGGACGTGACCGCGTCGGGCAGGGACGTCTCCCGTTCCGTCGAACTCTTCCACCGGGTCAACCAGCAGGATTTCGATGCCTGCGAGCGGACGCAACCCACGATGTCGTCGAAGGCGTACCGCAACGGGGGTGTGCTGGTGCCGGCGGAACACCACATCGGCGAATTCCACGACTGGCTACTCGAAAGGCTGAGCGGGGATCCGCGATGACGTACGCCGGCGAACAACCGAGGGTGACCGATCCTCCTCTGGTGCAGGCGCCGGAGCCGGCGGCATCCGCCGACGGCGAGGGGCGGGGGAGCGTCGACAAGGTGGTGTTCGGTGCGGCCGCGGCTCTCGGCATCGGACTGATCCTGTGGGGGCTGCTGGCTCCGGACAGTCTCGGGGAGATGTCGGCGGCCGCACTGGACTGGGTCGTGGCCGACCTCGGCTGGCTGTTCATCGCCGCGTCGTCGGCGTTCGTCGTCTTCTCACTGTTCCTCGCCTTCTCCCGGTACGGGCGGATACCGCTCGGCCGCGACGGCGAGAAGCCGGAGTTCCGCACGGTGAGCTGGATCGCGATGATGTTCAGCGCCGGGATGGGCATCGGCCTGATGTTCTACGGCGTCGCCGAACCCCTCGCCCACATGGTGAGCCCGGCGCCGGGAACGGACGGTTCGGTCGGTTCGGCGATGGCCACGACGATGTTCCACTGGGGACTGCATCCGTGGGCGATCTACGCGGTCGTCGGGTTGTCCATCGCCTACGGCTCCTACCGGCGCGGCCGCAAGCAACTCATCAGCGCCGCGTTCTATCCGCTCCTCGGACGGCGGTCGGAGGGAGCGGCCGGCAAGGTCATCGACGTCCTCGCCATCATCGCGACGATGTTCGGCACCGCCGCGTCGCTCGGGCTCGGGGCGCTCCAGATCGGTTCCGGGCTCGAGATCATCGGCTGGATGGGGCACGTCGGCACGTTCGCGCTCGTCGCCCTCGTCGGACTGCTGACCTTCGCGTTCGTCGCTTCGGCGGTCTCGGGTGTCGCGCGCGGCATCCACTGGCTGTCCAACATCAACATGGTGCTGGCTGTGGTCCTCGCGCTGTTCGTCTTCGTCCTCGGTCCGACGGTGCTCATCCTCAACCTGCTCCCCACCGCGATCGCGGACTACGCGGCGCAGCTCGCCACCATGTCGGGACGAACGGCGGCGAGCGCCGGCGACGACACCGCGTCCTGGCTGTCGTCGTGGACGATCTTCTACTGGGCGTGGTGGGTGTCGTGGACTCCCTTCGTCGGGATGTTCCTCGCCCGCATCAGCCGGGGCCGCACGATCCGGCAGTTCGTCATCGGCGTGATCGTCATCCCCACCTCGGTCAGCCTGGTGTGGTTCGCGGTGTTCGGCGGCGCCGGCATCGGGCAGCAGCAGGACGGCGTCGACCTGGCGTCGAAGTCCTCGACCGAGGGCCAGCTGTTCGGAATGCTCGACCACCTGCCGTTGACGGGGTTCGCCACCGTGCTGGTGATGGTGCTGGTCGCGATCTTCTTCGTGTCCGGCGCCGACGCCGCCTCGCTGGTGATGGGCACTCTCTCGCAACGAGGCGCGCGGGAGCCGAGCACGTGGGTCGTCATCTTCTGGGGCACCCTCACGGGGGGCACCGCGGCGCTCATCCTCTGGACCGGTGGCTCGGACGCCCTGCAGGGACTGCAGACGATGACCATCATCGCGGCCGCGCCCTTCCTCCTGGTGATGATCGGGCTGTGCTTCTCGCTGTACCGGGACGTCTCCCGCGATCCGCTCATCGTCGGAACATCGAAGAAGTCTGCACACGAGAGGGTTTCGGACACGCCATGAACATGTCGGCACTATCGGAGGAACTCGACACCCCGAGGTTGTTCGGAACGGCGAATTTCATTGCGGGGCAGTGGGTCGCTGCGACGTCGGGCCGCACCCGTGACTGCATCGACCCGGCGACCGGCGCCGTGATCGCCACCGTCGACGAGGCATCGCCGGCGGACGCCGCGAGGGCCGTGGCCGCCGCCCGCGCGACGTTCGACGCCGGGGACTGGCCGGCGACGCCCGTCGCGGATCGATGCGCCCTGCTGTCGCGGATCGCCGACCTGCTCGAGCGGGACAAGGAGGAACTGGCGCGGATCGAGACATTCGACACCGGTAAGACGCTGGCGGAGAGCCGCATCGACATCGACGACGTCGTCTCGGTGTTCCGCTACTACGCCCGGCTCGCCCTGGTCTCCACCGACCGCGTCGTCGACGTGGGCGACCCTGCCGTCGTCTCCCGGGTGGTCCACGAACCGATCGGGGTCTGCGTCCTCATCGCGCCGTGGAACTATCCGCTGCTCCAGATCTCCTGGAAGGTGGCACCGGCGCTGGCAGCCGGGTGCACGATGGTGCTCAAGCCCAGTGAAGTCACCCCCCTCAGCACGATCGCGTTCGCGCGGCTCGTCGAGGAGGCCGGTGCGCCCGCGGGCGTCGTCAACCTCGTGCAGGGCAGCGGCGCCGACCTCGGTCCCGCGCTGACCGACACCGGCGACGTCGACTTCATCTCGTTCACCGGCGGCCTGGTGACCGGGGCGACCATCCTGGAAACCGCCGCGAAGCACGTCACGAAGGTGGCGGTGGAACTGGGCGGCAAGAATCCGCACATCGTGTTCGCGGACGCCGACTGGGAGTCGTCGGTCGACCAGGTGCTCACCGGCGTCTTCCTGCACTCGGGGCAGGTGTGTTCGGCCGGGACGCGGCTGATCGTCGAGGAGTCGATCGCCGACGACTTCGTGGCCGCTCTCGTCTCGCGCGCCGAGGCCATCCGCATCGGACCGGGCCTCGATCCCGGCAGCGAGACCGGGCCGCTGGTGTCGACGGCGCAGCGCGACAAGATCGAAGCCTATGTGGCACTGGGAATCTCCGAAGGAGCGACGCTCCGGACGGGAGGCTCCCGGCCTGCCGACCCCGCACTCGACGCCGGCAGCTACTACCTGCCCACCATCTTCGACCACTGCGACCGCTCCATGCGCATCGTGCAGGAGGAGACGTTCGGACCCATTCTCACGGTCGAGCGTTTCACCACGGAGGAGGACGCCGTCCGGCTCGGCAACGACACCGAGTACGGACTCGCCGCCGGCGTACGGACTTCGGACGCCGCCCGCGGCGAGCGCGTGGTGCGCCGCCTGCGCCACGGGACGGTGTGGCTCAACGACTTCGGCTACTACACGGCCGCGGCGGAGTGGGGCGGGTTCAAGAAGTCCGGCAACGGACGCGAACTCGGGCCCGCCGGTCTGTCCGAATACCAGGAGACCAAGCACATCTGGAACAACACCACCTCACCTCTCGCGGGTTGGTTCACCGCGACCTGACGCGCTCCCGGAGGGTACGCGTGCAGACCCAATCGACTTCTCAGGAAGTGATCGAATGACCAGTACCGACAACACGACCGGCGATCACGACAGCGGACTCGAGGACTTCGGCTACAAGGAGTCCCTCGACCGCAGTATCGGCAAATTCGCGAGCTTCGCCGCCGGCGTCAGTTACATCTCCATCCTGACCGGCACGTTCCAGTTGTTCTACTTCGGTTTCGGCACCGCCGGCCCCGCGTACCTGTGGTCGTGGCCGCTGGTGTTCGTCGGCCAGCTCGCGGTGGCGCTGTGCTTCATGGAGCTGGCTGCCAAGTACCCGATCGCGGGCTCGGTGTACAACTGGGCCAAGACGCTCGGCAGCAGGGTGGTGGGATGGTCCGCCGGGTGGCTGATGCTCACCGCGTCGATCGTCACCCTGTCGGCCGTCGTGCTGGCGCTGCAGCTCAACCTGCCGCGCCTGTGGAGCGGCTTCCAGATCATCGGCGACGGCACCGGCGAACACGACTTCGCCACCAACGCCGTCGTACTCGGCACGGTGATGATCGCGTTCACCACCGTCGTCAACGCGCTCGGGGTCCGGCTGATGGCGATGATCAACAGTGCGGGAGTGTTCATCGAGCTGATCGCCGCCGTCCTGATCGCGATCATCCTCGCCGCCCACGCGACCCGCGGCCCGCAGGTGTTCTTCTCCACCCACGGGTACGGCGCCGGCGAAAGCGGCGGGTACCTCGGCGCGTTCCTGGTGGCCACCCTCGCATCGGGCTACGTGATGTACGGATTCGACACCGCGAGTTCGCTGGGCGAGGAGACGGTGGAACCACGCCGCACCGCCCCCAAGGCCATTCTGCGGGCGATCCTGGCGTCGTTCGTGATCGGCGGTGCGATCCTGGTCTTCGCCGTGATGGCGGCACCCGACCTGGACGATCCGAAGATCGGCGCGTCGGACGGCAGCCTCCAGTACATCGTGGAGCAGGTGATGTGGGGCCCGCTGGGCACGATCTTCCTGGTCTGCATCGTCATCGCGGTCACCGTCTGCTCGCTCGCTGTGCACACCGCCGCGATCAGGCTGACGTTCGCGATGGCACGCGACAACGCACTTCCGTTCGGGGAGCGGCTCGCTCGCGTTCACCCGAAGACGCGGACGCCCGTCGTGCCCGCGGTGACGATCGGAGTGGTCGCCGCGCTCATCCTGGTGATCAACATCGGCCAACCGCACATCTTTACGGTGCTCACCTCGATCGCGATCATCATGATCTACCTCGCCTACCTCATGGTCACCGGTCCGATGCTGAAGAAGAGGCTGCGCGGCGAGTGGCCGCCCCGAGACCTGAAGGAGGGCGGCTACTTCACGATGGGCAAAGGGGGGATGCCCGTCAATATCGTCGCCGTCGTGTGGGGAATCGGGATGGCCGTCAACCTCGCGTGGCCCCGTGAAGCCGTGTACGGGGAACCTTGGTACAACACCTGGGGCGCCTTCGTCTACATCGGCGTCATCCTCGGGTTCGGTTTGCTGTGGTACCTCACCACCGGCCGCCACCACATCGGCACGTTGACCTCACACTGCGCGGCGGTGGTGCCGCCCGCGCCGGAATCCGAACCCATCGACAAGGAGCTTGCCCGATGACCGACGACGAATCTCGGAGCAATGCAGTGGAATTCGATTATGTGATCGCCGGGGGTGGCAGTGCCGGGTGTGTTCTCGCCGCGCGCCTCAGCGAGGATCCGTCGGTGACGGTGTGTCTGCTCGAGGCAGGACCGTCGGATGTCGGCGACCGGGCGATCCTCGAGCTGTCGCAGTGGATGCACCTGCTGGACTCGGGATACGACTGGGACTATCCGGTCGAGCCCCAGGAGCGGGGCAACAGTTTCATGCGGCACGCCCGCGCGAAGGTGCTCGGCGGGTGCTCGTCCCACAATTCGTGTATCGCGTTCTGGCCGCCGGCCGAAGTGCTGGACGACTGGGAAGCGATGGGTGCGTCGGGGTGGGCGGCGCGCGACATCCTGCCGTACGTGAGCCGACTGGAGAGCAACGACGCCCCCGGCGAGGGGCACGGCCGCAGCGGTCCGGTGCGACTGCGGGACGTCCCGCCGAACGACCCGTGCGGGCACGCGGTTCTCGACGCCGCCGCCGCGGTGGGTCTGCCGACCGTCGCGTTCAACCGGGGCGGAACGGTGCTCAACGGCGCCGGGTGGTTCCAGATCAATGCGTCCGAGGACGGCACCCGGATGTCGTCGTCGCACGCCTACCTGCACCCGATCCTCGGCACCCAGCCCAACCTGGAGGTCCGGACCGGCTGCTGGGTCAGCGAGATCCTGTTCGACGAGCAGCGGACGGCGACGGGTGTGCGGTACCAACGCCCGGATCTCACCGGCTACGACACGGTGTCGGCCCGGCGGGAGGTGATCGTCACGGCGGGCGCCATCGACACCCCGAAGTTGCTGATGCTCTCGGGAATCGGCCCCGCGGAGCATCTTGCCGAGTTCGGCATTCCCGTCCGCGTCGATTCGCCCGGGGTCGGATCGAACCTCGACGACCACGTGGAGGGGCTCGTCTTCTGGGAGGCGTCTCGGCCGATGGTCACCGAGTCCACGCAGTGGTGGGAGATCGGGTTGTTCGCGACCACGCAGGAGGGCCTGAATCATCCCGATCTGATGATGCACTACGGCAGTGTTCCCTTCGACATGAACACCCTGCGCTGGGGATACCCCACCACGGACAACGGATTCTGCCTGACCCCCAACGTCACTCAGGGCCGCTCCCGCGGAACGGTGCGGCTGCGGTCCCGCGACTTCCGCGACCGCGCGAAGGTCGACCCCCGGTACTTCACCGACAGCGAGGGCCACGACGACCGGGTGATGCTGGCCGGTGTGAAACTGGCCCGGACCATCGCCGAGCAGAAGGCGCTCCGCGGGTGGATCGCCCGTGAGCTGGCGCCCGGCCCGGATGCGGTGACCGACGAGGACATCCTCGACTACATCCACAAGACCCACAACACGGTCTATCACCCCGCCGGCACGGCACGAATGGGCAGCGCCGACGACCCGATGGCGGTGCTCGACCCGGAACTGCGCGTCAAGGGCGTGCGGGGACTGCGGGTCGTCGACGCGTCCGCGATGCCGAAACTGCCGCACGTCAACCCCAACATCACGGTGATGACGATGGCCGAGCGCTGCGCGGACCTTCTGCGTGGCCGCGCGGGCGCCGGCCTGCGACCGGCGGAGTCGACGCTGTCCGAGGTCTGAGCCGGGAATCGACCACCTCGGCGACGCTTCGCCAGATGTCGCTGTCCGGATCGATGACGGCGAAGTGATCGCCGGGACCCTCGATCCGGAGGACATCGTCGGTGCTTGCCGCGGCGGCGTCGTAATACTGCCTGCTCATCTCCAGCAGGTCCGGTTCGTCTCCGACGGCGCACGCCACCAGTTGCGGGACGCCGAGCGGCAGTCGCTGGATCGGTGACGACCGCGCGTACGTCGCCCGGTCGTCCACCCAGCGGCTGCCGACGGCGTCGGCCACTGCGCCCTCGCCGAGTCGACGTTCGTCGGCGAGCCGCAGATTCAGCACACCCGCGAGGCCGACCGCCAAGGCCGGTTGCACCGCCGCCCCGCCGGAAACGGCGTCGGCGGCGGCGCGCAGCGCGAGCTGTCCGCCGGCGGAGTGGCCGAGGATCACGACGCGCCCCGGGTCCGCCTCCGGGACGGTCCCGACGGCCTGCACGGCGTCGGCGACATCGGACGCCATCGCTGCCCACCGGTCCTCCGCGGAGCGCCGGTACTCGACATTCAACGTCACGTACCCGCGGGCCGTCAGATCGACGGCCAGACCGTCCATCAGGTCGAACTCCCAACGGGGGCGCCAATATCCGCCGTGAACCAGCACGGCGACGGGGAAGGGTCCCGCGCCGACGGGGATCCGCAATTCGGCGCGCTGATCGGGGTGGTCGCCGTAGCGGACGATCGTCCCGGCGTGGAAGCGGTGGTGGTACCAGCTGTCGACGGCAAAGCGGAGTCCGTCGAGTCCGCGTCCGCGGATGTGCGCTCGGGTGCCGTCCGAGCGCTCCGGTTCGCACTCCGCGAAATCGACGCGGATCGCCCCGCAGGCCGGCGCGGCGAACGCTGCTCCGGCGCCGGGAACGACGACGAACTCGCCTCGGCTCGCCGCCGACTGCACGGCGCGCTCGAAGTCCGCGGTGTCCGGCGCGAATATCAGAGCGCCGGTGAGGCCACGCGCATCCAGGGCGCGGTCGAGGAGTTCCTCCGTGGTTCCGCGGTGCGCCGCCGTCCCGTGTGCGAAGACGACGTCGACACGGCGAGAGGGTTCGGTCACCAGGCCACCGTACCCGTGATGACATCTGGCCAGGGCACGCGAGATCCGTGCGCGGACGGCCGATTGGCAGCGATTGTCTGAGGTTGTGGCAAAAGGTCAGACGTGAACTTTCTCCAACTGCGAGGTCATCCATTTATGAAATTCACGATGCTACCGATAATCGGAAGGGGTCACGGACTCCCGATCGGTCGATGCGGCGCCGGTTGCCAAACCGAACCGAATCGATGTGGTGACTTGAACCGCAATGCCGGAGCGGGGATCGGGAAACAAGAGATCAAAAGTAATCCACAAACGAATACCGCGATACAAATGTGTATCGCGGTATTCGACAGACAGTCGGGCAGTGAGGAGCCGGCCTGAAAAAGATTCGCGATGGATTCCATAGGGCACGCAAGATGCGCGCCGTTTCCGATCCCCCCGAGCGGCAGAAGGTCAGGCAGGATGCAGCAGGCTTGCCAGCTGTTCGTCGTCGATCGACACGCCCGGCGCCCATTCGCGCACACTGAAGTGGTCGCCACGAACGTCCAGCACGCCGATGTCGGTGACGACGGTGCTGATGCAGCCTTCCGCGGTGAGGGGGAGACTGCAGCGGCGGACCAGTTTCAGGCTGCCATCGCGGGCGCGGTGGGTCATTACTGCGATTACCTTCTCGGCACCGTTGGCCAAATCCATCGCCCCACCAATACCTTTGACAACCGATCCGCCGTCGGACCAGTTGGCCAGATCGCCGGTGACCGAGACCTGCATCGCGCCCAGCACGGCGACATCGATATGGCCGCCGCGGATCATCCCGAAGGAGTCCGCGGAGTCGAAGAACGATGAGCCCGCGATGGTGGTCACTGTCTCCTTGCCCGCGTTGATGAGGTCGGGATCGACCTGTCCGGGGGCCAGGACTCCTGACATGGTGCAGGAATTGATGTTCGGTCACCGGTGGGGTTTGGTGCTGTAGCGCAGGGCGAGGGCGGTGCCGGGGTAGACGGTGTTCGTGTCGTTGAGCAGCTGGCAG
>SEEV01000423.1 GCA_004211695.1 Rhodococcus sp. (in: high G+C Gram-positive bacteria)
CCGAACCCGCCGGCCACGATCGCCGGGATGGACCGGTTCATCGCCTTCGCCATCAGGTTCGTCAGGATCGAACCCGACGCCCCGACGATCATCCCGGCCACGATCATCGCCTGATTATTGAGCGCCAGACCGGCGGCCGCCGCGGACAGCCCGGTGAGCGCGTTCAGCAGCGAGATGACGACGGGCATGTCGGCGCCGCCGATCGGCAGCACCACCATCAACCCGAGCACCGCCGCCAGCAGCAGCACCCCCACGATCCACCACTGGCCGGTGGGGCCGGCCGGGTCGATCGCCTTGACCCCGATGACCACCGCGAGCGCGACGGCCCCGATCAGCAGCACCGCATTGAGCGGCTGCTGCAGCTTGCCGATGCCGATCGGGCGGCCGGGCAGGGTTTCCTGCAACTTCAAAAACGCGATCACCGAACCCCAGAAGGAGATCGACCCGATGATCGCCGCGAACAGCGACGCGATGACGATGTGCACCGTCGGCGACTCACCGTGCTGGAACGCGGTGAACCCGTCCGAGTCCAGGAACTCGGCGTAGGCGATCAGGGCGACCGTGCCGCCGCCGACCCCGTTGAACAACGCCACCAACTGCGGCATCGCCGTCATCTTCGTCCGCAACGCCGGCGGCACCCCCAACACCACACCGATCACCAGGCCGGTGACGATCAGCACCCAGTTGGAGGTGCCGCGGATCGCGATCAGGGTGGCGACGACGGCGACGACCATGCCCGCGGCGGCGATCTGATTGCCGCGGACCGCGGTCTTCGGGCCGGTCAGACCCATCAGACCGTAGATGAACATCGAGAACGCCACGATGTACAACACGTTGACCAAATATTCCATTACTTGTCCCCACCCTTCTCAGCGGCAACAGCGGTGGGGGTGGGCTTGGACTTGAACATCGCCAGCATCCGGTCGGTGACCACGAAACCACCGACCACGTTGATCGTTCCGAACACCAGGGCGACGAACAGGATCACCTGCAGGCCCCACGGCGGGTCGTCGACCTTCCCGAGCACCACCAGGGCGCCGAGCACGACGATGCCGTGAATGGCGTTGGTGCCCGACATCAGCGGGGTGTGCAACGTGTTCGGGACCTTGGAGATCACCGCGAACCCCACGAACCCGGACAGCACCAGGATCGCGATGTTCGCCAACAATTCGGTATACATCTAGGACACACCCTCCTCACGGGTGACGCAGGACGCGGCGAGGACCTCGTCCGAGAAATCGGGGGCCAGCCTGCCCTCGACCAACATCAGCTCCAGCAGGGCGGAGATGTTCTTCGAATACAGCTCCGAGGCGTGCTCGGGCATGGACGCGGGCAGGTTCAGGTTCGGTGAGCTCGCAGTTGCCGCCGGTCTCCCCGGCCAGATCCACCACCACGCTGCCAGGCTTCATGCCCTCCACCGCGGCCGCGGTCACCAACCGGGGTGCCGGACGGCCCGGGACCAGGGCGGTGGTGATGACCACGTCGAAACCCTTGATCGCGTCCTCGAGCGCCTGCTGCTGCTGCGCGCGCTCCTGTTCGGTGAGTTCGCGGGCGTAGCCGCCCTCACCGGCGGCGTCGATCCCCAGATCGAGCCACTGCGCACCGACGGAGCGGACCTGATCGGCCACCTCCGGGCGCACGTCGTAGCCGGTGGCCCGGCCCCCGAGCCGCTTCGCCGTCGCCAGGGCCTGCAAACCGGCGACACCGACGCCGAGGACCAGCACGGTCGCGGGCTTGACGGTGCCGGCGGCGGTGGTGAGCATCGGGAAGAACCGGGTCGACTCCGACGCCGCGAGCAGCACCGACTTGTAGCCGGACACGTTGGCCTGCGACGACAGCGCGTCCATCACCTGGGCGCGGGAGATCCGCGGGATCGCCTCGACCGCGAACGCCTGCACCCCGGCCGCCTTCAGCGCGGCGACCTGGTTGTCCTGGTTGCGGGGGGCCAAGAACCCGATCAGCGTCTGACCCGACGACAGGCGGCTCACTTCTTCGTCGGACGGCGGCGCGACCTTCACGATCACGTCCGCCGACCACGGATCGGCGATCTTCGCACCCGCCTCGGTGTACAACTCGTCCGGAATCAAGGCACCCAGACCGGCACCCGATTCGACCACCACGTCGACGCCCTTGGCGATCAACGCGGCCACGACCTTCGGCACCAACGCCACCCGACGCTCACCGTCGTTCGACTCCCGAACGACGCCGACCGTCGGGCGCGCAGTGGACGCGCTCTGCGATGTATCCATTTATCGACTTCCTGCGGTAGATGGTGTGTGTGCCGCGACGAGCGGCGATCAACCGATGATGAGCGGAAAAATTCCCCCGACCTCGACTGAGTTGAGCTGATAGTAGCCAGAGAAAGCGTGACGTAGGGAACAGAGAAGTCTGTGGGTGGGTGTCTGAATCGAGTCCGAACAGTCGTTCTCACAGATGTTTCTGCCCGTTTGTGAACCCGGTCACAGGGTGATCGGTCGTAGTCTGACGGTAGACACCGCAAGGAAGCGGAGGTTCGATCATGAGCAAACCGAAGGAACGGAGCGCCGCGGACGTCACTGCGGACCCACCCGTCGTGGTCGAGCGGGTCTACGACCATCCCACCGAGGGCGACGGACTGCGACTGTTCGTGGACCGACTCTGGCCCCGGGGGCTCCGCAAGGACGCGTTCCATTTCGACGACTGGGCCAAGGACCTCGCGCCGTCGACGGAGTTGCGTCACTGGTACTCGCACGACGTCGCCGCGTTCAGCGAGTTCCGCGAGCGGTACGTCCACGAGCTGGATTCGCCGACCGGCCGGAGGGCGGTCGCGCGGGTGCAGGAACTCGCGAACGGGCGGCCGATCGTTCTGCTCACGGCAACCAAGGACGTCACGCACAGCCATGCCGAGGTTCTCGCGAAGTACATGCGGGATCGGTCGTGACGACCCGCCGCGACGAGGCCGTGCCCGTCGGCGAACCGGACGACGACGTCGGCGGCGACCCCGTCTGCTGGCTCGACCGCGTGTGCCCCGACTGCGGGTTGTTCCTCACCGATCACGCCTCGAGCACCTGCCCGCGCTGCGGTTCGGCGCGGGACAGGTGACGTGCGGGACAGGTGGCGTGCGCGAATCAGCCGGCGTTCAGGTACCGGGCCCGGAGCTTGTGCTTGACGAGTTTGCCGGTGGGCGTGCGCGGCAGGTCGTCGGAGAAGTCGATGCTACGCGGCGCCTTGAAGTGACTGACCCGGTCGCGCACGTAATCGAGTAGCTCGCGGGCGACGTCGTCCGACGGCTCCACTCCCTCGACGAGTTGCACGACGGCTTTGACCTGCTCGCCCATCTCCTCGTCGGGCACGCCGATGACGGCGACGTCGAACACTTTGGGATGCATGGTGAGAACGTTCTCCGATTCCTGCGGGTAGATGTTCACTCCACCCGAGATGATCATGAACGCGGCACGGTCCGTGAGATAGAGGAAGCGGTCGGAGTCGATGTATCCGATGTCGCCGCTCGTGGTCCACGTCGGATGGTCGGGGTGCGTCGCGGATTCGGTCTTGGCCGGGTCGTTGTGATACTCGAACGGCCGTTCCTCCCGCTCCCAGTACACGGTTCCGACGTCGCCGACGGGCACGTCGGCACCGTTGTCGTCGCAGATGTGCACGATGCCCATGACCCCGTCGTGGCCCACCGATCCCGGCTTGGCGAGCGCCTGGGCGCTGTCGATGAACGTGGCGCCGGCGCCTTCCGTGGAGGCGTAGTACTCGTGGATCACCGGACCCCACCACTCGATCATCGACCGTTTCACGTCGGGCGGGCACGGCGCCGCCGCGTGGATGGCCACCTTCAGGCTCGACACGTCGAACTTGTCGCGAACATCCTTCGGCAACTTGAGCATCCGGACGAACATCGTCGGCACCCATTGACTGTGCGTTACCCCGTACTTCTCGATGAGCCGCAGCGACTCCTCGGCGTCGAAGCGGTCCATCAGCACGATGGTGCCGCCGACGGAGGTGATGGTTCCGCAGAAGCGGAGCGGCGCAGCGTGATACAGCGGCGCGGGGCACAGGTAGACCGTGTCGGAATCGAATCCGTACATCGGGGCGAACACCGCGGTGTAGGGATCCATGGTGGTGTCCACTTCGCCTTCGGGGAGAGCGGGTTTGATCCCCTTCGGCCTGCCGGTGGTGCCCGAGGAGTACAACATGTCCTGCCCGCGGGGCTGCGAATCGAGCGGTTCGGCGGACTGCGCCGCCAGGGCGTCCTCGTAGCTGTCGAATCCGTCGAGTTCGCCGCCGTACACGAGCCGGTGGCGGACGCGGGGAAGCTCGTCCGGGTCGCTCGGAACGGCGCCGCCCGCGTCGGCGGAGACGATGAGCACCTCGGCGCCGCAGTCGTCCACGACGTACCCGGCCTCCTCCGGGGTGAGGTGCCAGTTCACCACCGTGATATACAGCCCTGATCGCAGAGCCGCCCAATACACTTCGAGGACGCGGAGGTCGTTGCTCGACACGAGCGCCAGATGGTCGCCGACCTTCAGACCCAGGGAGCGCAGGTGTCGGGCGAGCCGAGTGGACCGCTCGTCCAGTTCCCGGTAGGTCAGCTGCTCCCCCGTCGACGGACGAACGACAGCGGGCTTGTCCGGGGTGGTCGCCACGAAGTTTCCAGGGAACATCCGCACTCCTCTTGTTAATGGAGATTCTCACCATCGGTCTACCACACGGAACCCGCGACGGGGAGGCCTTCGACGCCGTCACCAGTGCATTCGTCCGTCGGTGGCGAAAATGCTCGGGCCCTGCGCCGGGAGGTCCTAGAGTTGAGGCAAAAGGGAGGCGTACGACCCGTGAATGCCATGCAGAAGGAACCGATCCTCGACGCGTTGTTCGAGGAATGGGACGTGCTCGACGAAGTGCTGTCTTCGCTGTCCGGCGACGCGTGGTTCACGCCCACCGCCCTGCCCGGGTGGACCGTCCACGACGTGACCGCGCACCTGATCGGCACCGAGTCGCTCCTCGCCGGTATCTCCGCACCCCACACCAGCATCGACGTCCGCGGCCTCGCACACGTGCGGAACGAGATCGGCGCGTTCAACGAAGAGTGGGTCGAGGGGCTCCGACGTTGCTCCGGCCCCGAGATGCTCGAACGTTTCCGGGCGATCGTCGCCCGCAGGCGGGCGGAGCTGGGCGAGATGACCGACGAAGCGTTCGAGGCCGAGACCACCACACCGGTCGGTCCGGCGCCGTATCTCCGATTCATGCGGATCCGCGTGTTCGACTGCTGGATGCACGAGCTCGACCTCCGGGACGCACTCGCGCTGCCGGGCGACGAGGGAGGCCGCCGAGCGGAGATGGCGTTCGAGGAGATCGCCGGCGCCGTCGCGTTCCTCGTCGGCAAGCGCGGCAAGGCTCCGGACGGGTCGCGGATCACCCTCGAACTCACCGGACCGCTCACGAGGAACATTCATATCGCGGTCGACGGCAGAGCCGCGGTGGTCGACGAACTGCCGTCCGCGGCGACGACCACCGTGACCCTCGACTCCCGGTTGTTCACGCGGCTGGCTGGAGGCAGGACTACGGCGGCGGACCACCGCGACGAGATCACGCTGAGCGGCGACACCGACGCGGGCAAGAGGATCGTCGACAACCTCGCGTTCACGATCTGATCGCGGTGCGCCTGTTTCTGTCCTCGTATCGGTTCGGTGCGGATCCTGCGCCGTTGATGTCGCTCGTCGGGAGTCCGGGGCGTGTGGGGGTGATTGCGGCGGCGGCGGACGCGTGGCCGCGGACGGCGCGGACCTCCGCGGTCGTGAGCGACGTCATGCCGCTGACGCGCCTGGGGTTCACCCCGGAGGAGGTGGATCTGCGCGACTACGTCGGCGACGACGGGCATGCGCGTTCCGCCGCACTGAAGGCGCGGCTGGACGAGTTCGACATGCTGTGGGTGCGCGGCGGGAACACATTCGTGTTGCGCGCGCAGATGGCCCGGAGCGGGGCGGACCGGGTGATCCCGGAACTGCTGCGGAAGGACTCGCTGGTGTACGCCGGTTACAGCGCGGGGGCCTGTGTGATGACTCCGACGCTGCACGGTCTCGACTCCTCCGATGACCCGGCGGAGGTGGTCGCAACGTGTGGCATGGAGCCGCTCTGGGACGGCCTGGGCGTGGTGGGCTTCGCGATCGTGCCGCATCACCCGCCTGCGGGGCTTTCAGGGGCCGAAGACGGCGTACCCTTGGAGGACGCGGCCGCCGTGCGGCGCACTGTCACCGCTTTGAGGCTCGCCGGCATCGAATACCGCACCTTGACGGACGATCAGGCGATCGTCGTGAACGGAGATCGAACCGAACTCGTGTGACGACGGCGAGCCCTGCGACGGGACGGACTTCAGCCGAAGACGGCGACCGGCACGGAGGGGGCAAACGGGGCGACACGGTCGAGTGCGGCCCAGGTGACCTCGCAGCGCTTGGCGGTGACTTCGTCCGCGTCGGCGAGCAGCGTATTGAGGAGGGTCTTGGGGTTCAGGCGCCACTCCTGCACCATGGACCGAACTTCCTCGTTGGTGAACAATCCCGAACCCGCCAGTGCGAAGATCCACTCGTCGAACTCGCCACGATGGATCTGTTCGATGGAATCGTAGTCGATGCCACCATCGAGGAACTCGTACGAGAACATCGCGGAGATGTAGCTGCTGGGATCTCGGTGGAGTGCATTCATCGGTGCGGGTCCTTCCAGGGTCGGTGCGGCAAAACCCGGCCCCAACCGTGTTCT
>SEEV01000070.1 GCA_004211695.1 Rhodococcus sp. (in: high G+C Gram-positive bacteria)
ACCCAGATGTGGTTCATACACGGCGTTGCGTTCGACGAGGAAGCGGCGATCTCCACATTGACACAGCTGTGGGCGCAAGCAATCGGACTCCCGCTCACCAGCCGCACGAACGCCTGAAAGCCACACCAGTATCCTCTGCCGCAACCACTTGCGGGGTCTTGTTGGACGCATCCACGGCCCGGCCAGGCTTCGGACCTGCCCAAATGTCCGTGAAGTGGGTTCCGCAACGAGATCCCCGCACTTTGTAGCCCGCTCAGCGTGCGCTGCCAAACGCTGTACGTGAGTAAGGCAAGTGGCGATGCCCTCGTACGAGTGGGCGGGTTGTGGCGTACGTTGGTCTCGGGGAGTGGCGACTTGCGGATCTGGTGCTGGCAGGACGAACATCGCCACCGCCCTGGCGTGCGGGATGATCATCTCGGCGAGGAACGCGGCGAGCATTCCCCCGACCGGGAGGACGGCGAACATGGTGGCATACACGAGCACCCGGGACCGGGCGGGTGCGACGCTCGAGATCAGTGTCGTCGCACCGGTAGGACGCCCCCCCGAGCCCGACACCGGTCGGTGCCCGACCTAACGAGAGCGTCCACACGCCGGTCGTGGCCCCCGCGCACGCGGTGCCGAAGACCCCGAAGACGAGCGGCGTGAGTGCCGGGAGGTCAGATGACTGCCAGCAACGGGCCCGCTGCCACCAACATCCCGACGACCGCGGCACTGCCCACACATCCGCCGACGGCGGGCATGTGCGCGGTGTCTCGACCGCGGCCGACGGTACGCGCGTCATCACGACATGTCTGTGGCGCTCACGGTGCGGGCCAGATACTCCCACGCCTTTCGGACCGCGACGTCGTTGTAGATGTGGTCCCGCTTGGCGAGGGATTCGTCGGCGTCGGACCAGGTCGGGGTGCCCCCGAATGCCAGTGTGCGCAGTTGTTGTGTGGCTGCCTGTTCCAGGAGCACGGCCGCCACGGTCGCGGTCTCGAGGTCTGGCCCGACGGTCACGATCCCGTGGTTGACCAGGAACACCGCCCGCGACTGCCCCAGACAGGTTGCCACCGACGCCCCGAGTTCGGGGGTCATGATCAGATCCGCGGTGTCGGTGTAACGGGGGATCTGCGGTGGGACGAAATAGTTCGCGGCGTGACTGACGGGGAGCAGCTCGATGCCCGCGGCGGCCAACGCGACGGCGTGCGGAGCGTGGGTGTGCACGACACCGCCCACGTCGGGCCGGGCGGCCATGATCTCGGTGTGAATCGGATACTCGAACTGCACCGCCCCGGTGCCCTCGCGAAGGGTCCCGTCCGGCCCGACGAGTTGGACGGTGTCGGGTTCGATTTCGTCGAGACCCCAGCCGCTGGCCTTGATCCAGACGCCGCGGCCCTGCGGGTCGCGCGCGGAACTGTGGCCCCAGATCAGGTCGCCTTGGCCGTCTGCGGCCAGGATCCGACTGGACAACGCGACCAGTGTGCGAATGTCTTCCACGAAAATGCCTCCTCTACCTGTGGATCAGCCCACCGTTGACAGAGATGGTCTGTCCGGTGAGATAGCTGCTGTCGTCGGAGATCAGAAAGACTGCGAGACTTGTCATGTCGTCCGGGCCGGCGGTACGGTGCAGCGCCTGCCGGGTGAGCATCGCGTCCTTCTGCGTGGCCGAGACGGTGTCGCGGTGGACCTCGGTGTAGACCGGGCCGGGCGAGAGGGTGTTGACGCGGATGCCGAATTCGCCGAGTTCGTGGGACATCGAGAAGGTCATCCCCGTGACGCCGCCCTTGCTGGCGACGTAGTGGAGATAGCCGGGCCGCCCCATGTTCACCGCATCGGATCCGATGTTGATCACACTGGCGGCGTCGGAGGCGCGCAGCAACGGCAGCAGCGCCGAGGTCAGCAGCCACGGCCCCTTGAGGTTGACCGTCATGAGCTGATCCCACTCGTCGACGCTGATCTCCCAGAAGGGTTTCATCGCGATTGTCGAAAAGATCGCTGCGTTGTTGATCAGCCCGTCGATGCGGCCTACCTGGGTGGACAGTTCCCGAGCCAGGTCGGCGCAGCTGCATGGGTCGGCGACGTCGACGACGTACGCGAAAGCTTTGCCGTCGCCCTCGTCGTTGAGGCGGGCGGCGGCCTGTTCGACGGCCGCGGCCGCCCGGTCGGCGAGGATCACGGTGGCGCCCTCGGTGATCAGGCGGCGGGCATATCCCAGCCCGATTCCCTGGGCGGCGCCCGTGACCACCACGACCTTGGTGTCGATCCCGGTGTAGCTCATGACAACACCCACTGTCGGTATACCGGTTCGTCACCGGGGGTGATCTCGGTGGACAGGCAGACCAGGCAGTCTGGGCAGAACGTCTGGCGCAGCAGAATCTGCCGGTCGGCGAACAGTGCGGGGTCGGCCTTGACGCCCGGCCCGGCGGCCTCAGCGGGGCGTTCGTGTCGCAGTGCGTGGGTGGTGGGGGCTTGGACGGAGTCACCGAGCGTGGCTCCGCAGTGGGCGCACACGACCGTGCCGTCGCCGGTCGTCTCGATATTCAGATCGATCTTCACCGCTGTGCCTCTCTCTGATGTTCGTGTTCGGTCAATCCGGCGCGTTCGAGCCGGAGCGCGTGCCGCCGCAGGGCGGTCTGTTCGGCGTCGACGGCGCCGGTCTCGGCGAGCACCACGCCGTAGACCTGGTGCGCCGCGCGCGGGGAGACCTTGCGGTTGGCCACGTCGGCTGCCACCCGCTCCGGTTCGCGCAGGATCGGATCACCCATTCCGCCGCCGCCCTGCCAGTGGGTGAAGTAGACATCGGTGACGCCGAGGTCGGTTTCCAGATGTGGTGGCACCACGTGCATTTCGCCGCCCAGAACGGTGATGTCGGCGGGTATGACGCCTGCGGCCAATTGTTGTGGGACGTCGGAGCCGCGCACCAGCACGTCGTACTGGGTTGCCGCGGGGTATCCGCCGGCGAGGCCGGGTGCCTGCGGCACGGCCTTGCCGGGCGCGGAGACCACCAGGTGGACGCCGTCGGCGGGGGAGTCGTGCGGTACGAAGCAGCTCGAGGCGCCCACCCCGCCGCGGTACTGGCCCGGGCCGCCCGAGTCCGGTTCCTCACGCCGCCACAGGTAGAGGATGGGGAAGCTGAACTCGTTGATCTCGACGTCGGCGACCCGCCCCATGGGGATGCAGTTCTCGCCGCCGGTGTCCACACCGTCGCCGTCGACCTTCGCCCCGAGACCGCCGGCCATGGCGTCGCAGAGCATCGTGACGAAGCCCCCGCCGTGCTGGTCCACCCCGGCGAGCAGGGTCAGGTCCCAGGATCCGCAACACACGCTCATCAGTTGCTGGGAATGTTCCGGGTGGGTGGCGAGCATGGCGGCCACGGTTTCGGACACCGCGTTCTGTGTGGACCAGGCCGATGCCACCGACGCCTTCCCGATACCGGCGGGGAAGGTGCAGTTGTTGATGGTGCCGGGCTCGCTGATGATGTCGATGGTGCGGTAGATCCCGCCGGGGGCCCAGGGGATATCCGGGCACAGCATCGTCAGCAGGACGGGCATGATCCCGCCGCGCAGGCCGGCGAGGGTGCAGTTGATGATGCCCTCGACCTGCGGGTCGGTGCCGGTGAAGTCGAAGATCAGCCGGTCGCCGGTCTTGGTCATGTTCAGCACGATCTTGTAGACATTCCGGTCGCCGGCCCGGCCACCGTCCTGGTGGGCGACCGCACCCCAGGTTCCGTCGGGGAGCTCGGCGAGTTTGGCGCGCACGCGGGTTTCGGCGTCGTTCATCATCCGTTTCATGACGGCCTTGACGGTGTCGGGCCCGTACTTGCCGATCAACGCGGTCAGCCGGTCCTGGGCAACATTGTTGGCACCGATCTTCGCCCGCAGATCCAATGCCACCAGTTTGGGCACTCGGGAGCGGCGCAGATAGACGTCCTCGATGTCGGTGCGAAGCTCACCGCCTTCGACGATCTTGATCGGGGGCATGGGTATCGACTCCCAGAACACGTCCATACCGTCGACCGACCAGCTGCCCGGCGACACTCCGCCGAGGTCGACCTGGTGGGCCACCGCGCCGGTCCAGCCGAACAGTTCGCCCTCGTGGAAGAGCGGCGCGAGGACGGTCACGTCGTTTTGGTGCAGGCCGCCGCCCACCCAGGGGTCGTTGCACAAGAACATGTCGCCGGGTCGGATACCGGGATTCGTATTGCGGTTGGCCAATGTCCATTTCGCTGCCATATCGAGGGACGCGGCGAGCTGCATGTTGTAGAGCCCGACCTGAACGGTGTCACCGGCTTCGTCCATGATGGCGGCGCCGAAGTCGTTGCAGTCCGTGACGACGACCGATCCACTCATCCGTTTGATCGCATCACCCATTTCCTCGGTGATGGCGGCCAGGCGGTGCCGGATCACCTCGTAGGTCAGGGCGTTGATCCCGTCGATGGTGTGCTCGTCGACGGTGTGCAGCGGCACCTCGCCGACGCGGGTTTGGTTGCGGCCCAGCGGGTCCGGTTGAACCGCGAACTGCTCGGATCCTGAAATGGGGACGATAGGCATGTCAGCCCTCCTGGCCGGTGGTCGACGCCGCGGTGGCGGATGGGACGACGTCGTAGCGGATGACGAGATTGCCGAGGCGATCGACGGTGGCGGTCGTGCCTCGCGGCAACGCGACGGTGGTGGTCGGTGCCTCGACGACGGCCGGGCCGGTGATCAGGTGATCACGACCGAGCGCGGTGTAGTCGTAGATGGTGGCCGGCTCGACACCGTGGACGATGTCGAGGAACACCTCGCGGGTGCCGCTCGTCGCCGGGCTACCCTCCACGACCGGGTGTTCGGGGAGTTCGGGGCGGATATGGAGCCGCCCGACGGCCCGGACCCGATAGGTGATGATCTGCAGTCCGGCCTCCCGGAAGCCCGACCCCTTCCCGTAGATGTTTTCGTAGAGCCGCTCGAAATGGTCACCGACACCGATGATCTGGTCGGCGTCGAGGCGTCCGGACGGAACCGGAGTCGAGACCTCGGCCATCTGCATGGTGTAGCGGAGGTCCGCCTCACGCTCGTAGTGGATCTCGGAGAAATCCAGGCCCTGTTCGGTCAGTCGGTCGTGCAGCTCCGCCTCGAGCGCGTCGAAGGTGTCGTTGACAACGACGGGATCGGGGGGAAAGTTGTGCGGCTGGGAGCGTTCGGTGGTCAGCACGATGTCCGAGGCGGCGAGTCCGTAGGCGGAGAAGACGGCGGCCGTGGAGCCCAGCGGCACGATGACCTCGGTGACTCCCAGATCGGCGGAGTAGCTGGCGGCGTGGACTGGGCCGGCGCCGCCGAACGAGTACAGCGCGAAGTCGCGGGGATCCTGTCCGGAGTTGACGACCACCTTGCGGACCAGATCAGCGGTCTGGGCGTTCTGGATGGCGTAGATCGCCTGCGCCGCATCGCTGACCGACAGCCCCAGCGGCTCGGCGATGTGGGTGCGGATCGCCTCCTCGGACAGGGCACGGTCCAGTTTCTTGCGCCCACCGAGGAAGTTGTCGGGGTTGACGATGCCGAGGACGACATCCGCGTCGGTCACCGTCGGTTCGGTCCCGCCCTCGCCGTAACAGGCGGGTCCGGGGCGGGCCCCGGCACTGCGCGGCCCGACCTTCAGGTTGCCTCCGGCATCGACCCAGGCGATGGCGCCGCCGCCGGCACCGATGGTGTGGACGTCGACCATGGGGGTGCTGATCGTGTACTGGTTGAGGACCGTGCTCGTGGTCGCGACCGGTTTGCCGTCGGAGACCAAGCCGACGAGGAAGGTGGTGCCGCCCATGTCGGTGGAGATCACGTTGCGGTGCCCGAGCGCGCGGGCCATGTTGATACAGCCCACGACCCCGCCGGTGAGAACCGAGCCGATGGTGGTGACCGCATGTTTCGGTGCGTCCTGCGAGGAAACGCAGCCGCCCGAGCCCTGCATGATCAGCAATGACCCGGAAAATCCGCGACCCCGCAGTTCCTCCTCGAGCGGCCGGATGTATCCGCTCAACCGGGGCCCTACCTGGGTGTTCATGATGGTGGTCACGCTGCGGGCGTACTCGCGGATCCGCGGGCTGACCTCGCTCGAGAGAGCGACGTACAGGTCGGGCTTCTCGTCGTGGATGATCTCCCGGATGCGCTGCTCGTGGTCGGGGTTGCGGAAAGACCACAGCAACGAGACCGCGATCGATTCGACCCCGTCGGCGAGCATCCGGCGCACCGCGGTGCGGACACCGTCCTCGTCGAGGGGGACCACGACCGCGCCCTTGTAGTCGACGCGCTCGTCGATCTCGTAGATGCGGTCACGGGGTACGAGCGGGGCGGGCTTGGCGGTGCGGGCCATGTGCTGGACCTCGTCACTGCCCAGGCCCGCATAGCGGCCCTCGAGATTCATGATCGCGATCGAGTCGGCGTGTCCGCGGGTGGTCAGGAAACCGACCTCGGCGACATCACCGGTGACCAGCGCGTTGAGCGTCGAGGTCGTCCCGTGCACGATGTAGTCCGTGTCGCCGAGCAGCTGCGCGGTGCTCAGGTCCAGTTCCGATGCGAGGTCGTCGAGGGCGTTGAGGAATCCCTGGGCGAAATCCGGGGGAGTGGAGGGGGTCTTGGCTGCGGCCAGCCGGTCGTGGTGGTCGGCGACAAAAGCGTCGGTGAACGTTCCGCCGGTGTCGATGCCGATGACATAGGGCATGAGGAGATCCTTCGTGTGGTCATGAAATCGGAAAGTGCGGGCGTGAGTCCCGGCGGGGCTGGGACAACACGGAAGCTGAGGAGGTCCTGGATGGGATCGGTGCGCGCCCCGGTGAGGTCGATCCTCACGCGGATATCGGTATCGCCCGCGGGAGCGACAAGAGCTACAGCATCACGTTGATCGCCTTGAGTTCGGTGTAGCTGAGCAGCTCCTCCATGCTCTCCTCCCGGCCGATGCCCGAACCCTTGTAGCCGCCGAACGGTACATTCGGGAAGTGGCGGGAGGAACCGTTGATCCAGGTGAAACCGGCCTCCAATTCCCCGATGACCCGGTGGGCGCGGGTGATGTCCTGGGTCCAGACGCTTGCCGTGAGCCCGTAGTCGACGCCGTTGGCGATCGCGATCGCCTCCTCCTCGGTGCTGAAGGTGATGATCGACAGCACCGGTCCGAACACCTCCTCCCGGGCGATCCGTGACTGGGATCGCACGTCGCCCAGGACGGTAGGGGAGAGGTAGAAGCCGCGCGGGAAGCCGTCGGGACGCCCGCCCCCGGCCAGGACCGTGGCCCCCTCGGAGATTGCGACGTCGATGTAGTCGAGGGCCTTCTGGTACTGGGCGTGCGAGATCATCGTGCCCTGTTCGCAGTCCTCGTCGAGCGGATTGCCGATGGTTCGCCGCTCGACCGCCTCGACCACGCATGCGGTCACCTCCTCGGCGATGCTCTCGTGCACCAGCAGCCGGGAATTCGATCCGCACGACTGCCCCGACCACGTAAAGTTCATCCCGAATACCGCTCCGGCAGCGGCTTTCTCGATGTCCGCATCGGGGAAGACCACCATGGCGTTCTTTCCACCGAGTTCGAGAGTGACGTCCTTGACTCCGGCTTCGGCGGCGTCGCGTTGGATCGCGCGCCCGGTGGCCTCGCTGCCGATGAAGCCGATACGACGGACCTTCGGGTGCCGGACGATCGCCCGCGGCACCGCCGCGCCGTTGCCCACCAGCACCGACAGCACACCCGCCGGCAGCACCTCGGCGGCGAGTTCCCCGAGACGCAGCGAGGACAGCGGCGCGACCTCCGGCGGCTTGAGGAGCACGCAGTTTCCGGCGACGAGCGGGGCGGCGATCTTGCAGGCGAACATCAGCGGGTGATTGAACGGCACGATTCGTGCCACGATCCCGATGGGTTCGCGAACGGTTAGGTGGAGGTTGTTGCTCGCGGGTATCGTGGTTCCCTTCATCTCCAACGCCAGCGACGCGAACATCCGCAGGTGCTCGACGGCCATCGCAACGTCGTTGCGCGCGTTGGCGATCGGCGAACCGGCGTCGATCGCGTCCAGCATGGCCAGTTCTTCGGTGTGCGACTCGACGACGTCGGCGAGGTGCCGCACGATCTCCGCGCGGTCAGCGGCCACGGTGGCTCGCCACCGTTTCCGCGCGGACTCGGCCGCCTCGACCGCCGCTGCGACGTCGTCGGCGCCCGCGTCCGGAACCCGGGCGATCACCGATTCGGTCACCGGGCTCACATCCTCGTAGGTCGCTCCGGAGAGAGCGGGAACCAACCGGCCCCCGATCAGTAGTTGAAAGTCCCGGTCGAGGACCTTCGCCACCGTCTCCGGTAGCGGCATCTGGATGTGCGTTGTCATCGATGAAGTTCCTTTCACATGAGTTTCACGGTCGGGGCAGCGCGTGTGCGCGGCGAGGTCGCGGAGGTCGCCCCTGGCACCGGCAGGATCGATCGCAGTCCCGGATCCGGGCCGCGACGGCGGGCGAGATGTTCCCTCGTCTTCGAAAGGGAAGTTCAGTCGATCTCCCTTACGCCGACCTGCACTGATGACGCTAGTGTGAACCAGCCCACACGTCTGTAGGATTCTGCTATGAAGAACAGGCCCCCCTATCCGCTGAGCTCGGTGGACAACGCTCTGTTGCTGGTCCACCTCCTGCGTGACCAAGGCGGGGTCAGCGTCAGCGAGGCCGCCGAAACCCTCGGGGTCGCCCGGTCGACCGCGCACCGGCTTCTGGCGATGCTGGTGTACCGAGACTTCGCGGTGCAGGACGGCTCACATACCTACCGGCCGGGTCCGTCGCTGTTCGTCTCGGCGGTGCAGACCAGACCCACTCGCAAGCTGGTGAAGATTCTGCTGCCACACATGCAGGCGCTCCGCGAACGCCACAATGAGACGGTGCAGCTGTCGGTCCGAAGCGGACGGTGGATCCGTTTCATCGCCAGCGTCGAGTGCGCGCAGTTCTTACGCGTCGGGGATCGTCGCGGAACGGCGTTGCCCGCCCTCGGTGCATCGGGAGGCAGAGCATTGCTGGCCGAGTTGAGCTCACAACAGTTGGCGAAGCTCTATCCGATCTCAGGGGCGAGGACACCCTCCACGGTGGTCGATGACGATGCCGCGCACACCGACGGCGAGTGGAACGCGCTCGTGCAAGCCATGGACCTCATCCGGCGTCGAGGCTTCGCCCTGAACGTCCCCGATACCGAACCGGGGGTCCGCGCGGTCGGGGTCGCCCTCCACAACGAGCGGGGCGAGGCGGTGGGGGCGCTCTCGATCGCGGCACCGGTCACCCGGATGCCCGGCGCCGCGGTCGAAAGGCTGGGAGCGGACTTGATTGCCACCGCCCGGCGCGCAGCGCCCGACCTTGCCGGCTACCGGGAACGCTAGTGCTCGGCCGGCGCACCCCGGTCTGATGCGATGTGCACCGGGCAGTGAGAACCAGAACGGTGCGCCAGAGTTCTCGCGGGCCGGTGGGAACAGGCCGGCGCGACGATCCGCCCCGTTGCCACTGTGCCTACCGTCGTCGCGATAGCTTCCGCGTCGCCACCGAGTCCGGGCGGCCGACATGCGTTGGGCCGCGGCACCCGAACTCGCATGACATGGGTCCACCCGACGTGCTAATCACGATGTAGGAATCGTCGTCAGCGCTGTCGGCGAGGACTACCGTGCCATCGATCGGTCCAGGGACCGGGGAATCGAACGGTGACCTTGCGATGGCCGATCTCCTGGGCGAGTACCCGAACGAGGTACTTCGGGCGGACTTGCCGGCCCCCTCCAGCCCCAGTCCGGGCAGGGGTCCGGAGGTCGCACTCGACGAGATGTCGAGGATCCGCTCCGTTCGGGTTTGCGGCAGCCTGCCTCAGGAGGTAGGGGTCTCTTGGAGAGCCTCAGCGAAGAGGGAGTCGATCTCCTGCGCGACGGACATGGCGGTTCGAACCCCGAGCGCTCGAGCCGCCGTGACGACGTCACCTTCGGCGGCGGTGTCTCTGGAGTAATTGACGACAACGTTCCCAACGTGGGGCGCGAAGCACGTTGGCCCGTCCTACTCCTTTGGGCGACCTTGTGACGAGCACCGTCTTGCCCTCAACGCCACGGCCTACCTTCTGTTCGGCGCACCGCTCATTCCCGGATCGTCATCCGCTGAACCTTGTTTCCACTGAGGGTGAACGAGAAGGTGCTGGGCCCGTTGAATCCGTTGCCACCGACCTGCGCCACGACAATGGCTTCGGTCGGTGTGATCTGCACCGACGTAACCTCGAGTGTGACCTGCTTGCCGAGGTATTCGTTGTCGCTCCAGCGCCGTATTTCTGTGCGCCCGCGGAAGGTGCGTCCCCAGTCGTCGACTACTCCGTCGCTGGTGAACGTGTCCAGGAATGTCTCCAGGTCAGCGGAGTTGGTGGCCGCGATCAGCTGCGCGACCGGTTCTGGGACTGTGTCGGTCATCGTGTTCTCCGATGTTCGATCGGTCGGGTCAACGAGTGGTGTAACCACCGTTGGCGAAGATGGTCTGGCCGGTGATCCACCAACCGTCCCCGGCAAGGAAGGACACGATCGGCGCGATGTCTTCGATCTTGGTGAGCTGGTTCTTCATGGCCTGCGACTTGTGGAACGCCACCCGCTCGTCGGTTTCCTGCCCATAAAAGAACGGCGTGTCCATCGGCCCGGGAGCGATGTTGTTCACCGAAATGCCCCGCGGTGCAAGTTCCTTCGCCGCCGCACGGGCGAAGTGCTCGACCGGGCTCTTGCCACCGGCGTAGGTGGAGTAGCCGTCGGTGAACGCAGCCAACAGCGACGTGACGATGGAGATGAGCTTGCCGTCGTCGTTGAGTCGCTTGCCCGCTTCCTTGATGAAGAAATACGCAGCCTTGGAATTGATGTCGAACATCGAGTCGTACTCGTCTTCGGAGGTCTCGATGATCGGCTTCCGCAAGACCTTGCCCACCGTATTGACGGCGATGTCAACACCGCCGAACGCATCGATCGCGGTGTCGAACAGGCGCTCGATGTTCTGCGGCTTCGTCAGATCGCCCTGGAACTTCACCGCCTTGACACCGGCGGCCTCCACCGCTGCCACCGTCTTGTCGGCATCCGACTCGGTGCCGTCGCTGTTGTAATGGACGGCGATGTTCACACCCTGTTCGGCGAGCGTGGTGCTGATCAGTCCGCCGAGATTCTTCGCGCCGGCGGCGACGACTGCAGACTTGCCCTGTAGCGATACGGTCATTGGTTGCTCCCTGAGTTTGGGGAATTGCTCTGTGCGCATTCGACGCTAGACCCGCCTTCTACAATTGGAAAACGCACATTGGTGGTGAATCTACAAGCGAACGTTGTACATGGAGGTGATGGCGATGGCGATGGCGAAGTCGGAACCGGGTGGGGCATCGTCCGCGAGCGAACAGAGCGTGTCACCCCTCGACCTGCGGCGGCTGACACAGTTCATGGCGGTGGCCGAGCATCAGAACCTCACCCAAGCAGCGGCGCAGATGTTCTTGACCCAGCAAGCTCTCAGCAGCGCCATGCGCCAACTCGAACGAGATCTGGGAGTCGTGCTCTTCGACCGGCGTGGTCGCCATCTGGCGTTGGCCCCGGCCGGGAAGGCACTGAAGGACGGCGCCGGTCCCCTTCTCGCCGCAGCCCGGGCGTTGACTGCCGAAACACGTCGCGTCGCCGCGGGCGCGGCGGAGGAATTCGTAGTCGCGCATACCCCGGCGGTCACGTCCGAGGAGGTCTTCACCCTCGTCGGACCCGTGCGTGCGGCCCTGCCGCAGATGTCGATTACCGCCCGGCAGATGTATCCCGATGCCCTGCATCAAGCATTGATCGACGGAACAATCGATGTGGGACTTCGCCGCGGGGCCACCACCCCGGACGATCTGGCGGCGGCCACGATTTCCTACGATCCGTTACGGATCGCGGTTCGAACCGGCCATCCGCTCGCTGAACGCGTCCAGATCGACCTCGGCGACATCGCCGACCAAACGCTCGTGGTGTGGGCGCCCCCAGGAGTCTCGTTCTACACGGACTTTCTCGTGTCCGCTTGCCGCCGAGCAGGTTTCGAACCCACCCTGGCCGTCAACAAGACACAGGGGACACCCCCGGTGACCGCCGTGGTCGATAACGACTACGTCGCCTTCGTTACCGCCCCCCGGGGAACTGCGCTGGCGGGACAAGTGCAGGTGCTCGACCTCAAGGACCCCCCGCTGGTACCGGTACAGGCTCTTTGGCTGCCCCACACCATTTCTGCGCCTCGCACCGTCATGCTCAGCGGGACAAGTGGAAACACCCCACCCGCGGTATCGGGGGCAGATCCCTAGCGGGGTCTGCACGCCTACCGCTGCGTCGAACTGGACGATATGTCGATTCAGGAGTTCGCCCGCCTGTAGCGCGCGGAAGGGCAGTTGTTGTGTTTTCTACGGCTCTCTGGTGAGCACGGTGCGGTGACGTCCCAGTGAGTGTCAGGGTGGGCGTGGCTCCGGCATGTCTGCCGACCCGGTGGCTTGGGTCGGGGAGGTGAGCGGTACCGAGCGCGTGGTGATGTTCGACGTCGATGGTGGTTTGGCGGACCTGTCGGCATTCGCTCACCACTTGACCGTCGGTGACTCGGGTGGGAACCGCCGGCAGGCGTGGCAGCGGTTCTTCGAGCATCTCGGGCAGGTGGCGGTCATCGAGTCGGGACGGGATGTGGTTGAGGCGGTGGCCGGTCTGGGGTTCGTTGTGGTGTATTTGGCGACCCGGCCGGTCTCGTGCGCGGGGCAGACCCGGTTGGGGCTGGGGGAGAACGAGTTTCCGCCGGGGCGGGCGTTGCTGTGCCGTGCTCATGGCGATCATCGTGCGGCTGCCGAGGACAAGGCCGGGCATTGTCGGGCGGTCGGGCGGTGGTTGTCGGCGCTCGTCGACGACGAATCCGGGACAGCGGTCCGGCGGGGTGCGGGCGCACCTGTTCGACGAGATGTCCGGTCTCCGGGTGCGCCGGCCGCGGGGCCACGGTCGCCGTGGTGCGCCGCATTGCAGACGGGGCGTGGTGGCAGACTGAGGTGGTCCCAGCCGCAGGCAATTTCCTACAATTCTGCCGCTCCTGACATCCGCCGCGTAGCGCATCTCCCGCCGGACTCACTCGGCCTGTGGGTAATCGTCGAGGCCCAGTGCGTGCTGGTGCAACAGTCGGAGAGTGCGACGACATCTGGCGGCACCGCGCCATAGGGCGCTCGTTCCCCGTCGGCCGACAGGCCGTCGAAGAATGAGCGAGAGGCACCCGTGTCGAGTCGTTCCACACCCCTCTACCCTGACACGTATGGTACGCGGTACACTATCGGCACAAAGGGAGGTGGTGGACATGCTCGTCGACCGTGATCGGGCCCGCGACTCGATCCATGCCCTGTCGGATCCGGACCTGGTCGAGCTGCTGGTCGAGGAGTTCTCCCGCCGACCGGCCCTGCGTCCCGTCCGCGACGACGTGACGGCGCTGCTGTCGATGAGCCCCGCGCTGGCACGTCAACAGGAGCGTGCGGTCGCCAACCCGGCCGCCGCGGCGGTAGCCCGCACGCGGATCGTCGCGTCCGTGCTGAACTCGATCGTCGACCAACACGAGATGCTCGACTCCACCGCCGTCAGCCGTGTCCTGGGCAAGGCAGCCGCCAGCCGGAACACCGCCAGCCGGCTGTCGACGGCCGGCACGGTGATCGCACTGCCGGTATCGGGGCACAAGCTCTACCCCGCGTTCCAGTTCGACGCCGACCGCCGGCAGGTCCGCCCGATCGTCGCCGAGATCAACCGGGCCCTCGGCGCGAAGGGCGACCCGTGGGGGGTGGCGTCCTGGTGGCTCAGTCCGACCGACTTCGCCGACGACCCGCGATCCCCGGCGGCCCTGGCCGTCGCCGGTGGGCACGAGGAGGATCTGCGGGACATGGCCGACGACCTGACGCAGGACTGAACCCGCGTGACCTACCCGGATCCACCCACACCGCTGCCCGCTGCCCTGATCACCACGCTCCCCGCCGATACCTCGCTGTGGCGCATTCACAGCGCCACCCGCGGCGCCGCGGAGTTGAACCCCACCGCCCGGCCCCGCGTCAGGGTTGGGGGACGGTTCGACAGTCTCGACGGCTCCTACGGATACCTGTACCTCGGTGACAGTCCGGCAGCGGCGGTCGCCGAGACGCTCTGCCGCAACCTTCCTGTCGACCAATCACCCCGGCTGATCCCGCGGGCGACGATCGCCGGCCGGGTCCTGAGTGAAGTGCGGACCACCCGCACGGTGAAGGTGGTGGATCTGACCGGGACCGGGGCGTCCCGGATCAATGCCGGCGCCTGGTTGTCCAAGTGCGACCCCTCCGGGTATCTGCACACCCGCCGATGGGTCGCCGCGATCCTCGCCGCGAATCCCGATGTCGATGGCGTGCAGTACCGGCCGCGGCACGACGAGAACACTCTCGCCTGGATGCTGGCCGATGACCCGGCCGCGCACACTCACCCCGCCGTCACCGCCGCCGGAGGCGTGATCGCCCTCGACTCCGCCGACGGGCACTACCTGTTGGGTGCGATCCTCACTCCGCACAATGCCGCTCTCGGACCCTGATCCCGCGTGCCGGCAGATAGCGGCACACCGATCTTTCGACAGCGTTGGAGCTGATTCGGGGCGGAGCGGGCGTGAGGTAGAGGCCGGTGACGCGGCCGCGTCAAAGAAGTACCTTCGAGTCGGGTTGTGCTGGGCGGTCGCATGGTTCGGGCCGGCAGCAAAGGATCGTCGCCTGCGTGATCGCCGGGCGGTGGGTGATCGCAGGGTGGTCAGTGCCGGTCGTTGTCGTCGACCCAGTAGGTGAAGGTGTACCGGCTGATCCCGGGCGAATCGGTGGTCAGGATCGTCTGCAGGGACAGATCGGACCAGGCGCGGACGCCCTGGGCCCGCAACTGTGCGACCGCCTCTTTCTCCGCGTCGTCACGGGCCGCGCCGGCCGGCAACTCCAGTGACATTCGTTCGATTCCCACCGGGAACACACTATGCCAGCGATATGCGCGCACGTTCCTCGCCGGTTTCCATACGACTGCGCACACGGAGATGTTGGCCGTGGGGGTCAGGTTTCGGTTCGGAGCTGCGGTGTGACAGCCCGAAACGGGCGGACTAGGACTGGTGGACAACAATATTCGTGTAGAAGTCGGGAGGCGACCTGCCGAGTTCGGGTTCGCCGATGGTCTGCATCGTGTCAGGGCGGTCGAAGGGCGGCGTCGAGGATGGACGTGCGCAGAAGTAGACGAGCGAGGTAGGCGACGGGCGACTCGCTCAGAGGGGTGACACGTCGGCCGAGGCTCGCCACGTTACAGGTGCGAACAGCGGCGGTGACACGGTTCATGTGTTGTGGCGCAGCCAAGCGCAGCCCCCGCCAACGATGTCTATCAGCTGGCAGGGGCGCTACACGGACAACCTGCACGTAGGAACGAGCAGCACACAATTGATCTTCGTGAGCCGGACCCTGGAAGTCCAGGGAGTGTGATCCATGCCATGGCACTTTTCTTTCGCACTCTGAATTACCGACCGGTAAGTGCGATTTCACGCCTGCTTACATTGGTGCGCCCGGTGGCACTCTCTCGGTCCAGGGTCGGCGCGAGCCGACCACGGGGGTGGCACCGCCGGATCCGATGAGTTCTGCTTCGCCACAACAGTGCCGGCGGATTTCGGCATCGAGTGATCGAGCGACTAGCTTGTATCGTCCACCGGTTGTTCTGTGCTGCAGCGTGTCCGGGCGTATCCGTAGCTGTCTGTGCAATGGAGTATGTGCGGCGAACCGCTCACTTGCCGTTGACGCTGACGACCAACGGTCCGGTCGGTTCCCTTCAGGTGGGCTGGTTAGCGAAGCTCGCACGATTTGTGCTGGTGTCGCGAAATGCTTGGCCAGGCATGGTCCGGATGTCGGTCGTGTGATGTAGAACACAGCTGAATTTGTGGGGGAAGGCTGGTGCTCGGGGGCGTTCGGTTGCAACCCTAGGTCGGGACCCAAAGCCTCCAGACCTAATTTCGGGTATGGGTGTAGGTATTTCGGCCACTGTGCAAGTGCCGAAGTCGGTCCACAGTGGCTGGTACGCCGCCATTCGACGAGGCTGTCGAGGATTATCTGCACGTGAGAGAAGAGTTGTCATGGCACGGATCGCCGAAAACGTGGGTATGAGTCTGCTGAATACGTTGCGGGTCGGTGTGGTTGGCACCGTTCTGTATGCCGGTCTGATCATGGGCGTGGTTGTGGTGGCGGTGTGGAAGTTCCCGATGCCCGGAGTGTAGGCCCGCGGCGACCCATGGTCCTGCGCCGATGCCGGCGAGTGAAACACCGGGTGGCAGTTCGGCGATAGAGCTGACAGGGGCGTGGTTGTGCCCGTGGCTCCGCGTGGCCGGTGATCTACGCGGGAACCCGTGACGGGCCCTGTTTGCTGTCGAAGGGACGATGATGTTCGGGACGGGAGTAGGTCTCATGGTTGCTCTGCTGGTGGTGACGCTTCTGGTGGTGCCCGTCTCGTTCGGTGTGGCGGCACGAGCGGACGCGAAGGTCCGCCAGCTTGCGGAGTCCCGGGCGTCCCATCCGAATCCGGTGGGCTCGGTCGCTGTCGCGGATGTGGACGAGCGGTGTGATCGGTGGCGGCAGCTCGCAACGCGGGCGTGGCTGCTCTGCGGCGGCGCCTCGCTGGTCGCAGTAGCGGTCGTGGGTGTCCTGATCTGCGTCGGGTGAGGTCGGCGGGGGCCGGGAGTGTGTGCGGTGGTTGCTTGCCGTTGTCGATGCGGGGCATCGCGCACGCGGATGGAGTGTTCAGGAATTTGAAACCATCTCGGCCCCAGTGGTATACGCGCCAGCATCCGCCCGAGCTGCGGTGACGCCCAGGTGAGCCGAGGCGGCCCGGTCGGAGTGTCGTCCGCTCCGGCCGGGCCTCGCCGGGACGTGCAACAGGTACTCGCCGCGTGAGCACTGACCGCTCGCCACGGGGTGCGCGTCCGGGAGGGGCGCACCCCAGGTCGGGCGGTGTGGTTCCGCGTTTCTGTGCCTGGGTGATTGGCGTCGTTAGGCTCCTCGGACGTGTGTTTCGTGTGAAGTTTTCGACAGGATCTACGGATCTACGGCCGGAACGGTGCACCAATCGCTGCTAACCAGTAGCGATTTGGCTGGCGCCGTAATGTTTTGTACACCTGCTCCTTCGTGTTCCGGTGCGAGGAAAGGGTAGATCCGCCGCTCTCGCCGATCGCTTGAATGTGGCCCACACCACGGGCCTTTTTCGGGTTGTCCGATGTACGGCCTGGCGGCCGTCGGTGCACGCTCCTCCGCCCAAAAGGGCGCATTCGAGTGCGGGTGTTGGTTCTGGCAGGGCCGATTCGGCGGCGGACCGATCGACTCGCCTGGTGCCGATCCTCCCGAATTCCGCCCGCCCGGGCAAGGGGAGATCGTCGGCATGTGGCGCGCGGCGCCCGGTGGTGGGTGCGGGTGTTCGAGGCACTGGCCGGTGTGTTCCTCGGGCCAGTGCGGTGTGTTGCGGTTGAATGGGGATATGGGGTCGCCGGTGGGTGAGCAGCTGTGGCAGACGTTGTCCGATTCCGGGTTGGCGTTGGTGTGCGTCCGCGGGCCGCAGTGCCGATGGGCGGATCTGCTCGTGCCCAGGGATGAATCGGTAGGGGCGCTGACCTGGTTGACTCGGGACGCCGACGAGATCGCCGAGCAGTACCGCGACCACCGATAGCGACACACCGGAGCCGCGACGGCGCTGGCTGACCGGGCGGAACCCACCGAGGAAGCGGCACCGTGGTCTGTTTTCGGGTGAGCGGGTGTCGGCGGCTGTGCAGGTGGACGCGGGATTTTCCGGAGGTACGGCGTGCCGGTGCCGGTGGTAGCGTCGCGCAGGCTGCAGGGGGTGCGACCGAAAGTCGCCGTGCTGCAGCCGCGAACGGGCACGGAAGGTGCGGTACATGGTTCAACAGCAACGGGCGGCGGTGACTCGGGCGCAGATCGTCCGCGGGGCAGCGGAAATGTTCGACAAGTCCGGATTCGAGGGCGCCAGTCTCGTCGAGATCCTCGAGGCGGCGGGCATGACGAAGGGGGCGTAGTATTTTCATTTCCGGTCCAAGGAGGATTTGGCCCGGCACATCATCGCCGAGCAGCACCGGATCCCATCTCCGCGGTGCAGGCCATCGCCGCGCAGGAGGCGTCGGCGATCGAGCAGATCGTGATGCTCTGCCACGAGATGGCCCGGCAGATCGTGCAGGATCCGATCGTGCGGGCCGGGATCCGCATCACCCTCGAGCTCAGTGCCGACGACCGTGGCCCCGCGGGCCCGTACTTGGATTGGATCGCCGCCTGTCAAGGGTTGGCGGCGCGTGCGGTCGCCGAGGGCGACCTTGTGGACACTATCGACCCGCCGACGTTCGCGCGGTTCGTCATCGGCGCGTTCACCGAGGTCCAGACTGTGTCTCAGGTCCTGACTCATCGCGTGGATCTCGAGCAGCGGGTGGACGAGATGTGGGGGTTCCTGTTGCCGGGGATCATGCCGACCACCCGGCATCCCTCCATGATGCGGATCCGGGCGGCCCGCACCGATGGCCCGTCACTGGATTGCCTGGCGGTCGGGATGTGGTCTGTGCGAGCACACCTTCGCCGCGGCCGTCGCCGGCCGGCCCGAGCCGGTGGCCTTCGCCGAGACGAACGGGTGGATCGTCGGCGAGCGCACGTGGTGCCCGATGTGTGCGGCGTCCCACACCTCCCGCCGCACAGCCTGAAATCGCCGGTCCACAGCCGTGCCCTGGAACTCCGGGGCGGTTGCCGGGCTGTGAGGATGGACTCCAACATTTTTCGTCTTGCGTTGAAGGGAACTGGGTGTGATGGGGGAGCTGGCCGCGGCGAGCACGGTACATGTGATGGTGTCGTACTGGTGGAGCCGCGGCGACGGTCTCGCTAACCACCAGCTCGGCCAGATCCTCACCCGCGCAGCAGGTGTGGGTGAGGTTGATCTCACTGATCCGCAGTCGATCGACCGAGCCTTACGTGTCGCGGTCGCCGATCCTCCGGTGCTGGCCGAGCTGGACCAGTGGTGGCAGTTGGTCGAAACCCGGCGGGCCGGAAACGGCACCCGCAACCCGGGTCTGGGCCTGGAGACGTCGATTCGGTACCTCACCGACAGGCTCGACGCCGCCGTCGTCACACCGGAGGCACTCGGCGAGTGCCTCCGGCAGGTCGCCGCGGTCGACCAGACGATCATCAGCGCGAAGGACCTTCCCGAACTCGCGCACCCGGACGCCGAGATGCTCGATCTTCTCGCCCGCTACCTGGAGGCACGTTCCCGAGTTCTGGCCCTGGCGTGACCCCACTCGGGTGAGTCGGCGCCAAGGCGCGAGCCACAGGATTGGACCGGCGAACCGTCACCCGCGGAAGCGATCTGCCGGCATTGCCATTATTGCGTGCATTGCCGGCGATGATGGCGGTTCGGTGACTAGTGGGGACGTGTTATTTCCGCCGGTCACGCTGCGTATTTGCCGTGGTGGTTCAGAGGTTCCAGAGTTTGAGCAGAGCGGTCCGCAGGCTTGGGGAGGCGATCCGGTGATCGGACCGGAGCCGGGGATTGGGGTGCCCGAGGTCGGCGAGGGTCTGTTCGGCGTCCGGTACCGGGATCGGGGAGACATGCACCTGTCCGACGCGCAGGGCGCCGGCCACACCGCGGGCCGCGGCGAGGTCGTGGCTGACGAAGAGTAATCCGACTCCGGACTCGAGCGACCGAGCCTTGCGATCGTGGCGGTGGACCCGGCGTCGGCGTGGTGCAATTTCTCGTCGTGGATATCATGATCACCGCCGTGGGGCAGGCAAGCCCCTCATTCGCGTCGTGGGCGACGTTACATCCCACATCCGGACGGGCACTCGTGTGAGTGCCCGTCCGACCTATCTACCGCAGCGGTGGTGCGATGACTCCGTCGGGAATCGGGGAGTCGTAGGGCTGCTTGGTGGTTCGTTCGACGAACTCTTCCTTGGCGAGTTTCAGTAGCGTGGGGTCGGTGAGCAGGTTCATGGCAGTTCCGGCCATGGTCTTTGCCGCGTGGAGCATGCCCTTGTGCGCGGCGGGGAGCTTCCCTTGAGCGACCAGCTGCCATGAATGCGCGGGGGTGCCGCGAGTGACACAGGCGGTGGTGCATTGCACGGTGGGTGTGACCCAGCTGACGTCGCCGACATCGGTCGACCCCGTGAGCAACCCCTCCGAGCGTGCCAGCTCGATATGGTTTTCCGCGGATGCTGTTTCGTCCCAACGTAATTCGGGATTATCCCAGATCGTGTCACTGAGTGCGGTGAACCGGGGTGCGAGGTCGTCGATCAGTCGGGCGAGGTCGTGCGTGCTACTTGTTGTGGTGCTCATTCTTTCTCCTATTGGTGAATCGGAACGCGGCGGCCTTCTGCCGTAGGAAGGCTCTGTGGTCAGTCGAGGGCACTCCAGTCGGGGGTCGCCTCGGGGCCGCGGTGGGCCTCGTACCAGGCGGCGACCTGCAGCACGGTCAGGTCGCGCCGGCGATCTGCGGCGATCTGCAGGCCGATCGGCCGTCCGTCGTTGGAGAATCCGCAGTTGATCGAGGCTGCGGGGGTGCCGGCGGCGTTGAATGCGGACGTGAAGTTGGCCGGGCCCGCGAACTCGTGGATCATGGGGCTTTCGGCCGGCCCGGCGAGGATTCCGGAGGTGGGGGACAGGACGGCGTCGTAGCGGCCCAGCATGTCCACGGTCTCTTGAACGAACGGCCCGATCGACATGGCCGACATGGGGATGCTCACGATGGGCAACGTCTACGAGGCCAACTCGCACAACGGGACCCGCAGTCATTCATATCCCTATGCTGGGGCCTCCTCGGGGTGGATCGAATGATCGCCGTGACAAGGCGATGTCTTGTTGGCATCGACCTCGAGAAACGCCGAGCCGTCGTCGCCGAGTCGGTCACCCCAGTGCAGGGACTCGGAATGGTGTGGGGCACCACCAAGACGCACCAACGGCGCGAGGTACCGATCCCCAAATTCCTCGTCGACGACCTCGCCCGACACCTCGCAGGCAGGGGGCAGAACGATCTTGTCTTCGTATGGCCAACTGTTCGAGAGCCGGCTCGACGAGGTCGCCGGCGCGATGGATGCGGCTCGCAATCTCGAACGCGGCTCGACACCTGCGCTGCCCCCTGAACGTGCTGTTGCCAAAGTGTTGCCAATTGGGCAACCAGGTGAGCAGTTGTCCAGGTTGCTCGAAGCCATCTCTGCAGGTCAGATGCCTGATTTGCTTGGCACCCCCAACGGGATTCGAACCCGTGCTACCGCCGTGAAAGGGCGGCGTCCTAGGCCGCTAGACGATGGGGCCGGAAAACCCGTTCCGCATAGTGGGTGACACTCTTGCCACCCAAACCGCATCAGGCAGGATGTAAGCATGATCGAGGTCAGCGAGGATCGCTTCGCCGAGCTCGCCGAGTGCGTTCGCCGCGGTGCCCGCCGAGCTTGCTGCGTTGCTCGACAACGTCGTGCTGTTCATCGAGGACGACGCGCCCGCCGACGACCCGACGCTGCTGGGTTTCTACGACGGCATACCGCTGACCGAGCGCGACAGCACCTACGGCGGGGTCATGCCGGACCGCATCTACGTCTATCGCAACCCGACCCTGGTGATCTGCGATGCGCTACCTCTCCGAACCCGGTCTGCGGGAGCAGATCACGGCGGTCACGAACAAGGCCGAGGCGTTCCACGGCTACTCGGAATGGCTGATGATCGGCGGCAGGCTGATCGGCCACAACGACCCCGACCACCAGGAACGGGTGGTCAAGTTCAACGAGCTGCTGGCCAACTGCGCGATCTACTCGACCGCATTGGACATCACCGACGTCGCCAACGGCCTCGCCGCCGAGGGCTATCCCGTCGACACCGACGATCTGGCCACCATCACCCCGTACATCCAACACACCATCCGCCGCATGGGCGACCTCGTACTCAATCTGTCCCCACCCGAACAAGCGCCGGTCACCTGGCTGGACCTGGAACCGCGAGTGTTGTTCGCCCCAACCCCGTGATCGGCCCCAGCGTCGGTGTTCGGCACGGGCGAAGAGTGGCCGGACACGGCGCTGCACCTTGGAGCGCGGGCGT
>SEEV01000985.1 GCA_004211695.1 Rhodococcus sp. (in: high G+C Gram-positive bacteria)
TACCGTCTGGCTCGACGAATTCGCCAATATCCACTTGGCTGAAGCGACTTAAGGAGCACAAGCGTGGCGTTCACCACGGCCGAAGAGGTCATCAAGTTCATCAAGGACGAGAACGTCGAGTATGTCGACATCCGGTTCAGTGACCTGCCGGGCGTCCAGCAGCACTTCTCGATCCCGGCGTCGGCGTTCAACCAGGATGTCTTCGAGGACGGCCTCGCGTTCGATGGTTCGTCCGTCCGCGGCTTCCAGTCGATCCATGAGTCGGACATGATGCTCCTGCCCGATGTCGCCACCGCCCAGATCGACCCCTTCCGTGCGGCCAAGACGCTGAACATCAACTTCTTCGTCCACGACCCGTTCACGCGTGAGTCCTACAGCCGCGACCCCCGTAACGTCGCGCGCAAGGCCGAGGAGTACCTGAAGTCGACCGGCATCGCCGACACCGCCTTCTTCGGTGCCGAGGCCGAGTTCTACATCTTCGACTCCGTCCGCTACGACTCCGGCATCAACGGCGCGTTCTACGAACTCGACTCCATCTCGGGTTCCTGGAACACCGGTAACGACGTGAACGCCGACGGCAGCCCGAACCTGGGCTACAAGGTCCGCCCCAAGGGCGGCTACTTCCCCGTCGCTCCGTACGACCACTACGTCGACCTGCGCGACGAAATCTCCACCAACCTGCAGAACGCGGGCTTCGAGCTCGAGCGCGGCCACCACGAGGTGGGCACCGGCGGCCAGCAGGAGATCAATTACAAGTTCAACACGCTGCTCGCGGCCGCGGACGACCTGCAGCTGTTCAAGTACATCGTGAAGAACACCGCCTGGCAGCACGGCAAGTCGGCCACGTTCATGCCGAAGCCGCTATTCGGCGACAACGGCTCGGGCATGCACGTCCACCAGTCGCTGTGGAAGGACGGCAAGCCCCTGTTCCACGACGAGGCCGGCTACGCGGGTCTGTCCGACATGGCGCGTCACTACATCGGCGGCATCCTGCACCACGCCCCGTCGCTGCTGGCGTTCACCAACCCGACGATCAACTCGTACCACCGTCTGGTGCCGGGCTACGAAGCCCCCATCAACCTCGTGTACAGCCAGCGCAACCGCTCGGCGGCCGTGCGTAT
>SEEV01000424.1 GCA_004211695.1 Rhodococcus sp. (in: high G+C Gram-positive bacteria)
ACTGACGGTGGCAGCCTGCGGAGATGGTGTGAGACCGCCCCGCACATGAAGTGTGGGGAGGCAACTGTCGGTGAAACAGGAACCTCGGGACGCGAGTCCGGGAATCTCGGTCGTTCACGGCCGAGAGGACGTCAACAAGGTCGCCCTCTCGCACACTGCACCACCGCGTAGTTCCGCCTCCGCGCATTCCCGGATCTCGTCGTCGAACCGGAATTGGTTTCGCCGAACCGCACTCTCGGCGATGTGATCGATCACGTGACCGACACGAGTGTGGCACCCGAGTTCCGAATCGAGGAGTTCCCGGAGGTCAAGTCGCTCGCCGAACGACTGAACGCGGCCGAGGGGCTCGGCGTCACCAACCCGTACTTCCTGGTCAACGACGGGGTCACGCGGGACACCTCGATGATTGGCGGCGAGAACGCGCCCGAGCAGTTCTTTCGCGCGCTCAGGCCGGTCCTGCGCCCCCACGCCGAAGGGGCCGGGCACCACCGACTCGGAGCGTAATTGGCCCCCAGCGGGTGGACGAGTTGGTCCACCACGGGTACTTGACGTTGGTGCTGCCGATCGCCTTGGCTATGTGAGCCCCGAACTGCCCCCCCTCGAACTCCCACCAGCGCTTCCGCACCCCTCCAGGGCTGCACTCGCGAGATGCCTATTCGGGCGTAGCCCGGCCAGTGCGGTGTCGGCGCCGAGGACCTGATCAACCGGATCCGGGGCGGCTGGCCTGTAACGGCTAGCCTCGATCCATGATGCTGGCGAACGTCTGCGAGCTGTATCGAGACGCAGGCTTTATCGGGCAGCCGGCGGCCGCTGTCACCAGCCTGGCCTTCGTGGTTGCCGGCCTCGCGGTCGTCGCGCGTCGTCCGCACGGCGCGCCGACCGTGACCTACGGCCTGCTCGTCGTCGCGGTCGGCGCCGGGTCGCTCGTTGCGCACGGACCCAACCCGCCGTGGCAAGCCTATGCACACGACATTCCGATTGCGACACTGCTCGCCTACATCGCCGTCGACGCCGCCTCCGGCCGGTTCGGCCGTCGGCTCTCGCCGGGGTGGTGGCTCGTCGTTCCGCTCGTCATGGTTCCCACCGTGGCTGCCGGCTCGATTGCATCCACGATCGTGCAGGCAATGCTCGCCGCGGTCGCCGTGGGACTCGGTCTGGAACGCGCCCGCGTCCGTCTGCAGCTGCGGCGCACGACGATCGTCGCGGCACTGCTTCTCGCGTCCGGCGCTCTGCTCGGCACCATCGGCGACCGGACGTCGATCTGCCGGCCGAGCAGCGTCCTGCAGGGCCACGCGCTGTGGCACGTTCTCGCCGCCGCTGGATTGTGGCGGCTCGCGCCCACGATCGGTTCATCCGCCGATACGGTAGCGACATCGGAGGGCTCACCGCCGCCCACGAGCTCCGACGGCGGCTTCCGCCGACCGACGACGTGACGGTCGTCGCCGCGAGCGAGGTGCTCTACGTCTGGTTCGCCAAACTGTGGGATCTTGCCTGGCCGGCGGGCGGGTGCGCGGGTTCTGGAGTGATCCCAGCGTTCGCGTGACCCCAGTGTCGATGCACATATCCACCCATCCGATCGCCGGGTGCGGAGCGTTTGGGTCGGCGCATCGTTTGTGGCAATCGCACCCGCCGTACTGCTCGTCGAGCGTGGTTTCAACCGACTCGAGCATTGGCGCGGTGTCGCAACCCGCTACGACAAGTACCGTATTTCTGGCGTCAACAATCACGACCCACCGACTGCGCAATCAGCAGACAGAACCTGGCCGTCGCCGCCAGATGTGGTCGACCCGTCCTTCCAGACGCTGAATGCGACAGAATTTGGTTACCCCCATCTAAAAACGTTGTAATGCAACGAAATGCAATCCGATTGTGCAGTGGATCCGGGGCTTGGTCGCCGGGGAGGTGGCGCGGCAACGGGAGGGGCTGTGCAGGAAGGACCGCGTCGTCGAGTCCGCCCGCCCGGCTGTGAGCGCGCCCGTCGTCATCGGACGGGGGCGTATCTACCCGAATTTCTTGTAGGCGGCGCGAAGTGCGGCAGTGACGTATCAGCCGCTGACGTTTCCAGCGTGTGAGGTGCTCGGCCCCGAGCTCGAGGTCCCGGAGACGGCGGCCGTCCACCCCAGCCGAATGAAGGTGGTTCCCATCGTTCGAGAAGACCGGAAGGTCTGACTACCACGGTGGGGGCGCATGCCGTCATCTCGCCGCTCGTCCGGGGTCCGCGTCGACGAGTTCGTGTCCGAGCCGACTTGCCGGACCACAGTTCATTCTGCAGCAGCACTGATTCTGTCCGCTGATTCCTGGCGCTTGCTCAGGCCACGGTGCCGGAATCCGGGTTCTCCCGCGAACATTGCACGCTGCGGCGGACAATCGTCGTACCGACAAATCGAAGCTTCGGGGAGGACCGGCCATGTCCGATCGCAGCGTTGGGGAGGGCCCCACGAGGTCCGAGTATCCGTCGACCAAACAGGGCTTTGCGGCCGGCACGTCCATGTTCGCGGCCATCATCATGGTCACCGTCGGCTTCATCCAGTTCTGCCAGGGCATCGCCGCGGTCGCCGAAGACGAAGTGTTCGTGCGCGGGCTCGACTACGTCTACAGGTTCGACCTCACCACCTGGGGCTGGATCCACATCGTCCTCGGCGCCCTCGTCGCGATCGTCGGCCTCGCCCTGTTCACCGGCGCCGGGTGGGCGAGGGTGTCGGCCATCATCGTCGCGGCGATCTCGATTCTGGCGAACTTCCTGTGGCTGCCGTACTACCCGGCGTGGTCACTGCTGATCATCGCCCTCGACGTCGTCGTCATCTGGGCTGTCTCGACGTGGAATCCGGACAAGGATCTGAGAGACGGGAACTTTCGCAGTACCGGCACTCCCACACGGTAACCCCGGCCGGGATCACGCAGAGGGTCCCGCGCCCGGGAAGGCCCGGCGGTCGGGATCCGTCGCAAGATCGGCATAAAGGTCGGACCGGACCCGTCACGAAGAGCGATCTCCGTGCGGATCGCCCAGCAGGTCGGTAGCAGTTGTGGATAAACCAGGATGACGCCCATGCGGATCAAGTTTCACGAACAGCTCGACGACCTGACCAATCAGCTTGCGCTGATGTGCCACCTGGCTGGTGAAGCCATCGAGTCGGCCACCGACGCTCTCGTCCAGGCCGATCTTCCGCTGGCCGAGCGGGTCTTCGACCTCACCGAGCAGATCGAGCGGTTACACGGTCCGTGTGAGGAGCAGGCGATGGCGTTGCTGGCGTTGCAGGCCCCCGTCGCCCGAGACCTGCGCCAGGTCGTCACCGGGGTGCATCTGGTGTCGGATCTGAGCAGAATGGGCGGGCTGGCGCAGCATGTGGCCGAGAGTGTGCGCCGCCGGCACCCGAACCACGTCACCTCCGGGGAGACGGAAGAAATCCTGAACCGGATGGGGCGAGCGGCGACCGCGCTGGCAGGCCTCGCCGAACAGGTCCTGCGCACGCATGATCCCGAGCTGGCCGCCGAGCTCGGCAGACGCGACGACGAGCTCGACGAGCTGCACCGACGACTGCTCACCATGATCGAGGACCCGACCTGGATCGAGGACCCGACCTGGCCCGGCAGCATCCCGGCCGCGGTCGACGTCACCTTGTTGGGGCGTTTCTACGAACGTTTCGGTGACCACACCGTCGTGGTCGGGCGCCGGGTTATCTTCCTCGTCACCGGCGAACAGCTGAACCAGTAGGCGGGCACACTCGGGAGACTCGGCCTCGAGGGACACTCGTCGACAGCACGTGTGACCAGCCGATACCCGGTATTGCGGTGCCCGCTGGGCGCGCGTAGATTGAGATTTGCGGATCGAGAGAGTAATCGGTAACGGTGAAAGCTCGAGAAGCAGAGATCCGGCCGAGAATGTGAGAGCATTCCCGGCCGAACCCCTGTCTGGGGTCTCCTGTCGGTTTCCGGTGTCATATCGGCTATTGGCGGGCCTGTGGCGGATCCGCCATCGTTGTGAGACACGCCCATTTCGAGTGTGGGACAAAGTTGAGACCTCGAGATCGATCGACCGCCAGGACATCAGGATCATGCCGTTTGCGTGTTCTCTGCCGTACTGGTTCTAACATTGGTCGTATGGAGGGCACGGGGCCGTCCTCGATACCGCTCGGAGATCTGCTGAACTCGCGGCGCCGGCGAACCTACGTCGGCCGCGAGGGTGAGCGTGAATTGGTCCGGGCCAGGCTGGAGTCGGCCGATCCGCAGTGGTCCGTGCTGTACCTGCACGGTCCCGGAGGGATCGGGAAGACCGCACTGCTCGACGTGCTGGCGGAGATCGCCGAGGATCTGGGCGCCACTGTCGTCCGGCTCGACGGCCGCGACCTCTCCCCGTCCCCCTCCGCTGTCCTCGCGGCGTTGAGCGACGCCGTCGAGGTGCCCGACACCGGCGCGATCACGTCCGCGGAAGAACGGCTCTGCGTCCTCGTCGACAGCTATGAGGTGCTGGGGCCGATCGACGAGTGGATGCGTACTCGGTTGCTGCCGCGGCTACCTGCGACGGCGCTCACCGTGATCGCGGCCCGGACACCGCCCAGCCCACAATGGCGGGCCGATGCGGCGTGGAGTGAACTGTTGCGGGTCGTGTCCCTGCGAAACCTCACCCCGGGGGAGTGCCGGGAGTTTCTTCGCGCGGTGGCGGTGTCGACGCAGTTGCACGAGCGGATCTGCCAGGTCACGCATGGGCATCCGCTGGCGCTGTCGTTGCTGGCCGACGTGGCATCCCGGGGCGGCGAGGTCGCCGCCGATCCGTTGACCCCCGACCTCATCGGGGTGCTCATGCAACGGTTCATCGAGGTGGTGCCGAGTCCCGTGCACCGCCGGGCGCTCGAGGTGTGCGCCCTCGCCCGGGTGACCACCGAGTCCCTGCTGCGGGACGTCCTCGAACTCGACGACGCGCACGAGGTGTTCGCGTGGCTGCGGCAGTTGTCGTTCGTCGAGGCAGGCCCGGAGGGACTGTTCCCGCACGATCTGGCTCGCGACGTCGTCGACGCGGATCTGCGGTGGCGCGACCTCGACTCTTACACGGAGGTGTTCCACCGAGTGTGGCGGCACCTCCGTCGCCGGTTGACGTCGTGTAGCGGGCGCGAACAGCAGCGCGTGATCTTCGACCTGAAGTTCGTGTTCCGGAATCTTCCCGGGGTCCTGTCTCCTGTGGACTGGGAGTCGTGGGGCCACCACTACCCGGAGCCCGCATGCGAGGAGGATCGCGAGACGATCGTCGAGTTGGTCCGCTCCCACGAGGGTGCGGAGTCGGCGGAGATAGCCGCCGCGTGGTTCCGGCGCCAACCGGAGGGGTTCTACATCGTGCGCCGTCTGTTGCCCGTCATTGAAGGTGCCGATGATGCCGTCACTGTGGTTGTCGATGATCGGGGTGTGAGAAAGGCCCCGCCTTGTGGTGTGGGCGGGGCCTTGGTCGGCAATGTGACGGC
>SEEV01000986.1 GCA_004211695.1 Rhodococcus sp. (in: high G+C Gram-positive bacteria)
GGGCCTGCCGGGACCGTCATCTCCCGGTACGCCTCGGCGAGCTCGGGCCGCTCCATCGAGGTGCCGGCGATGTCGTCGGCGGTCATGAGTTCCATGATGTTCATCTGCGAGGTGTTGATTGCGATCGTCACCTGGTCGGGTGCGGGATCGAGGTCGGCCAGCATGTGCCGGGTGTCGTCCGAGAGCCACTTCGCGTCCGCCCCTTCGCCTTCGGGTGCGAAGGAGATCGATCCGCCGACCTGCAGGATCATGTCCGGCACCGCCTGGCGCAGTCCGGCGAGCAACTCGTTGAACTTCGAGAGCCGCTTGGATCCCTTGCCGTCGAGTTCGCGGACGTGGATGTGCAGGACGGTGGCGCCGGCCTCGTAGCAGTCCACCGCCTTCTGGACGTGCTCGTCCATCGTCAGCGGCAGGTCTTCGCGGAAGTCGTCCGGCTCCCATTCGGGACCGTACGGGGCACATGTGATGACCAGCTTCTCCTGGGTCTCGGGGAAGAGGGCGTCGTCGTGAAAGTGCATGGGTGTTCTCCGTTCGAGAGGTTTCGGATCAACAGGGGGAGAGAAGGTTTCAGAAAGGGCGGTCGCCGACGATGCCGGCGCGTTCCATCTTGCGGACGGCGGGCCAGTAGTCCTGGACCGCGTAGTGCTGGGTGGACCGGTTGTCCCAGATCGCGACGCTGTTCTTCGTCCAACGCCACCGCACCTGGTACTCGGGGATCGAGGCCTGGCTGATCAGGTAGTTGAGCAGGTTGCTGCTGCCGGGCGCGTAGTCGATGCCGTAACGGATGTTCTCCGGGGTGTGGTAATTGACGAAGTGGGTCGCGAAAGCGTTGACGAACAAAATCTTCTCGCCGGTCTCGGGGTGCGTGCGCACCACGGGGTGCTCGGCGTCGGGGAACCTCTGGTGCAGCGCCTGGCGCTTTTCCGGCGGCTGCGCGGCACCGAACGAGGCCTCGATGCTGTGCCGGGCACGGAGTCCGTCGATCTGCTTCTTGACCTGCTCGGGAAGCTTCTCGTACGCCAGGGCCATGTTCACCCAGATGGTGTCTCCGCCGATCGGGGGCGTCTCCACGCAGCGGAGCACGCAGCCCATGGGCGGGTTCTCCCGCCAGGTGGCGTC
>SEEV01000425.1 GCA_004211695.1 Rhodococcus sp. (in: high G+C Gram-positive bacteria)
TCGCACCGGCTCAGGATCGACTTCCCCGATGATGAGTCCATGCGCATCAGCCACGAGGCGATCTACCAATCGTTGTTCATCGAGGGCCGTGGCGCGCTCAAACGGGAGTTGGTCGCGTGGCCTGCGCACCGGGCGGGCGCTGCGGGTTCCCCGAGCGCGGTCGCAGAACAAGCCGCAAGGGCATGTCACCGAGGACGTCGTGATCAGCGAACGCCCCCGCCGAAGCCGCCGATCGCGCCGTTCCGGGGCATTGGGAGGGGGATCTGATCATCGGAACCGGCCGGTCCGCAATTGGCACGCTCGTCGAGCGCAGCAGCCGATCCACGATCCTCGTGCACCTGCCTCGGCTGGAGGGCTGGGGCGACAAGCCACCCGTGAAGAACGGTCCTTCCCTTGGCGGCTACGGCGCCGTCGCGATGAACGCCGCGCTGACGACATCGATGACCAGGCTCCCCGAACAGCTCCGCAAGACCCTCACCTGGGACCGCGGGAAGGAACTCTCCGGTCATGCCCAGTTCGCCCTCGATACCGGCACGAGAGTGTTCTTCGCCGACCCGCACTCGCCCTGGCAACGACCGACGAACGAGAACACGAACGGCCTGTTGCGCCAGTACTTCCCGAAGGGCACCGATCTGTCCAGGTGGTCCGCCGAGGACCTCGAAGCCGTCGCCCTGGCGATCAACAACCGGCCCCGCAAGATCCACGACTGGCGAACCCCCGCCGAGGTCTTCGCCGACCAGCTACGCTCACTGCAACAGCCAGGTGTTGCGACGACCGATTGAATCCGCCGAGTGAGCTCGGGTCGTTGTGGAGCAGCGCGCGCAGGAGCGCCTGATCGAGAATGTTCTCGAACCAGATTCCGACACTGAGAATGTTCGCCGATTCCTGCCGGGACAGCTCGATGCGCTGCTCCTCGCTCATCCGGTCCCACATCCCGGTTCCCCACAGAGACAGGACCCGTGGCGGCAGAAAGTACTTTCCGTCCTCGAGCGGCGCGTCCCAGTCGATGTCGACGACGGGCGCGTACGACCGCTTGACGGATCCCGCGACGAGCCGGCCGGCGACTTCCTCACGGTCGATCGTGTGTGAACGCTGAGACATCGCTGGTCCCTTCGTCGAGAGCGATTTCATCTCATTGCCGTTGATAGGTAAAACGTAAACCCGGGTGTGACGCAGGTCAATGGTTATGTGTGACTCGCGTTCACATTTGCAGCTTTCTCTACGTTCATATTCCTTGACGCGTATATACGTGTGAGTGCATACTCGGAGCATGGCACCGGATGTGTTCACCGTGGTCGCCGAACCGCAGAGGCGCAGGATCCTCGAACGGCTGCGAAACGGCCACGCCAGCGTCGGCGAACTCGTCGACCAGCTCGCACTGCCTCAGCCGACCGTGTCGAAACACCTGCGGGTACTGCGACAGGCCGGTTTCGTCACCTGCCGCACCGCGGCCCAGCAGCGCATCTACAGCCTGCACCGTGAGCCGTTCGACGAGTTCGACGCGTGGCTGCAGCCTTACCGCCGTCTGTGGACCCACCACCTCGACGCCCTCGAGCGGCACCTCGATTCGAAGGAGAACTGACATGACCGAGTCAGACGCACGACGCGACTACCGTCCCGGCCCCCTCCGGCACGTCGAGGCGAGCCCCGACGGCAGCCGGTGGGCCCTGACCTTCGTCCGCGACTTCACCCACTCCGCCCCGGCGTTGTGGACGGCGCTCACCGACCCCGGCGAACTTCCGCAGTGGGCGCCCTACACCGCCGACCGTGACCTCGGATCCGTCGGACCCGCCACCCTGATCATGATCGACGGTCGGGACCGCATCGAACTCGACGGCACCGTCACCCGGGCCGACGCACCCCACGTCCTCGAACACGGGTGGGGCGACGACGTCCTGCTGTGGACCGTCGAGGCAACCGACGCGGGCACCCGGTTGACGTTGCGTCACACGCTCGACGACCAGCGCACCACGGCGATGACGGCCGCCGGGTGGCACATGTGCCTCGACGTTGCCGAGGCCCTGCTCGACGGCAACCCCATCGGACCGATCGTCGGCGCCGACGCGATGAACTACGGCTGGCGCGAACTCAACGAGCAGTACTCCGAGCGACTCGGCGTCGAACCGATCGATCCGACGCTGCAGTGAATCCCTGACGGCGGTCCCCCGGCCCCAGTACCGTCGACACATGGGACTGCAGTGGGAAGCCGTGGTGGTCAACGCCGTCGATCCGACGGCCCTGGGCCGGTGGTGGGCCGACGCCCTGGGATGGGGCGCCGTGATCGACTCCGGCGGCGACGTCCACATCCGGCCCGACGCCGACAGCCACCCGGAGATTCTGTTCGTGGCGGTGCCGGATCCGAAACAGATTCAGAACCGCCTCCACCTCGACTTCCGCCCCGAGAATCAGGAAGCCGAGGTCCAGCGGCTTCTCGCGCTCGGCGCCCGGCACGCGGATGTCGGTCAGGGCGAGCAGAGTTGGGTGGTGCTCGCCGACCCCGAGGGCAACGAGTTCTGTGTGCTCTCCGGTCGGCGCTGACGTCCGATCAAGCCGCCGTCGGCCGTAGAGTCCGCAGGGCCTCGTGCTGCACGACGAGGACTCGGCCCACCGGTAGTCCGAGCACGCCCGCGGTGTCGTGAACGGACAGCCCGTCGATGACGCGCAGCAGGACGATCTCTCGGGCGGTGGGGTCGAGACGGTGCAGCAACCGCGCGACTTCCGGCGGGACGTCGGAACTTCCGGCCGCGCCTGGGAACGCGTCCGCGACGGTCCTGCTCACCACGCGGTACACCTCCCGCACGGGATGGTCGCTACGCGCGAGGGACGGAAGTTCCCGCGCCACCGCGAGCAGGGCCTCCCGCGCGACCTCGTCGGCCGGCCGCGCGGCCTGCGGGGAATTCCCCACGCGCGTCCGGCAATAACGCACCACCTGCGGCCACAGCGTCGTCATCACTCGCTCGACTGCCTCGCGGTCCCCCGCCGCTGCGGCCGCGGCCGCCGAATGCAGTTCCTCGTCAAGCACACTCATGTCGCCCTCGTTCCCCCGACCTTGCCGCACCCGATGGCCCGTCACGGCGCTTCCGTACTCATCTTCCGACACACGAGGAGTGGACACATCCGGGAAATTCCCCATTTCCCGGTGCGTGAAACCACCTACATGTCCGGCTTCCTCCGCAGGTTCTTGGTCTGGCCGCGTTGCTTCTTGGCGTCGAGTCTTCGTCGCTGCGAACCCTTGGTCGCCTTGGTCGGACGACGGGTGCGCGGTTCGGCCAGAACGGCTGCGCGTAGCAGCGCCGCCATCCGTGCCCGCGCGGCGCGCCGATTGCGTAGTTGCGAACGGGTTTCGGACGCCGTCACGGTGACCACCCCGTCGACCAGCCTGTGCCCCAGCTGTTGCTGCATGCGTTCGAGGCGAGCCGGCGACAGAGTCGACAGCGTCCACAGGTTCACCCGCAGCTCCACCCGCGAGTCCGTGGTGTTGACGCCCTGCCCGCCGGGACCACCGGAACGGGAGAACCGCCACTGCAATTCCGCGGCCGGGACGACGAGCGAGCGCGTGATCTCGAGGTCGTCGGTGACGTCGCCGCCGGGAGATACGGGAGGTACTCCGCTCACACTCCCAGCGCCCGAGCCAGCACCGGCCACGAATCGTGAAGGTCGTCCTGCCAGTACCCCCACGAGTGTGTTCCCGAGTTACGGAAACTCACGGTTGCAGGTATTTCCAGCTCTTCCAGGCGATCCGTGAATCGATGGGTGCAGTAGTTGGTGACCGCCTCGATGGGTCCACCCGCGTAGATCTGACGCGCGAGCTGCGCGACGTTTCCGTCGATCCCGGGACCGTCCAGGGTTTCGTAACGTCCCGGCAGACCGTTGCCGTTGGAGAGGAACAGTTCCGTTCCCCGCAGTCCTTCGGCGTTGATGTAGGGGTCGTTCGCCGCCCATGCCGGATCGTCCGGCTCCCCGTACATGTTGACCGGACTGCCGTAACCGTAGTTGTCCATGGTGATCTTGATGAAGAGCTGACCGAGCGGATCACTGGTCAGGGCGCATCCGCTGTAGGCGGCCACGCCGCGGAACAGGCCGGGAGCCGCGATCGCCAACTGCAGAGCCGCCGTGCCCACCCGCGACATGCCGGCCAGCGCGTTGACGCCGTTGGTGCCGAGGGCGGCGTCGACCACCGGCGGAAGTTCCTGAGTCATAAAGGTCTTCCACTTGTTCACCCCCATCACCGGGTCGGGACTCTTCCAGTCCGTCCAATACGCGTTCTCGCCGCCCGAAGGGCTCACCACGTTCACGTTCTGACCTGCAAGGAACTCTTCGACATCGGTCTTCTCCCTGCGGACCTGACCGTCGAGGAAGTACAGCGTCGGCCTCGGCGCGCTCGTGTCGGCGGGGCGCTGGACGTCCACCGGCACGACCCGCTGCATCGACGCCGAGAAGACGTGCAGCGTCAGATGTCTCGGATCGATCACGGTGACGTGATCGATCTTCGAACCGTTGGGCGCCGCCGCGGAATCGAGCGCCTGACCGGTGTCGATGATCGGATCGGCGGTCGCAACCGCGCCGCCGAGGCCGAGGGACACCACGGTCACGGCCGCGACGGCCGCTGTACGGAATTTCCCCCGAAACATGTACCGCCCCCCACCCACACGAATTCCGGTCCCGGGGCATGCTAACAGTTCTCCCGACGCCGAGTAACGGAAGAGGCCTTCCGTGCGATGAACATCCGACCCCCAAGTTCATTGAAGGACCGGCATGACGTTCCCCCCGCCCACATCAACCGTCACTCGCAAGAAGTGGCCCTGGATCACCGGCGGCATCGTCGTAGCCGTGGCCGTGTTCTCCTTCCTCAGCCCTGCCCAGGACGACCAATCGGCCCAGGCCACAGCAGTATCCGCGTCCGCGACGCCCACCGTCGCCGCGTCGACGACTGCACGTGCCACGTCGAGTTCCTCGACACCGGTGCCGATGTCGTCTGCGCTCGCACTCTCCCCGGTCGAACCCGCGGTCGGCGGCGCCGACGCGACCGCCGCGCTCCAGCAGCTCGCCGGCCTCGAGATCAAGGGACGCGCGCCGAAGACCGGCTACGACCGGGATCTCTTCGGCCAGGCCTGGACCGACGACGTCACGGTCGAGGGCGGTCACAACGGATGCGACACGCGCAACGACATCCTCGGACGCGATCTCGACCAGATCGTGTTCAAGCCGGGAACCGGAAACTGCGCGGTGCAGTCCGGAACGCTGCTCGACCCGTACACCGGCAGCACCATCTCCTTCGTCCGCGGCGAGGGCACGTCGAACGCCGTGCAGATCGATCACGTCGTCGCGCTGTCCGATGCCTGGCAGAAGGGCGCCCAGCAGCTCGACACCGCGACCCGGGTGAACTTCGCGAACGATCCGCGGAACCTCAAAGCCGTCGACGGACCCGCCAACCAGCAGAAATCGGAC
>SEEV01000987.1 GCA_004211695.1 Rhodococcus sp. (in: high G+C Gram-positive bacteria)
CTCTTGACCGTGGCCGTGTTCTGCCCTTAACCTGTTCCATATAGTGATTCGAGTTCACAATCATGAAGAGAAGTTCCATGATCAAAGGAATCCAGCTCCACGGATGGGCTGACGGGCCGCAGATGGTAGAAGTGGCCGAGATCGCCGCTCGGAGTTTCGAAACCGTCTGGCTCAGTGACCAGCTCCAGTCCCGAGGCGTTGCCGTTCTCCTCGGCGCCATCGCTGCCCGCACCGGTGTGGGGGTGGGTACGGCCGTGACCTTCCCCTTCGGGCGCAACCCCCTCGAGATGGCATCCAGCATGGCCACCCTTGCGGAATTCATGCCCGAAGGGCGCCGGGTCAGCATGGGAATCGGCACCGGGGGTGGGTTGGTGAGCGCACTCATGTCGCTGCAGAATCCGATCGATCGCGTGGCCGAGTTCATCGCGATGTGCCGACTTCTCTGGCAGGGCGAGGCGATCCGAATGGGTGACTACCCACAGATCTGCGCAGCCCTCGGATTGCGTGAGGACGCACGGGCGTCGTTCTCCTGGACGAGCAAGCCCGACGTGCGCGTCGTGGTCGCCGGCGCCGGGCCGCGGGTGCTGGAGATGGCCGGCGAGCTTGCAGACGGTGTCATCTGCGCCAGCAACTTCCCCGCCCACAGCCTCGCGGCTTTCCGCAGCGGCCAGTTCGACGCGGTGAGCAACCTCGACTCGCTCGACCGGGGACGCAAGCGCAGTCGGCGGGGGGAGTTCACCCGAATCTACGGCGTCAACCTGTCCGTCTCCGCGGACCGGGACAGCGCCTGCGCGGCGGCGCGGCGACAGGCCACACTCATTGTGAGCCAGCAGCCTCCGGAGAACCTGCACCGGGTGGGCTTCGAGGCCTCCGACTATGCCGCCACCCGAGCAGCGCTCAAAGCTGGTGACGGCGTAGACGCCGCTGCCGACCTTCTTCCGCAGGAAGTCGCGGACCAGCTCGTCGTCTCGGGCACGCCCGGCGACTGCATCGAGGCGCTGGCCGAGCTGCTCGAGTACGCGGAGGATGCCGGATTCACCGAGGCCTACATCGGCGCCCCGGTCGGCCCCGACCCTCGCGAGGCCGTCGAGCTCCTCACCTCCCAGGTCCTGCCGGA
>SEEV01000988.1 GCA_004211695.1 Rhodococcus sp. (in: high G+C Gram-positive bacteria)
ACCACCGACTGCGACCCGGGCGTACCTTCGCCGAGCAGATAGACGGTGTGATGTGCACGGCGCACCCCCAGATGCTGAAGGGAAGCCTCGAAAGAATTTGGCTGGCGGTTGCCGGCCGCGCCGGAACCCAGCGACGGAACTGTCGGGACACAGCACCCAGCTACGACTTGTCCGTGCGCTTCGCTTCCAGACCCGGCATCAGGCGGTGAAGGTCCTCGGAGTCGACGACTTCGCCCTTCGACGACGGCACCGGTCCGGGATCGTCCTGATCGACATGGCCACCCGCGATCCCGGCGACGTCCTCACCGCCAGGAAGGTCGATTACCTTCGCCGACTGGCCGACCGCGTGCCCGGGCACGACCGTGGTGCCGTGTTGGCGCCGGCGCTTGCGTCGAAGGGGCGCGCACGGGGGCGCGCTCGACGCGATCGAGGTCGCCGAAAGCTGACAGCTGTGGCACAACCTGGCCGAAACCGTGCGGAAAACCGTGCCGCTCAAAGCGGTTGTCTCTGACTCAAGGCTGCAGACGATCCCGAACGGCACACCGAACTCACCGCCGCGGAGGACTTCCGGCGGACCGCCGAACAAGCGTTGACCGCGCGCCGCGAGCAATCCGTCCTCGTCGCCACCACCCAGCGCCGCTACGAAAGCGGTTGCCGCGCTCAAGGCCCAGGGCAAGTGGATCAAACCGATCCAACGGGGCTCGGGCGCGCTGAGGAGAACCGTGCGTCGGCCGTTGGCAGCGTCGCCAACTGCTGGCCGCCCCGCCGGCAGGTCGGCACTCGGGTTGGACGAGTCCACCGTACATCTGCACGGGCGAAAGTCCCGAAGGTTCGGCGCGTCGCCTCGCGGATCCTGCACCGACCCGAGGACATCACCGACGACGAGCAGCAAGTCCTCGCCAACTGCCAGCACCTTTTGAGACAACCGCCGCGTTCGTTACCTCGTTCGCCCGAGATGCTGACCGGCACACGGCGACCGTGTCAACCTTGGATGGCGGCCGTCTCCTCGAACGATCTGCCGAACCTGCATCGATTCGTCCGGGGGATCGGACGCGACCGAGCCGCGGTCCTCAACGGGCTGACCACCTGCCCGACAACTCCGGCGCTGTCGA
>SEEV01000989.1 GCA_004211695.1 Rhodococcus sp. (in: high G+C Gram-positive bacteria)
TCGGTGTGCTCACTCCACCCCACCACCCCCTTGCTGACCCCCAAGTCCACTCTGGAGCTCCTAGGGCGGAATCCCCGCCCACTGACCTCCACATCGAGGCGAACACCCTTCACGCGGCCATGCCCCTCACCCAGGCCGTCATAGCCACACACCCGCGAGTCGATCCGGACGTCGGCACCGTCCCATCGTCCTTCGGTCACCACCAGCACCGACCCCTTATTGCGTGCACGCGCGACTACCGCCCGGGCGCGGCTGGGGGTCACCGCCATCCCGCCGAGCCCAAGGACCACCAGGTCCATCCCGTCGAGCAGGACCGCGGCGACGTCGACCGAATCGGCGTCGCCCGCCTCCGGAATCAACGCGCACTTCGTCAGGTCAGCGCCCATTTCCACAGCGGAAAGCAGACCGAATTGCGGTAGCCCGATAACCGCGGCGTGACCGCCGGCCCCAGTGACTTCCGCGACCAAGCTCACCAAAACCGAGCGGGCACCACTCACCGAGACAACCGAGCCGCGCGGAAGGCCACCTCTGGGCAGCAGTTTCGCGAAGGCTGGAGCCACAGGAAGAATTCGGAGGATCGATTCCGCGCTCGTCGTCGGCGCCGGTTTCGACGCGGGAACCGCCAAAGACATCAGGGTGGCCGGCTCAACAGACCGACTTGGGATCGCCGCCATCTGACGGCGCAGCTCCTCCACACGATCGGCCTTCGACAACGTCCGCAATGTGAAATCAGTACTGGTGGAGGAGTGTGCCGTCATTGAACCGATCTCCTACCGCGTTGCACCTACCCCAACCCGGGCAGTCGAACATGTGTTCGATTCTATCACCGACGAAATCCGTCTACATGACCTCCGCGAGAAATGGACCATCTGCGCAGGTCAACGCGCCTGACGTCTGGAATGCTCGAACGGCAAGGACCCTGCCCCGAGGACTCGTCGAAGTGTGACCGTGTTCCGTCAGGGCGCTGCGTCAGACCGGTCACCCTCTCCGATCCATAGTCCTCACTGGACCTCGCAGGGAGTTTCCTGATACTCCCAGTACTGTCATCTGGTCCGTACCGGAGAACTCAAGGAGTGGAAACCGTGGCACGCAAGGTCGTAGTAGAGCTGGT
>SEEV01000426.1 GCA_004211695.1 Rhodococcus sp. (in: high G+C Gram-positive bacteria)
GTTCTCCGCGGAGAGGCGTTGTGACGAGCGACATCAGTAATACACCCGCCGGCGGCGAGGAGGATCATGCTTCCCTCCTCGCCGCCCTCGGCGTAGAAATCGAGCCTTCGCTGCTCACCCTGGCGTTGACGCACCGCTCGTATGCGTACGAGAACGGTGGTCTGCCCACCAACGAGCGTCTCGAGTTTCTCGGTGACTCCGTACTCGGGGTCACCGTCACCGAGAAGCTCTATCTCGCGCATCCCGACAAATCCGAGGGCGACCTCGCGAAGATTCGGGCGAGCATCGTGAACATGCACGCGCTCGCGGAGGTGGCGCGCAGTCTCGGTGAGGGCGGCCTCGGTGCCCATCTCCTGCTCGGGAAGGGCGAGGAGATGACCGGCGGCCGTGACAAGCCGAGCATCCTGGCCGACGGCATGGAGTCGATTCTCGGCGCCATCCATCTCGAGCACGGCATCGAGACGGCGCGACGCGTCGTACTCGACCTCTTCAGCGACCTCCTCCAGCGAGCCCCCCGCCTCGGCGCGGGCCTGGACTGGAAGACGAGTCTGCAGGAGCTGACCGCGGAGCGCGGCGTCGGTGTTCCGGCGTACGAGATCACCGCGACAGGACCGGATCACGACAAGGAGTTCACCGCCACCGTGATCGTCGGCGGCAAACCCCTCGGCGTCGGCATCGGCCGCTCCAAGAAAGAGGCCGAGCAGAAGGCCGCGAGCACGGCGTGGAACGCGTTGTCCGACGCCGGACCCGACGTAGCCGCCGACGACGTCAGTGCCTGAACTACCCGAAGTCGAGGTGGTTCGGCGCGGACTCGAACGCCACATCGTGGGGGCGTCGATCGATTCCGTCGACATCCTCCACCCGCGGGCGATCCGGCGTCACCTCCCCGGCGCGGCCGATCTCACCGGGCAGCTCACCGGCGAACGCATCGCGAGCGCGGACCGTCGGGGAAAGTATTTGTGGCTGGTCCTCGAACCCAGCACGGTCGCCCTCGTGGTGCATCTCGGCATGAGCGGTCAAATGCTCGTGCAGCCACCGGAATTGCCGACCGAGAAGCATCTGCGCATCCGAGCGCGGCTCGATTCCGGTCTCGACCTCCGGTTCGTCGACCAGCGGACGTTCGGGGGATGGGCGCTGGCGCCTCTCGTCGAGGTCGACGGCTCGCTCGTCCCGGACTCGGTCGCGCACATCGCCCGCGACCCCCTGGATCCCCGTTTCGACCTCGCTGCCACGGTGAAGGTCGTGCGCGGCAAGCACACCGAAATCAAGCGCGCGCTGCTGGACCAGACCGTGGTCTCCGGCATCGGCAACATCTACGCGGACGAGGCCCTGTGGCGCGCACAGATCCACGGAAACCGGCTCACCGACCGGCTGAGTGGTCCGAAGATCCGTGAACTGCTCACCGCCGCTCAGGATGTCATGCGCGAGGCGCTGACTCAGGGCGGCACGTCCTTCGATGCGTTGTACGTGAACGTCAACGGCGAGTCGGGGTACTTCGACCGTTCACTGTCGGCCTACGGTCAGGAGGATCGCCCGTGCCCACGGTGCGGCACCGCGATCCGGCGGGAGAAGTTCATGAACCGCTCGTCGTTCAGTTGCCCGAAGTGCCAGCCGGCACCACGGAGAAGCCCGGCGAAATAAGCTGCGTGAGTTCGGCGGTCACGTTCTCGTCGGACGTCCGGCCGTCGGTGTCGTGCCGCGGTGTCGCCTTGGCGTCGAAGTAGTCGCCGCCCTTGCGTTTCACGTCGTCGGTGCCCCACTCCCGGTGCCGGGGGACCGGCGCCATCCTCGGAATGTGCTTGCGGCAGTGGATGTATGCCTCCTCGACCTCCACGACCACCCAGCGTTCCGGGATCCGGCCGTTCGCGTGGTCCGCCGGCAGGTCGGCGATCTCGGAGCGGAGAACGGCGTCCTCGACGATCCGGGCCGAGCCGTTGACGTGCAGACCGATCAGATCCTGCACGAAGTCCACGAGAATGATTCCCACGTGCGGGTTCTCCAGGATGTTGCCGAGGCTCGCCATGACGCCGTTGCCGCGGTACTCCGGGTACGTGAGGGTCTTCGAATCGATGACGTGCATGAACCCGGGTGTTCCGGCGCGCAGGCTGTTGTCGCACTCACCGGATGCGTCGGCGGTGGCGATGAACGCGATCTCCTGGCGTCCGACGAAATCGATCATCGTCGGATTGAGATGGTCCAGCACCTGATCCGAGTAGAACTTGGCGGCACGATCCTCGGTGCCGTGCTCGGATTGGAGTTGGTGCTCTCCCGCACTACCGATCTGACCCATCTGTATTCCCCGCTACGTCTCGGCGTCATTGGTCGGTTCACCCTACGGCCCAACGGTTTCCTCTGCCGAGAATCCGCGTTCACAAGTGTGCGGAACCCGGTGTCGCCCACCCTCCTACCTGGCGTTGCGCCGACCGGTGGCAGGATTGACGCATGGCAGAACAGACTTCCGACACGACGGCGCCCACCTCACTGTGGGTCGAGCGCACGGGCACGCGGCGGTACACCGGTCGCAGCTCGCGCGGCGCCGAGGTCCTGATCGGCTCCGAGGGCGTGGAAGGCGTGTTCACCCCGGGAGAACTTCTGAAGATCGCACTCGCCGCGTGCAGTGGAATGAGCTCGGACTTCCCGCTGTCGCGTCGCCTCGGCGAAAACTATGACGCGACCATCCGGGTGTCCGGCGCCGCGGACCGCGAGAACGAGGTGTACCCGCAGCTCGACGAGGTGATGGAACTCGATCTCAGCGAGCTCGACGCCGACGCCCAGGAGCGTCTGGTGGCGCTCGTGGAACGGTCGGTCGACAAGGTTTGTACGGTCGGGCGGACATTGAAGGCCGGAACGAAAGTGACGTTGACCGTCGAGAGAGAAGCATGATGCGGCGAGAGGTTGCGGCGCTCGCGGGCGGGACGGCGCTCTGCGCGGGTCTGCTCGTGGTCGCGCCCGCCGCGGCCGGGCCGGCGTTCTCGCCTCCGGCCGGCGCGTGCACCCCGTGGTCGGTGTCCGAGGTGGCGTCCGGGGCGGGTGTTCTCGAGAACCTGGCCTTCGACGGCTCGGGAACCATGCTGGTGTCGCGGACCGGGCTGGTCGGCGGTGGAGCTCTCGACGGCGTCCGCCCCGACGGCACGGTCACCCCGATCGTGCCCGAGGTGGAAGCGCCGGGCGGAATCGCCGTGGACGGCGCCGACGCCTACTTCGCCACGGGGAACTCGTTCGCGGCCGGGGTCACCGGCTCGACGAACGGCACGGTCGACGTCGTGAACCTCGACACGGGCGACACCCGGACTCTGGCCGAGGGTCTGGTCATGCCCAACGGGCTGGTCCGGCTCGGCAACGGCGATATCCTCACCGCCCGGAATCTGGGCTCCGGGGCGGGACTGACCCGCGTCCCGGCCGCGGATCCCCACACACCCGAGGTCGTGCGCACCGATCTGGGAACCGTCGACGGTCTGGCGGTGCACGACGGCAACGTGTACACGGTGACGACGTTCGACACGACCACCACGTTGCGGATCCTCCGCGAGGACGACCTCGGCGGTCCCGTCGTGTCGGTCGAGTTGCCCGGCTCCGGGCCCCTCAACGCGGCCGACGACCTCACCGTCGGACCGGACGGCATCGTGTACGTCGCCTACAACGGCGGCGGCAAGGTGGTGCGTGTCGATCCCGCCACAGGCGAGAGCTGCGCCCTGGCATCCGGACTGCCCCTCGTGTCGTCGGTGCGGTTCGGCGCCGGACCGGGCTGGGATCCGGACGCGCTCTACGCCACGAGTTTCACCGGAAAGATCTACAAGCTCGAACGGTCGTGACAGGTATGGACAGAATGACCGCGTGGGTGCACGGATACGTGCAGGGTGTGGGATTCCGGTGGTGGACCCGCGCCCGCGCGCTGGAACTCGGCCTCGTCGGATACGCGGCCAATCAGAAGGACGGCCGCGTGCTCGTGATCGCCGAGGGACCGCGCGACAAGCTGGAGTCGCTGCTGACGCTGCTCCGTTCCGGCGACACGCCGGGCGCGGTGGATCTCGTCGTGGAGCAGTGGGATCCCCCGCGCGGAGACCTCGTCGGGTTCGTCGAACGGTGAACCGCAGGTAAAGTTCTCCGTCATGCATCTGAAGAGTCTGACGCTGAAGGGATTCAAATCCTTTGCGTCCGCAACGACTCTGCGATTCGAGCCGGGAATCACCTGTGTCGGACGTCATTTTCGCCGGCACCGCCGGGCGGGCTCCCCTCGGACGCGCCGAGGTCACGCTGACCATCGACAATTCCGACGGCGCCCTGCCGATCGACTACTCCGAGGTGTCCATCACCCGGCGCATGTTCCGCGACGGCGCCGGCGAATACGAGATCAACGGCAGCTCCTGCCGGCTGATGGACGTGCAGGAACTGCTCAGCGACTCCGGCATCGGCCGGGAGATGCACGTCATCGTCGGGCAGGGCCGCCTCGCCGCGATCCTCGAATCACGCCCGGAAGACCGGCGCGCCTTCATCGAGGAAGCGGCCGGGGTCCTCAAGCACCGCAAACGCAAGGAAAAAGCGGTCCGCAAACTCGACGCGATGCAGGCCAACCTGGCGCGTCTGAACGACCTCACCGCGGAGTTGCGTCGGCAGCTCAAACCACTCGGGCGGCAGGCAGAGGTGGCACGCCGCGCACAGACCGTGCAGGCAGACCTCCGCGACGCGAAGCTGCGGCTCGCCGCGGACGATCTGGTGACGCGGCGCGAGGAGCTGGCCGACCAGGCCCAGGACGAGAAGGTGGCCCGCGACCAGCACGACCAGGTCACCGAGGCGCTCGACGAGGCCAATCTCGAACTCGGCCGCCACGAGCAGGAACTGTCGAGGCTCACCCCGGGCGCGGAAGCGGCCGCGCAGACGTGGTTCCAGTTGTCGGCGCTCGCGGAGCGCGTCAACGCGACCATCCGCATCGCCCGGGAACGGGCGCGCCACCTCGACTCGGAGCCGTCCGCCAACCGTGGTCAGGACCCCGACGAGATGGAGGCCCGCGCCGACCGGATCGCCGCGGAGGAACTGGAACTCGTCGAAGCAGTCGAGATGGCCCGCGCGGCGCTCGACGCGGCCAAGGAGCAGCTGGCACTGGGGGAGGAGACCGCCGCCGAGGCGGAACGGGCCCACATGGCGGCGGTCCGGGCCATCGCCGACCGTCGCGAAGGCCTCGCCCGGTTGTCAGGGCAGGTCGACACGCTGCGCACGCGCGCCGACTCCGTCGACGCCGAAGTGTCCCGGCTGACGGTCGCGATCGAGGAAGCCCGCCAGCGCGGCGACGCGGCGCAGTCCGAGTTCGAGGTCGTCCAGGACGAGATCGGTGACCTCGACGCGGGAGAGTTCGGGCTCGACTCCCATCACGAGCGTGCCGTCGAGGCGCTGCGCCTGATCACCGAACGCGTCACGGAACTCCAGACCGACGAGCGCGCCGCCGGGCAGGAGGTGGCGTCGCTGCGTGCCCGGATCGACGCCCTGTCGATGGGTCTCGAACGCAAGGACGGCGCCGGCTGGCTCGTCGAGAACCGCAGTTCACAGGGCATCCGGGGGTCGATCGGTGGACTCATCACCGTCGAGAAGGGGTACGAGGGCGCCGTCGCGGCCGCGATGGGACCCGCCGCCGACGCCGTCGTCGCCGAATCCCTCGACGCCGCGCGCAGCGCGGTCGGCGCGCTGAAGGACACAGACAACGGGCGGGCTTCCCTTGTCATCGGAACCGATCAGGCCGCGCCGAACGGTGGGCACCTGGAGTCCGGCGCCCGGTGGGCCGTCGACGTCATCGACTGCCCGGCCGAACTGCGGACCGGACTTGCGGCGCTCCTCGGCGGAGTGGTCGTGGTCGATTCCCTCGACGACGCCGTCGAGCACGTCCGGCGCAGGCCCGACGTGCGCGCCGTCACCCGCGACGGCGATCTCCTCGGTGCGGGCTGGATGAGCGGCGGCTCGGACCGGCAGCCGAGCACCCTCGAGGTCCAGGCCGCCATCGACAACTCGGTGCAGGATCTCGCCCGCGCCGAACGGCGGGCCGAGGAACTGTCGGCGGCACTGTCCGGTGCGGTCGCGGAACAGGCCGATCGCCAGGAGAACGCCGAGCAGGCGCTGGCCGCGCTGAACGAGTCCGACGCCGCGATGTCCGCCATCTACGAGCGCCTCGGCCGTCTCGGCCAGGCGGCGAGGGCCGCGCACGCCGAGTCCGATCGGCTCATGGCGCAGCGGGACAAGGCCGAGAGCGGTCGCGAGGACACCCTGACCGCGCTGGCCGAGCTCGAGGAACGGCTGCGCATGGCGGAACAGGAAGGATCGCCCGCCGGAGCCGACACGGGCGGTTCCGATTCGACGAGCATCGATCGCGAGATGGCCGCAGCGGCGCTGGCCGAAGTGCGGGCCGTGGAAGTGGAAGCCCGCCTGTCCGTGCGGACCGCCGAGGAGCGAGCCGAGTCGGTGCGCGGCAAGGCGGACTCCCTGCGCCGCGCCGCACAGGTGGAGCGCGACGCGCGCGCCCGCGCGGAACGTGCGATGAAGGCCCGTCAGAACGCCGCCGCCGTCGCCGCGGCGGTCGCCCAGTCCGGGCAGCGGGTCGCCGAGCACCTCGGCGAGGTCGTCGACGCCGCGATGGCTCACCGCGACGAACTCGCCCGGGCCCGCACCGAGCGGACGGCGCAACTCGAGCAGGTGAGGGAAAAAGTGCGTCAGCTGACCGCACAGCTGGCGTCGCTGACCGATGCCGTGCACCGCGACGAGGTGGCTCGCGCTCAGGCCGCGCTGCGCATCGAACAGCTGGAGGAGGCGATCCTCGAACAGCACGGGATCGGACTGGACGATCTGATCGCCGAATACGGCCCCGACGTCGCGCTGCCGCCGTCCGCGCTCGAGATGGAGGAGTACGAGCAGGCGAAGGAGCGCGGCGAACAGGTCACCATGCCGGCGCCGATTCCGTACGACCGCACCACTCAGGAACGTCGCGCGAAACGCGCCGAGAAGGACCTGGCGACGCTGGGCAAGGTCAACCCGCTGGCGCTCGAGGAGTTTGCCGCGCTCGAGGAGCGCTACAACTTCCTCTCGACGCAACTCGAGGACGTGAAGACCGCCCGCAAGGATCTCCTCGCTGTGGTGGCCGATGTCGACGCCCGCATCCTGCAGGTGTTCACCGAGGCTTATTCGGACGTCGAACGCGAATTCGTGCAGGTCTTCGCGAAGCTGTTCCCCGGCGGCGAGGGAAGGCTGGTGCTCACCGACCCGTCGGACATGCTGACGACCGGCATCGAGGTGGAAGCCCGTCCACCGGGCAAGAAGGTCAAGCGACTGTCGCTGCTCTCCGGTGGCGAGAAGTCGCTGACGGCGGTGGCGATGCTCGTGGCGATCTTCCGGGCCAGGCCGTCCCCGTTCTACGTGATGGACGAGGTCGAGGCCGCACTGGACGACACGAACCTGCGTCGTCTCATCGGGTTGTTCGAGCAATTGCGGGAGAAGTCGCAGCTGATCGTCATCACTCACCAGAAGCCGACGATGGAGGTCGCCGACGCGCTGTACGGCGTGAGCATGCGGGGCGACGGCATCACCACCGTCATCTCCCAGCGGCTCCGTGGCCAGGACATGGCGGCCGCGGACGCCTGATTCCGGTCCCGCCCGGGACCGTGCGCGGGGGAAGGCAGTGCGCGGCGAAATCCGTAGCCTGAAACAATGGGCGGCGTGACTACCGGAGCCTGGATTGCCATCGCGGCCGCACTCGCCGTTCTTCTCGTCGTTCTCGTCGTCGGATCCCTGCTGTATCGGCGTCGCCAGATCTCGCTGAAGGCGCCGGACACCCCGCAGGTCACCACGGCGGAGAAGGACCGTTCCGGCGGTTACCGGGCGGACGGCGGATTCAACTTCAGTCAGGGGTCGACCGCGACCGCGCCGCCTCGTGAGGCCGTACCCGAGCCGGTGCTGCCGGAACCGGTTCTGCCGGAACCCGTAATCACCCCCGAACCCGAGGTCGTGACGCCCCCCGAGGCGGAGAAGGCGCCCGCGCCGGAAAAGGCCCCGGAAAAGGCCCCTGAAAAGGCCCCGGAGAAGCCGACCGCGCCGGAACCGGTCACGTACGAACCGGTGTACGCGCCCGAGGTCGAACCGGAACCCGAGGTCGCGCCCGAGCCCGAGCCGGCTCCCGCCGGCCCGGCACTCGACGTGATCGCTCCCACCGAGGGCCGGCTCGACCGTCTGCGCGGGCGGCTGTCTCGTTCGCAGTCGGCGGTGGGCAAGAGCCTGCTCGGACTGCTCGGCGGCGGCGACCTCGACGAGGACTCCTGGGAAGAGGTGGAGGACACCCTTCTCATCGCCGATCTCGGCTCGGCGACCACGACGAAGATCGTCACGTCGCTGCGTGAGCAGATGGCGTCCCGCAGTGTCCGCACCGAGGCCGATGCCCGCGCACTGCTGCGCGAGGTCCTCGTCGCCGAACTCCGGCCGGAACTCGATCGTTCGATCCGTGCGCTCCCGCACGACGACCACCCGGCCGTCCTGTTGGTCGTCGGTGTGAACGGCACCGGCAAGACCACGACCACCGGAAAGCTCGCCCGTGTGCTCGTGGCCGACGGCAGGCGCGTTCTGCTCGGGGCCGCCGACACGTTCCGTGCCGCCGCCGCGGACCAGCTGCAGACGTGGGCCGAGCGGGTGGGCGCGGAAGTGGTCCGGGGCAAGGAGGCCGCCGATCCGGCGGCAGTCGCGTTCGACGCCGTGTCCAGGGGCATCGAGAACGGTGTCGACGTGGTGCTGATCGACACCGCGGGCCGCCTCCACACCAAGACGGGTCTGATGGACGAGCTCGGCAAGGTCAAGCGGGTCATCGAGAAGAAGGCGTCGGTCGACGACGTCCTCCTCGTCCTCGACGCGACCATCGGCCAGAACGGCCTGGCTCAGGCGCGGGTGTTCGCCGAGGTCGTCGACATCACCGGTGTGGTGCTCACCAAGCTCGACGGCACCGCCAAGGGTGGCATCGTGTTCCAGGTCCAGCACGAACTCGGGGTTCCGGTGAAGCTCGTCGGTCTCGGCGAGGGCGCCGACGATCTGGCACCGTTCGAGCCGGGCGCCTTCGTCGACGCGTTGCTCGGGTAGAGGCGAATCGGCGGCCGTCTCGGGGTCTTGGACGGCTTCGGGGGCCTGAAACCGACTGCAAATCGCCTGGCGAAACGTGTACGCAACAAAATAGGGCGATGCGTTCACGAGCGCGAAACAGTGCAGTGGCACAGCCGAAACACCAACTGAGCACCCTTCTTCTCAGGTCGTCAGCCGCAACCGGCTGGGCAGAGAAGGAGGAGGCTCAAGGTGGATTTCCCCACTATCGGTGCACCGGACACCGGGGACACAGCGTGGATGCTGACCAGCGCCGCGCTCGTGTTGCTCATGACTCCGG
>SEEV01000427.1 GCA_004211695.1 Rhodococcus sp. (in: high G+C Gram-positive bacteria)
CAACACAATGTTGGGATCGGGTGCAGGCCCGGCAGGACGATCGGATGCACAGAAGAGGCGCGACCAATGGACGCGACAGACGAATTTTTCAGCTGGACCTCACGGCGAACCGTCATCGGCGCGGGGTATCGAGCCTCGGCAGCGTCGGGACTGCGACGGGTCCATGGTGATACGGCGGGAGACTTGCCACAGCGCGGCCTGGACGTCAGACTCGTGGTTGCCGGGCGCCCCTGCCGATTGATTACCTTCACCCACGGCGGCGACGACTACGTCGTAGTGATCATCGGTTCGGTTCGCGGCCGGCGCGACGTGCCCGTCAGGGCGGTCGACGAGGAATCGTTACTGGTAGACGCGAGTCGGAGTGTAGCGTCAGCGGAAATCCTGATCGGTATTCCGATCGACCCGAGGATCGCCAATCCCGAGCGGTGCCGCGAACGAATGCTGGCTTCCCAGCTGTGTCAAGGCGGCCCGATCCGGCAGATGCTCAGTGCGACGGGGGTTCACTCGGTACTGGTGCCGGTGCTGGCGCCCGCCAATCACGCGGCGTAACCGCCTACACCCTCGGTGAGGGCGGGCCCATGAGAATGCCGGCGAATCACCGGGGCGGCACGCGCGCGCAGGCAGGCCGTGCAGCAACCAACACATACGGTCCCATTTGGGACAGAGAGCAGACTTCCGTTGCCATTCTTGGAGAAGTTCTTCACCGCGATTCTCACTCTGGCCGGCGCCACCCTCGGCGGCTGGCCTCTGGACGAGGACGAAGATTCAGAGGCCGACCCACTCTGGTGGGAACAGGAATGATCGAGTCGGCTTGGCTATGGCGCAAGAGTGCAAATAGCCGATTGCAGCAGAGCAATCGGCCGTAGACCTCGGTCGAGCTCTGGTGGATCGATGGTGTAGCGAGCGTGCGGTATTCGAGACCGTCGCCATCGCATTCCTCCGTGTGTGAGGCGGCGGAGTGGTCGTCGGTCTGGACCCCTTTCGAGGGCGGGCCGGGCAGCCCGCAGACTTCCACCACTCACGCCAGACCTCGGCCGCGGGGTACCGCATGGTGTAGGGATGAGTGCGCTAGAGCACTCACCCCACACCCGCCGGCCTATCGCCCTCCCCAGGAGACTGCGAGCGATTTCTCACACGGGCCTCGGCTGGGGTGTACGACCTGGCTCACGCAAAGCCAGCCTGAGCACGCCGGCGGCCACCAAGGCCGCGCCCGGAACATGGAACCACAGGGTCAGGGTGGTCGTCGCCGTGTGGGAGATGGGAATACGGGATGCCAATTTGGAAGCTCCCGAAGTTCCCTTCGTTGCCGCCGACAAGTCCCTGGAAGCGGGGGAGCGCGGTGTCGGACATTGTCGATCTCCCATTCTTTGAGTTCAGCTGCACAGCAACCCTTTTAGTTCGGACGTCTGCCCAGATTCAGTGCCGTACAGATTGCCACTTATGAGATGCGTAGCGGCGTCAAATCGACCGTACGACGTCCGCCAACTTTCGCGTATCAGTTGCCTGCGGGGAAGTGCAAGACTTCTGATGTTCTCGCCTCGGCGCCGTCGTGACGGTCGACGACTTCCACTGCAGCGCAAGAATGCTTCCCGTTCGCATATTCGCGGGGTGTGACCGCGTACCGGCGTTTGAACTCGGTGATGAAGTGGGATGCGCTCGAATAGCCTACGGCGCGTCCCACTTCGCTCACCTTGTTGCCGGATCCGGTGATGAGCATGCGTCGCGCAGCGTCGAGTCGCTCGGATTTGAGGAACTGGTAGGGACTCACGCCGATCGTCGCACGGAAGGTGTGCGCAAAGGTCGACTCACTGAGCTGAACCTCCCGCGCGATGTCGTTCACGGTGATTGATTCAGTGAGGTGAGACCTGATGTACTCGATCGCCGCCCGCGTGGGATCGGCGTCGGACTCCCGTGAGGCAACGTCAAGCGGATCTTGACAGGAGACGATCTGCAGAAGGCGATACACGATCTCCTGCAAACAGATCGGCGCGAGTACTCGCTCGTCCAGTTCGCCATCGAGTGCGCGGAGAAACCGGAGAACGGAGTGGAGTAGTCGTACTCCCACACCGAAGGTGCCGCTGCACTGGTTGCCACTTGCACGGCCACGGCGGGTGATCGGCACCGCCGATGCGTCACTGACCAACACATCTGTCGATACGCGGCGAATGATCGCCCTGTCGATCTGCAAAAACATCGCGAGGAAGGGAGTGTCGGCGGAGGCCTCGACCACTTCTATCGCGGGGCTCAGCCGGTCCGTGAAGACCACGCCCTCGAGGGGGCCGCAACCGTGCGCGGTGCGATCGACGTCCACTGACAGATGTCCCTGGACGACAAGACAGAAGGTGATACCCGATGCCGGCTCCCACAGATACGGTCCGGGGGCATCGAACCGGCAGATCGTCAACCCCGGCCGCACCTCCCGGGCCCCGACCCCACCCGCCCAGCAGTTCAGTTCGACGAGCAACTCCTCCATCGGCATCGCCTGGGTCAAACTGTCCACAACTGTGCCTTTCGTCCGGAGCGGTGGATGATTCGGCGCCGTCACATCCGATCCGACAGGCGGCGCGCGGCGAGCTGAATCGCCTCCCACACCGTGGCGAATGGTGGGGCGTACGAGAGATCCATCGTGGCAAGGTCGTCGACGCTCATCTCGCCCCACAACACCGCGGCGGCAGTGTCGATCCTCTTGGCCGACTGCGCCCCGCCCACGATCTGCACGCCGAGCAATCGCCGTGAACGACGATCGGCAATGATCTTGGTGGCGATCGGCGACCTTTCCGGCATATACCCACTCGCTGTGCCGCCGACAGTGACCAGAGATTCCACGTCGTACCCCGCCTCGGTCGCCTCCCGGGTCCCGAGGCCTGTGCGGGCGACCTCCATGTGAGTGCCGGCGGATACGAAGCGGGTGATGGCGGTGCCCAGCACGCCCCGAAACGCGTGCGATCCGCCGAGGACGTTGTACCCGCAGATGCGCCCCTGCTTGTTCGCATGAGTGCCCAGTGGTGCAAGGACGTACTTCCCGCGGATTCGTTCGATGACCTCGCAGCAGTCCCCGGCGGCCCACACGCCCTCGGCGACCTCTTGTCGTTCGTTGGGCAAGTAGCTCGCCGATGGGCAACCCGGCGGCCACGCCGAGATCGGTGGCCGGGCGCACGCCGAGCCCGAGGACGACGACGTCGGTGGGGTAGACCTGGCCGTTGCTGCCGGTGACCGACCGAACGTGGCCATCGACGCGGTCGATGTCGATATCGGCGACCGTGGTGTTCGTGATGACGTCGACTCCGCCGGCTTGGACGGTCTCGCGGACCCTCTCACTCATATCGGTGTCGAGGCTGCTCATCACAGCACTGCGGGTCAGGAGGGTGGTCCTGAATCCGCGTTGCACCATCGCTTCCGCCATTTCGACGCCGATGTACCCGCCGCCCACCACCACCGCGCGGCGGCGGATGGCTATTCCACCGCGTGACCGGCGAGAGACGAGATCGAGCCAGTGCCGGGCATGATCGAGATCCTTGACCGGGTGCACGCCTCCCACCAGCTCACCCCCGTCGGTCACCGCCCACTGCGGGATGATCGGATGGGCACCGGTGGCGAGGACAAGCTTGTCGAATCGAACAACTTCCTCCTCACCTCCGGCGTTGTGGGCGTAGGTCACCGTGCGAGTGTTCAGGTCGATCTTCGTTGCGGTGACGTTCATGCGGAGGTCCACCCCCATCGCCCGATGCTTCTCGGGTGTGCGAGCGCTCAATTCGTCGGTCGCGCCGACCGTCCCGGACACCAGATACGGGATGCCGCAAGCAGAATACGAGGTGTCGGAGGTTTTCTCGAGCGCGATGACGTCGACGTCGCGCCCCGCGGCTTTCGCGCTGCGCAGCGCCTGATGGGCTGCGCTCATGCCCGCGGCGTCCGCGCCGATGACGACGATCTGCTCGCGCTGTTCCGTTGGGTCCGCCGTGGTCATCGCACCTCCGTCATGTTCGTGCACCGGGCGATCGCCCATTCGATCGTGTCGGCGGCAAGGTGTGTGCCGCTGAGCGCGTCGATCTCGCGGATTCCTGTCGGGCTGGTCACGTTCACTTCGGTGAGCCTGTCTCCGATGATGTCGATTCCGACGAACACGAGGCCGCGCCTGACGAGCTCGGGTCCGAGTGTGGTGCAGATTTCACGATCGCGGGCGGTCACCGTGTCGCGGACGACGCGTGCACCAGTGGCCATGTTGCAGCGGAATTCATCGCCGGCGCCGCCGGTGTCGACGATGCGGCGGACGGATCCGATCGGCTTTCCGTCGAGGACGATAACGCGACGGTCTCCCGCCGTCTCCGCCTCCGGAATGAACTGCTGGACGACCACGTGCTGGTCACCGCGAACGGTGGCGGTGTCGAGTATCGAGTGCAGGTTCGGGTCATGCGGTCGCAGCAGCATGATGCCCCGGCCGGCCATACCGTCGGTGGGCTTGAGAACTGCTGTTCCCCAAAAACGTACGGCTTCGCAGATCTCGTCCCTGTCCGCGGAGACGATGGTGGCGGGACCCAATTCGGGCATCCGCAGGGCAAACAACTTCTCGTTCGCGTCGCGGAGCCCGGCAGGGGAATTGATCAGCAGCGTCTTTGTGGGATCGACAAAGTCGAGGATGAAGGTGGCACGCAGATAGTTGCTGTCGACCGGAGGGTCGGTCCGCATGAAGATCGCCGATACCTCGTCGAGAGAGAGGCGGCGGGATGCACCACCGGTGTACCAGTCGGTATCGGCGATCCACTTGTTTTCGCTCAAGACCGCCGGGCGTAGCGTCACCTCCCGGCAACGAGCGAATGCGCGCCCTCGATCGACGCCGAGCTCGCCGATGGTTGTGGTCAGCACGCGATGGCCGGCCAACTGCGCTTCCTCCATCAAAGCGATGGTGGTGTCGTGCGCAGGTGCCAGTCTGTCAAGGGGATCGGTGATGAACAGGAAGTCCAACCGAAGCCCAGAGCGGGCCTGCGGGTCGCTGAGCATCGATGGCCCGCTCATGACGCCATCTCACTGATACTGCGATGCGATGACTCCCCAGTCCATGCGTCCGGTACCAGACCGTTGTACATGGCGCTCTGCGGTCCCTGTTCGCGGGCGGCGACCCCGAACCGGGTGCGGTCGTCGGCGGAGTCGTCCCCCCAGATCGATGCGTAGCCGTCACGATGGCGTCGAGCGTCGAATACCCTGTCGAGGTCGGCGAGGGTGTCCCATTGGACGACGGTGAGCACGGGTCCCAGAGGTTCACGGGAGTGGGCCAGCGCATTTGCCGCAGCCCTCGACGTCGCGTCGCCGAGATCGACGACCGTGGTGGGCAGCCGCCACCCCATTCGATGCCTGATGTCATCGGGAATCGTTCCCCCCAGCAGTACCCGCCCGCCGCCGGCGTCCAACTCG
>SEEV01000428.1 GCA_004211695.1 Rhodococcus sp. (in: high G+C Gram-positive bacteria)
CGAGAACGCCCCGGTGATCTTCCTGTGTCGCTCCGGCCAGCGGTCCATCGGTGCGGCGGAAGCCGCGACAGCGGCGGGCATCGGCCCGTCGTACAACGTGCTCGACGGTTTCGAAGGCGCCTTGGACGCCGAAGGTCATCGTGGGGCGGTCGGCTGGCGGGCACTGGGCCTGCCGTGGAGGCAGTGGTGAGTGCAATCCCTCAAGGCGGCGCGTTTCAGAAGGCGCTGCCGGACGACATCGGCCAGGGCACGATCAGCGTGCGCGGAGGTACCCTGCGTTCCGGCTTCGAGGAGACGTCCGAAGCGATCTTCCTGAACTCCGGCTTCGTGTTCGAGAGCGCGGGAGCGGCCGAGGCGTCGTTCACCGGCGACATCGACCACTTCGTCTACTCCCGGTACGGCAACCCCACCGTGAAGATGTTCGAGGAGCGGCTCCGCCTGATCGAAGGCGCGGAGGCGTGCTTCGGCACCGCCAGCGGAATGTCCGCGGTGTTCACCGCGCTCGGCGCGCTCCTGAAGGCGGGTGACCGGCTGGTCGCCGCGCGCAGCCTGTTCGGCTCCTGCTTCGTGGTGTGCAACGAGATCCTGCCCCGCTGGGGTGTGGAAACGGTGTTCGTCGACGGTGAAGACCTCGACCAGTGGGAGAAGGCTCTGTCCGAGCCGACCACCGCGGTGTTCTTCGAGACCCCGTCGAACCCGATGCAGACACTCGTCGACGTGCCCCGGGTCGCGGAACTCGCGCACGCCGCAGGCGCAAAGGTCGTGCTGGACAACGTGTTCGCGACCCCCCTGCTGCAGCACAGCCTGGAGCTGGGTGCCGACATCGTCGTCTACTCCGGAACCAAGCACATCGACGGCCAGGGCCGGGTGCTCGGTGGGGCGATCCTCGGACCGAAGGACTACATCGAGGGTCCCGTCCAGAACCTCATGCGCCACACCGGGCCGGCTCTGAGCCCGTTCAACGCGTGGACGCTCCTCAAGGGACTCGAGACGATGCCGATCCGGGTGCGGCACTCCGTCGGCTCCGCACTCGAGATCGCCCAGTTCCTCGAAGGCCACTCCGCCGTCGACTGGGTGAAGTACCCGTTCCTCGAATCGCACCCCCAGTACGACCTCGCCACGCGGCAGATGAGCGGCGGCGGCACCGTCGTCACGTTCGCTCTCAACGCGTCCGAGGGCGAAGCGAAGAAGCGGGCCTTCGAACTGCTCGACGGTCTGAACCTGGTCAACATCTCCAACAACCTCGGCGACTCCAAGTCGCTCATCACCCATCCGGCCACCACCACCCACCGGGCGATGGGCCCGGAAGGTCGTGCGGCAGTGGGCATCACCGACGGTGTCGTCCGGTTGTCCGTGGGACTCGAGGACACCGCCGACCTGCTGACCGACCTGGAGCAGGCACTGGCGTAGGCGGCTCCGCCGCTCGTGCGCCTTTCTGGTTGTTCCCGCAACCACAAAGGCGCACGGGCGCGAAGCGCCTACTGGCCGCCGAAAAGCGGTGCGTGGGGCGACGTGCTTCGGGCGGTATCGGTGCCAGTGGGCCGCAACGCGCCGTTCAGCGCGTTCGCATCACTCGATTGACTCGTATCGTCGAAGACGAACCAGACACCGCGTGCAGCAACATCGCCGGCGTTGTAGAAGAGATGTGGCCGGCATGAATTGAAACAGAACGAGTCTCCAGCTCGGAGTTCGTGCTCGTCGAAATCCAGTTTGAGGCGCAGAGTGCCTTCGAGGACGTAGGCAAACTCCACCCCTGCATGTCGCATCAGCTTTCCGTCCACAGAACTCGAAGCGCCCGGTTCGTACGTGACGAAGAGGGGTTCGATGTCGGTGCGTCCGGCCGTCGCCAGGCGCTCCCAACGGACCCCCTTCTCCATCTCCAGAACGGGGTTGTCGGTTGCGCGCTGGATACCGGCGGCCGCGTCCTGGTTCTGCGCGAGTCTGACCTCTGCGCCGTCCATTCCGGTACCGCCAGTTGCGATCTCGTCGAGTGACACTCCGAGCACCGCGGCCAGTCCGAACAGCGTCTTGACCGAGGGTTGAGTCTTCTGATTCTCGACCTGCGAGAGCAAACTGGTCGAAATTCCGAGCTGCTCCGCTACCTGGCGCAGGGACATCTTCTTCTGCAGACGCGCCCGCTTGAAGGCAACACCAATTGCTTCGTCCACTCCCGGCCCCGTTCTCGCTGACGCACTGTCCACCATCACTTCATGTTCTCGCGAGGCGAGGCCGCTGAAGCAGAATCTCGACAATGAGACTACATGAATCACGCATCAATATGCTTGATGATTCAGTGTAGATGAATTTGTCAGGGCCGAACGGGTTCGGGACTCGTCTCGGGTTCGACCCGCGGCAACTCGCAGGGGACGAATCGCTCGCCCGGGGCCTGGAAAGACGTCGAGAAGCAGAGCGCGCGGATCTCCTCGTCGCCGGTCGGCCAGATGGTGTGCCGGGCATTCCGCGGGATCTTGACGAGGTCACCCCGCGTGACATGGTTGGCCTCGTCTTCGATCTGCATGATCGCCCGACCCGAGAGGATGTAGTAGAACTCGAAAGTGTCGTGGTAATGCGGCTGGAGTTGGGCACCGGGCTGAACGGTGAATTCGGAGACGAAGTCGAAGAAGGATGCCCCTTCGGTCTCGTCGCGCATGGACCCTTCGGGGACGATCCAGTACACAGCTCCGGTGTCGTGGACGATTTCCGGCTCCAGCTGGTCGGCACGCTTGATGAACATGATTCTCCTGTTTGGCGGGTGATTGTGAAGCGACGGCTGTTCGAGTCTCGTGACGCCTGTTCAGTCAGCGGAGACCGGATTCACTGTCACTTAATACTGTGAATCCGATCATGCACGCAGAATGGCGAGGTTGTCAATCACCAGTGTGCTGCGACGCCCGACCGGCGTGGTCACGCTTCACGCGCAACGCCGCTAGCCCGTTGAACTGCAACGTTCCCACAATCGCCGCTTCGAACTGACGTCGCGGGGGCTGCAGGCGCTGGGGAACGGAACCAGACCGAACGGACCGCAGCGTCCGACGGAAGCAGGCCCTGGATAGGGCGTTCGCGGGGGAGTCAGGCACCGAAAAGTTCAGCAAGGTTGACAAACACTTCCCTTCTCGGCATGCTCCATGTCACAATATTTAGTGTGAGTGAAATCGAGCTCGGGTCCGTTCTCGCCGAACGCAACGGACGGAGGGCGGCGCCCCACGAGGACTCGACCGCACTGAACGGCGTAGGAGCCGGTTGAAGTATCGAGAACGTTGACGGAAGGACGGCCAATCATGAGCCGTAAAGGATTGTTCAGTGAGGATCGCTCCGCCGAGGTAGTCGTGGACAGCTTCGGCGCCGACACTGATCCGCGACTGCACGAAATCCTGAGTTCGCTGGTGACTCATCTCCATGCTTTCGTGAAGGAGGTTCAGCTCACCGACGAGGAGTGGAGAACAGGCGTCGACTTCTTGACTGCCACCGGTCAGAGCTGCAACGACGTGAGGCAGGAATTCATCCTGTTATCGGATGTGCTGGGTGTGTCGATGCTGGTGGAGACCATCAACCACCGGGCCCTCGACGACGCGACAGAGCAGACCGTGCTGGGACCGTTTCATATGGTGGAATCCCCAGATCGCGCACTCGGCGCGAACATCGCGCTCGATGGCGGCGGCGAACAATGTCTCGTGACAGGACGGGTGACGGGGCCGGACGGCAAGCCCGTCGCCGGCGCAACCGTCGACGTGTGGCAGGCCAATTCGGACGGCTTCTACGATGTCCAGCAACCGGACATTCAACCGCATCGCAACCTCAGGGGACTGTTCCGTACCGACGCGGACGGTCGATTCTGGTTCCGGACGATCGTCCCACGGTTCTATCCGATTCCGGACGACGGACCGGTGGGTACGCTCCTCGAGCGCACCGGCCGTCATCCGAACAGGCCTGCGCACATGCACTTCATCGTCGCCGCCGAGGGTCACCAGCCCGTCACCACTCATCTTTTCGTCGACGACAGTCCTTACATCGACTCCGACGTCGTGTTCGGTGTGAAGGAGAGCCTCATCCGCCAGTTCGTCGCAATAGACGATCCGGATCGGGCGAAGGAATTGGGGTTCGACAACCCGTTCCGTGCAGTGCATTTCGACGTGACGCTCGGTCATGACGGCGACCGGACGGCGGCTTCGTCATGAGCTACCGGTCCGAATTCGGATACACCGCCCTTCCGATGCGAGTTCGCTTCGGTATCGATGTGCTCGGCCAACTTCAATCGCATATCGCAGAGCTGGGAATAGAGCGAGCGATCGTCGTCTGCACGCCCGAGCAACGAACACTGGCGGAGTCGATCCTCGCGCATCTCGGCGACCGCGGCACCGGCATCTTCGACAGAGCCGAGATGCACGTCCCGGTCGAAGTCGCCGACACTGCTTTGCAGTTCGCACTCGACCGAGGCGCCGACGGGTGCGTCGTGGTCGGCGGTGGCTCATCGGTCGGTCTGGGCAAAGCGATTGCGCTCCGACACCAGATGCCCATCATTGCAGTCCCGACAACGTACGCGGGCTCGGAGATGACACCGGTATGGGGCCTGACTCGCGACGGGCACAAGCAGACCGGCACAAGCCCGTCCGTGCTCCCAGCACTCGTCCTATACGACCCGGGCCTCACCACCACACTTCCTGTCGGCCTGTCAGCGGCAAGTGGGATGAATGCAATGGCTCACGCGGTCGAAGCCCTCTACGCACCGGACGCGTCGCCCATCATCTCGCTGATGGCCGAGGAAGGAATTCGCGCGTTCGCCGAGGCACTCCCACGAGTGGTCGCAGATCCACAGAACATCGACCACCGCACTCGAGCCCTCTATGGTGCATGGCTGTGCGGCGCGAGCCTCGGTGCCACCACCATGTCGCTGCACCACAAGCTCTGCCACGCGATCGGTGGGTCCCTGAACTTGCCCCACGCGCAAACACACGCGATTGTCCTCCCCTATTCGCTGGCCTATAACGAGTCGAGCGCGCCAGCGGCGAAGGCCGCAGTGCAGCGCGCCCTCCACGTCGACACCTCGGCAGCGGTAGCTCTGTGGGAACTCGCACAGAAACTCCCCATTCCGCACGCTCTCGAACAGATCGGCATGGCCGGCAGCGATATCGACGTGGTCGTCGAACAGGCGCTGAAAAATCCATACGCGAATCCGCGTGAGGTGACCGAGGAAGGCCTTCGGAGCCTTCTGCAGGATGCGCTGGCCGGCCGGCGGCCCACTGTTTCCGATCGTCGAACCGAATCGGCACGTTAGTTCTGCCGTCGAGCCAGGAGCTGTACATGTCAAACGCCACAGACACACTCACGATCCGCGAGCTGGAGGACGTGCGATACGACGCGGTGGTCAGCCAGGATTACGACGCGTTCGAATCATTGTGTCAT
>SEEV01000429.1 GCA_004211695.1 Rhodococcus sp. (in: high G+C Gram-positive bacteria)
AGGCGCCTGTGAAGAAGGCTGCTGCGGCCGAGGCGCCTGTGAAGAAGGCTGCTGCGGCCGAGGCGCCTGTGAAGAAGGCTGCTGCGGCCGAGGCGCCTGTGAAGAAGGCTGCTGCGGCCAAGACGCCCGTGAAGAAGGCTGCAGCCACGAAGGCCGCCGCCAAACCGGTGCCGTCCGAGGTGCCGCCTGTGAAGAAGGCTGCTGCGGCCAAGACGCCTGTGAAGAAGGCTGCTGCGGCCAAGACGCCCGTGAAGAAGGCTGCTGCGGCCAAGACGCCCGTGAAGAAGGCTGCAGCCACCAAGACCCCAGCGAAACCGACTCGGTCCGCCAAGAAGAGGCGCCAAGGCAACTGAGGTTCCCCCCGAATGGTGAACATCGCTCCATCGAGACCCTCGGTCCTGCCATCTCGGTGTCCACTATTCGGGGAACCTGCCACCCAATCGAATCCATGCACCGCCGTGACTGGAAGGCCGATCACGTGCGGCGGGTAGGCCACAGGCCGCGTCTTCAACTGGATCCCTGCGCATCCCCAGCCGGGCGGAGACCGAACCGGGGGGCCGGACCGGACCGGGTTCAGCGGTCCGTTGCGGGTCGGCACGGCGAGATCGTCGGCGATGCGCGAGGATTGCCCGGGACTCGTGCCACGTCGCGCGAGCCCACTACACGCGGTTATGCGTGCGGGAGCCGCCCTCGCGCAGGTGCGGCGCGAGGGCGGCTCGGTACCACCGACCGTACGGTCCCGGGATCGGGATCGGGGTGTGTCAGCTGGTCGTTTCCTTCCCGGCGGGGGCAGCATTGGCCTCGCCGGCCTGGTCGGCGGCGTCGACGCCCGGGCGGGTGCGCAGCCGTTCGACGGCCCCCGCGCCACGCTCGGCGAGGTCGGCGTACAGGTCGACGGCACCCTTGCGGTACTCCTCGTAATCCTTGCGCAGCTCCTCGACGGTGAAGGCCTCCCGCACCTGCGCCCACCCGGGCAGTTCCGAGGGCAACGCGGCGAGACGCTGCCGGAAGGCCTCGATCCGCTGCTGCACATCGGTGGACAGCGACCCGACACGCTCCCGGGCGTCCTCGACCCACCCGGACACGTCGGTGCCGGTGTGCTCGGCGCGCTCGCGCACCTCGGCGACGACATCGGCAACGGCCTGTGGACATCAGGTGGCACCTCGGTACCTGGGGCGGATCGATCGGTGACACGACAGGACGATCCACCAAAATTCGGAGCGCCGAAAACGGACTTTAGCCGACCCGGACGTGGTGTCAGACCCGCCGGAGACGGCCGGTCAAAAGATTGCGCCGGAGCGGTCCGCGTGACATCGCGCAATGCGCCCGCCGCCGAGTCAACACGTGCGAGGGCGCCCACGCCCAGTCTGCGTACCGTTCTGTTCCTACGCTGGAACCACGGAGACCGAAGACCGGCTCCCGGCGGCGTCACTCACGCGGTTCGGTGCACTGCCCGGGCCGCTCCGGACTGCGAAATCCGCACCGGTGTGGTCCGCTGTGTCCGGACACCACATCGACAACTGCCACGATCAGGACACGCCCGCCCCGCACGTCACGGAGGAAAGAAGGAAGAGCCCTGGTATGACCGCACTGGCGACCACACCGCCGTTCCCGGACCCGTGCTCATCGCCCCCGAGGTCGAAGCGAGGTTCGCCGTCCACCTGCGCGCAGTTGGGTGTATGCGTGACGACCGGGCAGACCGTGCCGATACAGGCAACCGCTGAAGCGCTGAATGTACCGTCATCGGGCGGTCTGGTTCGGGATGTTCTAGGCCGAGCGTGTCTGCTCTGTGAGTGCATGACATCGTTCGTGGCCCACAAGCCGATGTGCCGGAGCCGACCGACGGGCGAGACGGGGATTCAAAGACCCGCCCCGGGCGTGGGGTCGGTCCTCGCTCGCCCCGTCGAGGTGGGCGAAGGGACTGGTGGTGGTCGGCGAGGGAGACGCTCACGGGTGGATTTCGGCCTGGAGGTGCGAGTCGGTGGCACCGCCCGGATCAGCGCGCCGACACCCGCCGGACATGCTCCCGCCGTCGTGCCGACATGTTGTGCCCCTACCGTGGGTACAGCGATCAGTCCGGCACGGTGATCCGTCCACGGGCGCCACACGGCGTGCGGACCGGGAGGTCCATCAGGCCGGTCGATCGGCGGTGTCACGGGTCGACGTGGGGATCACCGTGGCGAATCTGCCCTCGACTCCGATCGCCGGGTAGTTCCCGTGAATCACACCACCGGCCCAGCGAGGCCGTGCGAGGAGCCCGCCACCTGCCTCCGCGAGTGGCGGGCTCCGTTTCACCGGCCACCGCCGCCCGAACACGGCCTCGACCGCACCCGATCACCCGTCGTGCTGAGATGGGGAACTCGGTCAGTGCGGGGGAATCGGCGCGATGTAGCAGGGCTCCCGGTCGCGGTGCACGATCCACACACCTGCCTTGGCGTCTTTCCCATCGGCAGAAAACGGGAGGCGCCTTGTTCGGCGGCGATCGCTGCCAACTGCTCGGACACCTCCCTGTGCGTGCACCACAAGGTGCCGTCGTCCGATCGGTCGAACGCGGCGAGGAGTTCGCCGACCGAGGCGTCCGCGGCGAGCAGCGGGTCGTCGACAATCGGTATCCGCCGTGCCACCGACAGCGACTGCAGAGTTTGTCGGCAGCGCAGAGTGGGGCTCGAGTGCAACGCGGACAGTTCGACGTCGGTGAGGGCGGCGACGAGATGCACGGACTGTCGGTCGCCGAGCGTGCTCAGAGGGCGGTCCGCGTCCAGCCCGGGCCACGCACTCTTGGCGACCGCGTCCGAGTGACGCACCATCACGACCATGTCCGCCCTCCCGCCGAGGGTGGTCGGGCAGAGGCCCCCGCCCGATAGCATAGGGTGACCGCCGCTGCCAGGTGACTCGAAGCGTGGTGTCCGATTGTTCGATGTCTACTGCGGTAGATAACCGGCAAATCGGACATTATTGTTCAATGTATCCACCCCGTGTGGCCGGCATTGTCTGCGACTACCGACGGTTGCCCCTGGTGCTAACAACGGGTAACTAGATTAGGTACCGCAGGAAGCGGCCAAATCCGATGGGAGCAACGGTGTTCGAGAGGTTTACCGACCAAGCTCGGCGCACCGTCGTCCTGGCCTCCGAAGCGGCCCGGGCCCACAACCACGACTATCTCGGAACCGAGCACATCCTGCTGGGCCTCATCCGCGAACGTGAAGGCGCAGCGGCGAAATCGCTGGAATCGTTCGGCGTGGCGGCGGCCATCATCGACAGCCGACTCACCACCGGTCAAGGCGAGCAGGCTCGATCCGGGCACATCCCGTTCACCCGGCACGCCAAACGGATCCTCGAACAGAGCATGCGCGAAACTTCGCTGCTCGGCCATGAGCGCATCGGCACCGAACAGATCCTCCTCGCTCTCATCGACGACCGCGAATCTGCCGGCGCACGGTTGCTCGGCGACGTCCTACAGGTGGACTTCGACCAACTGCGTCAGCACATCCTCCGACAAGTCACCGAGCACCGGCTCACAGCAGAGCTGGGGTTGGGGCCGACACACGTCACCAACGTCAGATTGAGCGACGCAGAACATGCATTGTGCGTAGCCGCGGCCGCCAAGGCCGGCCAACCCGTCGACGCGTGGATGCGAGAGCGGATCCTTGACGCGGCACGTGCCGGCGGCTCGGGTACCGAATAGGGCGGCCTCTGCCTCGGGCGAGACCGAGCGCCCGGACGCCGCTGTGGGTCCTCGTCACTATTCCCACTGCGGGTGGGGATGGCCCCGTCGGGACCCGGCCCTGTTGCAGTGTCGCCCCGGCCCCGTGCCGACGTTACGATCGGACGATGGGACTGGGCGCCGCGGCGCGAGCGCTGATACGGGCCGCGTACCTGCTCGTTCGTTTCCCGTTCGACCTGGTCGACGACGTGGTGCTGCCGGTGATCTTCGACGAGGAGGCGCCGGTGCGGCGGGCGTACGGGAAGTTCCTCCTCGGCTGCGACGGTGCCGCGGCGTACCTTTTCGCCGACTATACGGCGACGGTGCAGGCCACCTTCCTCCGTCGATGCAGCGCCGCCTTCCAAGACGCGATCGCCCGCCACCCAAGTAGCATCCACACCGAATCCGAAGTCGTGATGGGGCATCACCGGGCACGTTTTCGAGAACGCCGTCGCGCTACTTACCCATCCGGCAACTCAACAACCCTCACGCCCCATAACAGCCCCCAGGGCTGAGGCATGTGACGGAAATCGTTTTCCGGCACCAGCCCTGAACAGCGGTTACGCCGCTGCGCCGGTGTCGTGGTGACCGACGCCGCATCCGCTGCATCCTGCCGGGCCCGGTGGGGAAGAGCCGCGGCCCGGCGAACGATCTGACCTGCGGAGATGGCATGTCCCGACATATGGGACTGAAGGTGCTATCGTTCCCGGCTCACCCGTCGGCATTGGGCCGAGGAGGTCGGTGGTTGCTCGGGGTGTTGAACAGATTCTCGGCACCTCCCCCCGGTCAGGGGCAGGGTGCGGTGTCTGTGCTCAGGGCATCGTGAACACCTGATGTCTCAGGACATCGTGAACCGCTGCGGAACCACCTGCGTCGCAAGCTTCGTGGGCGGCGACGTCACTTGTGCCGCCAGAGGGCACCGCGGGACATGTCACCGACATCGCGGGCGCCCGACCTCACAGCGGTGGCTGGCCCGGCGGCCGCGGCAGCGGCAGCGGCTCGAGCGCACCAGCGGCTCGCAGCGGCTCGTACACCGGAACGTTATTCACTTGCGCAAGTAAGCTGGCTGTGTCACCGCCACTGGCAGTTGGAGGATGATGTGACCGAGGACGTGTCGCCGCCGCGGGCACCGATCGCGGCGGAACAGCTGCACGAGAGTGCCGCCCTGTTCGGCATGCTCGCTGCGACCGCCCGCCTGCATATCATCTGGCTGCTGTGCGACGGAGAACGAGACGTCGGCACGCTCGCGGCCGAGGTCGGACAGACGGTCGCTGCCGTTAGCCAGCACCTCGCCAAGCTCGAGCTCGCCGGGCTGGTGCGTGTCCGTCGGGAGGGTCGGCGCATGGTCTACCTGGTCGACGCTCCCGGCGTCGCCGAGATTGTCGAAGTCGCGGTCCGCCACCACACACCCCGCGACCACCGTGCACCCCGTTCTCGCGGTCGCGTCGGCTAGCTCCCGTCGCCGAGGGAATTAACACCCACGCAGAAGAAGGTGATCCCATCGACAGCGTTGCCTCGCTGAGGTATTCGTCCGGAGCACACCGGGCGGGTGGGACACCGACACCGCGCCCCGGCGTCCGGTGCGGTGCGGCGGCGCGGGGAGCGGATCGGTGGTGCGACAGCGCGGCCGGAAATGGGGGGTGGACATGACCATCGTGGACAACGCGGTCTATGTGGAGGGTGTGAGGGCCG
>SEEV01000430.1 GCA_004211695.1 Rhodococcus sp. (in: high G+C Gram-positive bacteria)
TACAAGGACATCAACCTCCTCCGCACGTTCATCTCGGACCGCGGCAAGATCCGTAGCCGCCGCGTCACGGGCCTGACCCCGCAGCAGCAGCGTCAGGTTGCCGTCGCCGTCAAGAACGCACGCGAGATGGCTCTGCTGCCCTTCACGAGCCGGTAACGCACGTAGGCACCGAAAAGGCCGCGTAATCCTCGCATTACGCGGCCTTTTGCTGTGTCGATCAGCCGAGCAGGGCCTGCATGTCGGCGATCTCCTTCTGCTGGGCGGCCACGATGTCGGTGGCCATCTGCCTGGCATCAGGATTCTCACCGTCGGCCAGTTCGGTGTTCGCCATGTCGATCGCGCCCTCGTGGTGCTCGATCATCATGGTCAGCCATTGCCGGTCGAACTCCGCGCCCGACAGCGCCGTCAGGGCGTCCATCTGATCGGCCGTCATCATTCCGTCGCCATCGCCGGAGTGCATGCCGTGCATGCCCGACGTGCCGGCCGCCGGAACCGGTTGTCCCCACTGCTGGAGCCAGCTGGTCATCCGGTCCATCTCGGGTTGCTGCGCCGCCTTGATGGCGGCGGCGAGAGCGACGGCGTCCGCGTTGTCGGTGTGGCCGGCGACCATGTCGGCCATCTCGATAGCCTGGGCGTGATGGGGGTACATCCCGTTCAGGAATGCGACATCGGCGTCGTTGAACTGCGCCTGTGATTCGGCCGCGGACATGGGCGTCGACGGTGCGGCGGACGAATCGGACGCGTCAGTGCCGCAGCCGGCGAGGACGAGAACGGCGCCTGCCGCGGCGGCGATCAGGGCAGTCTTGGTGGTACGCATGAGGAACTCCTCGAGATCAATTCGGAAAGTGACAGTCGGAGCCGCCGGGGCATACGGCCCCGGGCTCCCCGTCACACCCGCAGAATCGAGAGTTCCGCCAGTGACAACACCGTCCACGATGGTGGTCCGCGGCCCGACTGCACGCGGTCGACGCTCACCCGCGACCGTCGCGTCGCGGGATCCCCCGCGTGCCACCACAGCAACATCACCGACGTCAGCGCTGCGACGACCACGATCACGCCGGCGCACTGATGTCCGGTGAGGTGCGGTTGCTCGCAGCCGTCACCGCCGCAGTCGTGGGGGTCTTCGGTGTGGGAGGCGGTGATCGAGGACTGCTCGTGTGTCGCGGCGATCGCGGTCGGCGCGATCAGGCTGTGCATCAGGAGAACACCGGCGGCGACGGAGAGCAGCAGAGCTGCGCGCGCCACCCGTGTGCGCCTCCGCCCTGCTGCCGTCTCCACGCCACCACTGTAACCGGACATACCCATCGGGGGTACCCGGGCACGTGAGTGGCAATGTGCGCCCCGGGACGCGAAAACACTCACATGGGGGTGTGGGCGAGGATCTCCAGACCCTGCTGCTCGAGTCCGCCGATGGTGTCGGTGAGGATGACGAGCCCGCGATCGTTCTCGCGGTCGAGGACGACGGTGCACTGGAAGCCGCCCGTCGCACCGCCGTGCAGCGTGTAGTCGCGACCTTCGAACGGGACGATCGACCACGTCAGCGCACGATAGTTGTCGCCGATCCACCGCGGGTCCATGGCCTCGGCGCCGGGGACCGTCCCGTCGAGGAGTGCCCGGACGTACGCCGACATGTCGTTCGCCGTGGACCGCAGCCCGCCGGCCGGGGCGTACGCGTCGAGCGGCCACGGATCCTGCGACCTGTGCAGGACGTCGAATCCGCGGGTGACATTCGGGGGCAGGTCGGCGGCGGTGAGCGGCATCCACGACTGCGACAGTCCGAGCGGGACGAGCATGCGCTCGCGGAGCAGCGACGGGTAGTCGGTGTGCGCGGCCGCGGCCAGCGCCTGGCCCAGCAACGCGAAGCCGACGGTCGAATAGGAGTAGGTGCCGCGGGTCGTGAGCGGCGCCGACTGCAGTTGCTGCAGCAGGGTGTCGCGGTCGTAGGTGAACGGGTTGGACGCGACCATCCAATGCCCCACGGCCAGCACGGTGTCGGCGCTCATCGGGAACTGCGACAGCCCGGACGTGTGGGATGCGAGTTCGAGCAACGTCACGTCGCCGACCGGTGCGCCCTGCAGCGGCAGCACATCCCCGACCTTCGTGTCCTCCCGCACCTCGCCCCGGGCGACGGCGTCGACGAACAGTTCGGCGGTGAACGTCTTGGTGACGGAACCGATCTCGAAGTCGGTGTCTTCGGTCGCCCCGAAGTTCGCGAACCGGGTGCCGGATGCGTCGATGTACGCGACGCTCGCGTTCTCGCGGTAGCTGCGTCCGAGGACCTGCCCGGCGAGGGCGATCAGGTGCGGGTCGCCACTCGACGGCGGGGCCAGCGCCGACGCGACGGGCGCCGAACCCCAGGCGAGGGTCCACGCGCAGAGCAGCGCACAGAGGACGGCCGTTCGACGCAGCATTGCGGCTCCTCGGGCGCGGCGGAGCGCGCGTGCAGACGGTCTCCACGACCGGAGGCAATTGTCACCCACCCGAACGCCGAGCACTAGACTTCGGAAGGTTTGCCAACACGAGGCATACCTGTCGAGGAGGTGCCCCGCAGCGTGTCGGGAGTGGTTGCGGGATTCACCGTCATATTCGTGATCATCGCGATCGGTTACATTCTCGGCCGGCGCGGGACGCTGGGCGCGGAGGGCGAATCCGTCCTGGGCAGGCTGGTGTTCTTCGTCGCCACACCGGCGCTGCTGTTCGATTCGCTCGCATCGTCCGACCTCTCCGTGATCTTCTCGCCCACTCTGGCCGTCGCCTCAGCCACGGCTTTGACGGTCGGCGCACTGTACATGGTGGTCGCGAAGGTGTGGCTACACAGGTCCCTTCCGGAACTGACGATCGGCGCGCTGTCGGCGTCGTACGTGAACTCCGCGAATCTCGGCATTCCCATCGCCGTCTTCGTGCTCGGCGACGCGTCGTTCGTGGCGCCGCTGCTGCTGTTCCAGATCATCGCCTACTCCCCGATCGCCCTCACCATCCTCGACGTCACGACGCTCCGGCGCGGCGCCTCACGGCTCGAGACGATCACCGCGCCGTTCAAGAACCCGATCGTCGTGGCGGGCGCCGCGGGACTGCTGATCGCACTCGTCGGCTGGACACCACCCGAGGCCCTGATGCAGCCGTTCCGGCTCATGGGCGGCGCGTCGGTACCGGGTGCGCTGCTGGCGTTCGGCATCTCGCTGTACGGGGTGCGGGTGCTGGAGAAGGGGACCAGTCCGCGGCGGGACGTCGCCCTGGCCTCGGTGCTGAAGATCGTCGTGCAGCCGGCGCTGGCCTACCTGATGGCGCGGTACCTTCTCGGGCTGGACGGCCACGAACTGTTCGCCATCGTGGTGGTGGCGACACTGCCGACGGCACAGAACGTCTTCGTCTACGCCAGCCGGTACGGGGTCGGAACGGTGCTCGCCCGCGACACCGCGTTCGTCACGACTTTGGCTGCGATTCCGGGGATTGCGCTGGTCTCCGGCCTGCTCGCGGGATGAGGTTACCGTGGCTTATGCGCGTAATCGCCCTCGCAGTGCTGGCCTGCCTCGCCCTCGCCGGATGCGGGTCCGGTTCGAGCACCGACGAACCCACGATTCCCCCGGAGATCGCGTCCGCAGTCGATCCGAGTCCCACCAATCCGTCCTCGGGGATGCCCATTCCCTCCGAAGTGCCCGGCGACGAGTTCGGCACCGTCTTCGAACCGCGCCCCGACATCGTCCGGGCCAATCCGACACCGTTCGAGTCGTGGTCGCGCGCGGACGGCAACAAGGTGGCGATCCACTTCGTCACCGGAACCCCGGAGTGCTACGGCGCCGACGCCACGGTCGCCGAGACGGACACCACCGTCACGATCTCGCTGCGCACCGGAACACTGCCGGAGGCGGCCGACAAGATGTGCATCCTCGTCGCCGTGTTCGGCACCCTCGACGTCCAGTTGCAGGCGCCACTCGGCAATCGCCAGGTGATCAACGGATGACCTGGTGAAGCACTGGTTCCTCAACGTCTGCATCGCCACTGCTCTCCTCCAGGCCGTCTATCACGCTGTCCGCGTGCTCGTTTCCTACCGGGTTCTCGCGCTCGGCGGCGACGCGGTCACGATCGGCATCGTCACCGCCCTGTTCTCGCTGGCACCCCTCCTCGTCGCGGTCCGGATCGGACGCGCCGTGGACCGGCGGCACGCCACCGCGGTCCTGCGGACCGGTGTGCTGCTGACGGCGCTGGGTGTCCTGGTGATCGCGGCGAGCGGCGACCTGATCGTCCTTGCGCTGGGCAATGCCGTCCTCGGGTTCGGGCAGATCCTCGTGACCGTCGCCGGGCAGGGGTTCATCACGCTCCTCTCCGCACCGGGTGAACTGGACCGGGGATTCGCCGGATTGACGCTCGGCGTCTCGATCGGCCAGGCCGTCGGCGTCCCGCTCGTCGGTGTCATCGCGGCGGGCAGCTCGGACGGCGGCGTCGTCCAGACCACGCTCGCGTTGATGGTGATGGGTGTGGTGTCGCTGGCCGCGATCCCGTTCGCCTGGCCGATTCGCGAACGCCCGCAGTCCGCGGAGTCGCCGTCGCCCGGCGACCGGCAGTCCGTGTTCAGCATGATCTCGACGACCGGGATGCGGCCTGCGGTGTTCAGCAGTCTGATCGTGCTGGCATCGGTCGACGTCGTCGTCGCGTATCTCCCGGTGCTCGGGCACGAGTTCGGTTTCAGCGTCCTCCTGGTGTCGTTGCTGCTGACCGCGCGCACCGCGGCGTCCATCGTGTCGCGCGCGTTCCTCCCGTGGCTGCTCACCCGGGTGCCGCGGCGCAGACTGCTGATCTCGGCCACGCTGTGCTCGGCGCTGCCAACCGCCCTGCTGCCGTTCATGCCCGACCCGGTCGGGATGGCGCTGCTCCTCGTCGTGGCCGGATTCTTCTGGGGCATAGGCCAACCGCTGACCATGACGTGGGTGGCCGGACTCGTCACCGCCGCGAACCGGGCGGCCGCGTTGTCGCTGCGGCTGACCGGCAACCGGCTCGGGCAGGTCCTGATTCCGCTGGCTGCGGGCGCCGCGGCCGGGGTCGCGGGCACGTCGTCGATCTTCGTGATCACCGGTGGTCTGCTGGGTATCGCGGCGGTTTCCACCTGGCGAGCTGTGAGTACTTCTTAAACTTAACCGCCCGCGGTTAACAAGTACTCACAGGCTTCCCGCTGTTGATCGAATTTCTGTGACTATCTCGTAGTATCTACTACTATCTGCGGCAGGTGGATTGGTGAGGCTGCGGAGTACCTGGGCATGTCGGTGGCGGGGTGCGTTGGGCGGCGTCGAGGGTCGGTTGCCGTCTCGGCGTACCGGTGCGGGACACCGGATATTTGATCGCGCGGATCTGGACGTTGACCTGGGCAGGCCCGCGTCGGGTTCGGTGGCGGTG
>SEEV01000431.1 GCA_004211695.1 Rhodococcus sp. (in: high G+C Gram-positive bacteria)
CTGGAAACCTTTCGCCCGGCGTTTCGGCGCTCATCGACGTTCGGGTTGTTCGTACTGTTGGCCACCGGCCTGGTCGCGCGTACCACGCGGCGCACCGTGGTCGGCATGCTCGCCGGTGCCGGGATGGCCGCGGTGGTCTCATTCCACTCGGCGTGCCGGTTCTTCTCCGCGCACGTCTGGGGCACCGATCGGCTCGGGCTCACGGTCGCGCGGCTGGTGGTCGATCGGCTGCTGCCCGTGGATGCGCCGATCACCGTCGCGGTCGATGACACGCTGTTTCGCCGTTGGGGGAAGAAGGTGTATCACGCGTTCTGGACTCACGACGGCGCCGCCCAGGGACCGGCCAAGATCGGCCGCGGTAACCGATGGGTGATCGTCGGGATCGTTGTGCGGCTGCCGTTCTGCAGCCACCCGGTGTGCCTGCCAATCCTGTTCCGGCTCTGGGGCGGCAAGGGCACCGCGTCCCCGGTGGATTTGGCGAGCGAAATGCTCACCGTGCTCGCGCAAGCGTTCCCGGACAAGCAGATCCACGCCGTCGGGGATGCCGCCTACCACGGCAGGGCGCTGCTGGTTGCGGGCACCACGATCACCACCCGACTCCCCGCCAACGCCGCGCTCTACGCCCCGACGCCGCCACCGACCGGACGGCGCGGGCGACCCGCCAAGAAGGGAGACAGGCTCCCCACGCTGGCCGACCTGGCCGCGACCGCGAGCTGGCGTACCGTCACCGTGCACCGGTACGGCCGCACCGACACCGTCGCGGTCGCGATGACCGACTGCCTGTGGTACGGCGCGTTCGGCGACGCAGCCGGCCGGCTGGTGCTGGTGCGCGAACCGGGCGCCGGCACCGGCTACGACCTCGCGCTGTTCACCACCGACCGCACCAGCACCGGCGAACACCTCGTGGAACGCTACGCCGAGCGGTGGAGCATCGAACCGGCCAATGCCACCGGCAAGCAACTGCTCGGCGTCGGGCAGGCCCGCAATCGGGTCCAACGCGCGGTCGAACGCACCGTGCCGTTCGGGTTCCTCGTGCAGACCCTCGTCATCGTCTGGTACGCCACCAGCGGCTACCACCCCGATGACCTCACCGGGCGTCACGCCGCCGAGCCTTGGTACACCGACAAGTCCGAACCCGCCTTCGAAGACATGCTCGCCAAGCTCCGCCGCGCTCACGTGGTATGGCGTGATGTGGACCGGGATGGCGTTCGCGGGGTCGGCGAGCCATCTGCTCAGGCGTGCATCTTGATCATCGGCTGTGGTCGTCGCGTTGCCGACGAGCTCCTGGTGGCGCTGGTGCGCTCGCAGGATGTCGGGGGCGAAGGTGTGGACGTAGGTCCAGGCAGCCCGGATCAACGGAAACCATTGCTCCGGCGGAACGACGGGAGTGGACACGACCGCGCCCGCAGGAGTTTGCGATGCTTCGCGGGCACTTTTGCCTGCCCACGGGTCGGTGCGCAGTCCTTGTCCGGTGAGGGCGGGACCGTATTGGTGCAGCATTTTCAATGTGCCGATGTAGTGCCTGACGCTGCTGCCGGACAGCTGCTCGCGCAGGTCGCTGACAAGGCGACGGAGGTCGTTGTCCTGCCAAGAGGCCAGTTCCGTCGACAGCCCGTTCGCCTCGGCCCATCTGGCCAGCCGCCGGAGGTGGCTCAACTCGCTGATCACCGTGGACGGGTTCGCCGGTGTGGGTTTCAGGGACAGCCCCGCCGTGATGACCGCCGGGTGCCGTGGGTTGAGCATGACCATGCTCAGTTCACGCGCCAACAGATTCCACGACGGCTCCGCTAATTCGTAGGAGAACACCAGCGTCCAGGCGGCCGCATAGAGCCGGGCCGGTCGGCGGATGACGCCGTTGAGATTCCATTCCCGGGCCTCGCCGAACTGCGGCACCTGCGCGTCGGCCAGCAGCGGGTGGGACCCGATGACGGGTTCATCAGCGTCGAAGGCGGTGCTGGACCGGTGGCTCGATCGTTGGATGCTCAACTGTCGAACTCCACGTTCGCGACCAGTGGCAGATGCAGAGCGGCCTGACCGGCCTCGATGTGCTTGCGGGCCAACGCTTTCTCCTCGTCCGTGCGGTCGGCCAGGACCGCGTGGAGGTTGGTGTGGGTTTGTCCCCACAGCTGACCGAAGTGCTGCGGGGACAGTCGCAGCCGGAGCCGGTCGAGGTGGTCGGCGAACAGCAGAAGCTGGGGCAGGTCGCTGGGCAGGATCCAGGCGTTGCGGCATTCCAGACAACGCAGGGGCGCCACCGGGCAAAGCTCTCCCGACCGGCCGTAGGGCGAGTTGTGGGGGTCGGCGCACTGGGTCAGTCCCATGTCCAGCGCGCCCCGGCGGATGTCCTCGGCTTGCCGCGGGCTCAGGCCCAAGGTCTCCGCCTGATCGGGGGCATCGAGCACCTCGGTGGAGGTGGTCAGCACGGTCGGTCCCTCCAACGCCTTGGTGAACCAATGGTCCTGGGCGGTGGCGATCACCTGGCCCGACATCACGCGCAGGGTCGTGCCTGCGCGTAGTGGCCCCGGAACACCTCCTCGTGGTGGTCGTTGGCCGTGTCGGCGATGCGGCCACCGAAGGCGATGGCCTTCTCCACCTTCGTGGATTTACGCAGTCGACGAATATCGGGCGCCCCGTCGACCGTCACGTCCGCGGCGGCCAGCCAGTTCACGAAGCGGGACCGGGGAAGGTTGTAGTCCCATCGCGCGATGCGCAGCTCGTAGTCGGCCGTGACCGACGCTGCCAGGAACAGTCGTCGTTCGTCCGGTGCTCGTAGCCGGGCCTGCTCGGTGACGTGCATGAGACGCCGGATGATCGCACCGACTTCTCGATGGGGCCGGTCGGTGAAGTCGACAGACTCGCGGACCGTCGTTTCCGGAACGGTCTCGGTGCCGAAGGTGCGGTGCCGCACCTTCTGAGCCCGCTGCTTGGTCAGGGTCAATCGAACGCCCGAGGGCAGGAACTCGACATCCTCCCCGGTCAACGCGGTGACCTCCTCGGATGTGTGCCCGGTGGCGGCCACGAGTAACACACGGTAAGCGTGCAGGTCGAGGTGACCGGGATAGAGCTGACGCACCAGCCATCGGACGAGCATCCCCTTCGCCCGCGCCGGAAAGACGGGCCGGTCGGGGCGTTCGATGCAGGCCCGCAACTCGGGCGGCCACCGATGGATCACCGGAAGGTTGTCGCGGATGTCGAGCAGGCTGACCTGCTGACGAGCCAGTCCCCAGAGCAGATTGGCCACGCTGGTCCAACCGTGCTCGGCCGGGTCGCGGCCCTGGGCGGCCGACGCCCACCCCTCGGAAAGGCGGGAGTCCAGCTCATTCGCCCAGGCCCATGCCGCGCGGACGACGGCGCGTTTGTCCTTGCGGGAGAACTCGTCGACTTCCTGCGTGCTGCCCGCCGCCACCCCGACCTCGCCGTCGACCAGCCGACGCAGATGCGGGGCCACCGGTCGCTGATCGTGTTGTGCGCGTCGGGCGATCAGTGCCCGCACCATCGCCGCCAGGGTGGACGGCGTCGTCGAGCCCGCCCGATAGTCGGCGGGAAGGGTTCGTTCCCACTCGGCCAACACGGCCGCGATATCGGGGTGCTGTTTGGCCAGGCTGGCCTCGCGCGCGTCCTCGGCGAGCAGGAAGTCGACTTTCGTGCAGAAATTGCGTATCGCTCGGCGGCCGAGGGCGGCCGACCCGCCCGAGATCCTGCTGATCTCGGCGTAGTCGACCCACTCGTCGGCCAGCTCCCCAGCCAACGCGGCGCACCGAAACCCGGCAGGGTCCAACGTGATCTCCCGCGGTATGCCGGTTCGGTCCGGTGCCCGCACCAAACGGATACCGATCCGGTCGACCGGAGCCTCCGGCTCGTCGACCCCAGGAAAGTCGTGTTGGTGGTCGCCCCGGCGAGGCATCAGCGCTCACCACCCTCGACGAGCACGTGGCGGGCGATATCGGCGTAGGTGTCGCCTTCCTGCACCGTCCACTCGGAGAACGCGGCGTCCACCGCGTTCATCGGATCGTCGCTGTATTCCAGATAGGCGTACGTCGTTGCCGGGCTCGAATGCCCAAGCCTCCGGCTGACGATCAACAACGGGTTGTGCTTGATATGACCACCCAGGTAGGACATGTGGCGTCGACGCCGCGCCACCGCGTCCGGTTCGTCACCGTCCATCTGCTGTTCCAGATACGACAGCAGCTGCAAAGCGAACGTATGCCTGGTGTCGTGCCATCTCCACCGCCGCCGCGGCAGCAACGGTGCACCAGGAGCATCGGCATGAACACGCATCCGCGCCCACGCGTCGCAGCGGATCCGATACCAGGACGAAGGGCCGAGCATCCGACCGCCGTGGCCGACGAACACCGCCAGCGGCTCGACGCCATCTTCATTCTCCCGCACGGTGATTCGCCGCAGTCCCGGCCCCATCGCGGACATCGCGAACGTCCGACGCCGACCGTCCAGGACACCGCGCAGCGTCCCGGCCCCGTGATCGATGTGATCGACGACGAACAACTCCCGGCGTCGACGCGCCAGGGACTTCGACGAGGCGGCGACCAGTTCCGGACGCTCCACCAGCAGAAAGGTGTCCACCGCGTCCAACGCTCCGGTCGGCACGTAGATCTCGCGGTACTTGCCATACTTCGCGCAGGCCTGCACCGGGAACTGCACGGATTCGCCCGGTCGACGCCGCCCGACACCGAGCTCGGGCAGCAACACCGTCGACCACTCCTCCGGACGCATCCCGGTGCACAACGCCAAGTCGGCGGCGGCCCGACTACGGAGCGGCGCTCGACCACGGAACACCGTGCTGACCTGCGAGTCCGGCAACTGCCCACCCAGGCCGACGTCGCGGAAGTAACGGTATTGCGGCAAGCTCATGTGCCGGATATCCATGCCCCGCCGCAGTCGGGGCGCCAGCGGATTGCGTCCCCTATGGGTCATCCGCAGCGGTAGGTGACGCAGGTAGCCGTGCTCGACCAGCCATCGGTAGAGCTGGTTGAGCAACTGGGCCTCCTTCCCCCACGTCGCATCGCCGACCGGCTTGTCCTGCACCTGTGTGCGCAGAACGCGGTACGCCCTGAAGTCCGACTCGGTCGCTTCGAGCAGGCCCCGGTCGCGGGACCGTAGGAAGTGGACGAACCGCCGCACGATGTAGGCATACTCGCGCAGCGTCTTGGCGTCCTTCTCCTCGTAGACCAGATGTCGGAACCACGAGCACAACGGCTCGACAGGCCGCATCGTCAGCTCGTCGAGGAACACCGGTGTCCCGGCCGGGATCGCTCGATACTCGAGCAGCCGAACCACGCCGGCCGAGTCCACACCGTGGCCGTCCAGGTGCGTACGAAGCAACGACGGATCCACAAACGACAGGAACACCCAATCCTCCTCCGAGACGACGGAGGACATAGATACACGAGCGCTACGACACAGCAATCACTTGTGCAACACAGACAGGGCCGATGAGACAGATTTCAACCATGAAAAGAAAACTTGTCAGCTTCTCAATTTCATGTCAGCAAGCCATACCTAACTATCTGTCTATGCAGGTCAGCGGGATTCCTGGCATGCGCCAAGCGGCGCAGAACACTCCGACGATCCGGCATACGTTGGTGCGCTCCGCCATCTCAATACCGAGATCGGTTTCATTCAATGCCACCACGGGCAGTTCCGATCTTTAGTTCCGGTGTCAGCAGTTCCGGTGTCAGCGCGGATTACTACGCTCGACTGGAAAGCGCGCGAGCGCACGCCCGTCCGCTCATGTCGTCGATGCTCTGTGCCACGCACTCCGTCTGTCCTCTGATGCCCGTGATCACGCCTTCGTCTGGCCAAGCTCTCACCCAGCGTCCAACGCACCGATGTAGCGGTCTTGAGGTAGTGCATACGGGGAACGAGCCCGTACCCTGGGAACAGGTCATTCGAGGTGAGGCGCATGTTGTCATACCTAACTCGGGCGAGTGGTGAGTTCCGCACATCCGCAATCCCGCTACAACTTGCATCCCGAGGCTGGCTTGCAACTGGTGATCTCCCCGGAATCCCAACTTTCGATTTCTCAGCCGGTCTGTCCGTGCCGAAGCCGGACTGCGCTAGTTGTGCGTCCCGCGACGGAAACGAGTAGTGGTTCGGATGGTCGAAGGTGATCCGTTCGCGACTCAGCGTGACCTGATGCGATGAAAGGGGCGGGGCCTCCCGCTCCTCGTAGTTCCCGGCGAATGCTGGGGGTGTCAAGGTTTCGTCACGACGGAGGAGGCCCCTATGAACGAGTATGACGGAAGTC
>SEEV01000990.1 GCA_004211695.1 Rhodococcus sp. (in: high G+C Gram-positive bacteria)
CACCTGCTCAAGGGCGGCATGACCGAAAACGCCTCCACCAACGTCGACGTGCATTCGATCCGTCAGCCCGTCGGCCCGGTCGGCATCATCTCCCCGTTCAACTTCCCCGCCATGGTCCCGATGTGGTTCTTCCCGATCGCGATCGCCGCCGGCAACACCGTCGTCCTCAAGCCGTCCGAGAAGGACCCCACCGCCGCGATCTGGATGGCCGAACTCTGGGCCGAGGCCGGACTGCCCGCCGGGGTCTTCAACGTCCTGCAGGGCGACAAGACCGCCGTCGACGAACTGCTGACCAACCCGGCGATCAAGGCCATCTCCTTCGTCGGCTCCACCCCGATCGCCCAGTACGTGTACGCCACCGGCACCGCCCACGGCAAACGCGTCCAGGCATTGGGCGGCGCGAAGAACCACGCCATCGTCCTGCCCGACGCCGACCTCGACCTGGCCGCCGACGCCATGGTCAACGCCGGCTTCGGGTCCGCCGGCGAGCGCTGCATGGCGATCTCCGCCCTGGTCGCGGTCGGCGACATCGCCGACGAACTGGTCGCCAAGATCAAAGAGCGCACCGACACCCTCAAGATCGGCGACGGCACCAAAGACTCCGACATGGGCCCGCTGGTGACGAAGGTGCACCGCGACAAGGTCGCCTCCTACATCGACGCCGGCGAAGGCGCTGGAGCGACGATTGTCGTCGACGGGCGTACCGTGCAGGCCGACGGCGGCACGGACGGGTTCTGGCTCGGACCGACCCTGATCGACCACGTCACCACCGACATGTCCGTGTACACCGACGAAATCTTCGGACCGGTGCTCTCCGTCGTGCGCGTCGAGACGTACGACGAAGCCCTGGAATTGGTGAACTCCAGCCAGTTCGGCAACGGCACCGCCATCTTCACCAACGACGGCGGCGCCGCCCGCCGGTTCCAGAACGAGGTCGAGGTCGGCATGGTCGGCATCAACGTCCCCATCCCCGTCCCCACCGCGTACTACAGCTTCGGCGGCTGGAAGAACTCCCTCTTCGGCGACAGCCACGCCCACGGCACCGAAGGCATCCACTTCTTCACCCGCGGCAAGGTCGTCACCACCCGCTGGCTCGACCC
>SEEV01000991.1 GCA_004211695.1 Rhodococcus sp. (in: high G+C Gram-positive bacteria)
GTGACGTGGTCACCGGGTTGTTTGAGCCACCGGGTGATGGTGCCCTCGTCGACGCTCTCCCCGAGGGCCGGCATCCGCACCGTGGTGCCTGCGAGTTGTTCGGTTGTCATGGTGGTGTCTGCTCCTGGCCTGTGTGCGTGCGGGTCTCGGTGATCAGGGGAGGATGTCGAGCGCGGCCCGGACGATGCTGTCGGTGTCGATGCCGTGGTAGCGGTACACCTCGTCGAGGGAGCCGACCTGCCCGAACTTGCTGACCCCGAGGCAGGTGCTGCGCACCTGGTTGATCCCGGCGAGGAACGCCAGCGTGTGCGGGTGCCCGTCGAGGACGGTGACGATCGGGGTGGCGCGGTCGGCGGGGAACAGTTGGTCGAGGATCCAGCTCTCACCGGACCCGCGGCCCTGCCGCGCCTGCACGGCCTCGAACAGCAACCCGGGACTGGTGACGCAGACCACATCGGCGGGGATGCCCTGCTCGGCGAGACGGTCGGCGGCCTCGAGGCCTTCGGTGATCATCGCCCCGATCGCGACGATGGTGACCTGCGCATCATCTCGGCGGACGAGGGGGTAGCCGCCGGCCACCACCTGCCGGCGGCGGCGTTCGCGGGCCGCCGGGTCGGTGGGCACCGCGGCGAGGGTCTGGTCGACGGGGCGGGTGGACAGCCGCAGGTAGGCGGAGCTGCCGTCCGGGCGGCCGAGCCGGCCGATGCTGGCCAGTAGGGTCCACTCGGTGTCGATCGCGAAGGCGGGTTCGTAGCTGATGCAGCCGGGCTGTTCGAGGCCGATCGACGGTGTTTTGATCGACTGGTGCGCACCGCCTTCGGCGGCGAGGGTGACACCGGAGGGGGTGCCGACCAGGATCGATTGTCCGCCGGCGTAGATGCCGTAGGACCAGGGTTCGAGGGCGCGTTCGACGAAAGGGTCGTACATCACCCCGATCGGGAACAGCGGCTGCCCCCACCGGCTCCAGGTGGCGCCGAGTTCACCCATCAGTCCGACCAGGTTGGTTTCGGCGATGCCCAGTTCCATGTGCTGCCCGGTGGGCCGCTCATTCCAGTGCATGATGGTCTCGCGGTCGTCGTCGAACCAGTTGCGGCGCTC
>SEEV01000992.1 GCA_004211695.1 Rhodococcus sp. (in: high G+C Gram-positive bacteria)
AGATCGAGTTCCTGCGCCGGGGCCAGACCCCGGTGTTCGAGGAGCGGATCGGCCAACTGATCGCGGAGGTGGTGGAATCCGGCCTGCTCACCGTCAGCGACGACCCGGCCGCCGCCGTCCGCGCGAGCGACGTCACGATCGTCTGTGTCGGCACCCCGTCCGCACCGGGGGGAGGCCTGGCCACCCGCTATCTCGAGCGTGCAACCGACGAAATCGGCGCCGCGTTGGCGACCAAGGACAGCTTCCACGTCGTCGTCTATCGCAGCACCATGGTTCCGGGTACCTGCGCGGAGATACTCATCCCGCGTCTGGAACGTGCATCGGGCAAGCGTGTGGGTGTCGACTTCGGCGTCTGCGTCAACCCGGAGTTCCTGCGCGAAGGCAGCAGCGTGCGCGACTTCCTCAATCCGCCCAAGACGGTGGTCGGGGAAAGTGACGAGCGCAGCGGGCGGCTGGTGACAAGTTTGTACGACGGGCTCGGTGGACCGCGGTTCCGTGTGCCGATCCCCGTCGCCGAGATGGTCAAGTATGTCGACAACAGTTTCCATGCCCTGAAAGTGGGGTTCGGCAACGAAATCGGAGCCATCTGTGCGTCTCTGGGTCTCGACTCACACGCCGTAATGGACATCTTCCTCTCCGACACGAAACTGAATCTCAGTGCCGCCTATCTGCGTCCGGGATTCGCGTTCGGCGGCTCGTGTCTGCCGAAGGACGTGCGCGCGCTGATGCACACTGCTCGAATCCACGACGTCGAAGTGCCCATGCTGGCGAACGTGCTGGTGTCGAACGAGATGCACCTGCGGCGGGCAGTGGACCAGGTGATCGCGTTGGGTAAGCGCAGAATCGGCATCTTTGGTCTCTCCTTCAAGCCCGGCACGGACGATCTGCGTGAGAGCCCGATGGTCGAGCTGGCCGAGCGACTCATCGGCAAGGGCTACGACGTCAAGATCTGCGATGCCAATGTCGCACTGTCCAGGCTGTTGGGCGCGAACCGCGACTTCATCGAGGAACTGCTGCCGCACATCGGTGAGGTTCTCACCGATGACGTCGACGCCGTCCTCGATCACGCAGAGGTGCTCATCGCGGGGTCCAGGGAG
>SEEV01000993.1 GCA_004211695.1 Rhodococcus sp. (in: high G+C Gram-positive bacteria)
ACTTGATCGCCAGCGCGGGCCCCCTGTTCTTCGGGCTTCTCCACGAGCTGACACATCGATGGACCGCTTCTTGGATCCTGTTTCTTGCGGTGTGCACCGTTCAAATCGTCACCGGCGCCATGGCCGGACGTAACCGGTACGTCTGACCCGTGCCGCCCGCGGCCGCTTGCCGTGTCGGATCTCGCTCAGGACTGCGTCGGGCGGTCAACGAGGGCGAGTTCGTAAAGCAAGCCGTCGCGGGCGGTCGTCAGTAGGTCCGCATGCACGTAGCCGTGCGCCCCGCCCGGAGTAGCTTCATCGAACGTTGGAAAGGCCCGGGCTGGATGCGCATTGGATTAAGCCAGAGTTGAATGGCGCCGGCGTGAACGCCAGGGGCGCCTCTCGCAGCGTGCGGGACACCGCAGTAAATCTCCGGTTTCGGCATGGACATTCTCGGCGCAGGATGGTGTCCAGGGGGCCGGTGATCGTCTCCGCGGCGACGTACGCGCGCGGAGCCGGACTGGCGCTCACTCACCAAGACTGACCATGGCAGCGGACTACCCATACCGGGTCCGCCCCTAGGCGGTCGCACCGTCCTCGTCGACGTCGCCCGGGGCCGAAGGTGTAATAGTTTGCCCTGAAGACGACGTCGCCTTCTGGCGCCGCACCACCACGTTTCCCGGTCCGGCCAGACACTTCCGGACGGAAGGGCGCGAATCCCGTCATTGCGCGACACCCGGGCGGGCCCTATGAAGTCGTTCCGTTGCAAATGCCGCATTGAGGATCAACCAGCTGCCTAGACTAATTGTGCAACAGCACATTTGAAACTTCGAGGTCGAGACTGAAGCGGCCGACACAGGCGGAAGCCGCCTTCGCCCGATCGACGACGATCAAACGCCAAACCCCGTTCAATCAGGATATCTAATTGAACGGGGATCGACTCACAGCCCAGTACCCGCTGCTATCGCGACGTTTCGTAGGCACCTTATCAATCCGGGTGGGTCCGACCTCACTCGGCTCGAGGCGAGATCAATGCCTGAACCGCCGCAGTCGACATTGTCTTGACGATCGACTCCTGGTCAAGCCCTTTGTTGAGGGTGGGTACGGTATTCAACATC
>SEEV01000432.1 GCA_004211695.1 Rhodococcus sp. (in: high G+C Gram-positive bacteria)
GAGCAAGCTGTTCCGCCTGCACCGCAGTCGGATAGAAACGGTACCTGAACGCCCGCTTCACCACCCTCCCCGCCATAACCCAGACACTAGCCACACCGTCCGACAAAACCAGATCGGCTATCCCGGACCCGAAGGACCGGGTTTGCGCCAAGAGACCCACGGATCACCGTCGATGGGCGCGGTGTGCTGCCTACCTCGCGTCACCCCTGGGGCGGGACGGGCGGCGGGAGCTGCCCCGGCGCCCCACCCGGATACAGCGGGGCGTGCTCATCGGCGCCACCGGACTTCGTCAGGGGTCCCGGACCGTCGACGGGCCGACGGGCCTCGACCTCCGCCGCCCGGACGGCCTGCGCGATGGCCGGGTCAGATTTGGTCTCGAACCAGTCGGCGACCTCTTCGGAGTCGTCCTCGGGTTTCGGCAGATCCTCGTCCGTCGTGGACGGCTCGTACCGGAACACGCCGTCCTGGCCCTGCGCGCCGAGGGTCTTCGCGAAGCCCTTGAGGGCGTCACCGAAGTCGCTGGGCACCAGCCACACCTTGTTGGCGTCGCCCTGCGCCATCTGCGGCAGGGTCTGCAGATACTGGTAGGCGAGGAGTTCGGGGGTCGGCTTGCCGGATTTGATTGCGGCGAACACCTTTTCGATGGCCTTCGCCTGACCCTGCGCCTGCAGGTACTTGGCCGCCCGGTCGCCCTGCGCCCGCAGGATGCGGGACTGCCGCTCACCTTCCGCGGTGAGGATCGACGCCTGCTTGGCACCCTCGGCGGCGAGGATGCGGCTCTGCTTGTCGCCCTCCGCCGTCTTGATGGCCGACTCCCGGTGCCCCTCGGCGGTGAGGATGGTGGCCCGCTTCTCGCGGTCCGCCTTCATCTGCTTCTCCATCGACTCCTGGATCGACGGCGGCGGATCGATGCTCTTGAGCTCGACCCGGGCGACGCGCAGACCCCACCGGCCGGTGGCCTCGTCCAGCACACCGCGCAGCTGCCCGTTGATGGAGTCACGCGACGTCAGCGTCTCCTCCAGCGTCATGCCGCCGACGACGTTGCGCAGCGTGGTGGTGGTCAACTGCTCGACGCCGACGATGTAGTTGCTGATCTCGTACACCGCGGCCTGCGGGTTGGTGACCTGGAAGTACACGACGGTGTCGATGTTCAGGGTCAGGTTGTCCTGGGTGATCACCGGCTGCGGCGGGAACGACACCACCCGTTCGCGCAGATCCACCTTGGCGCGGATGCGGTCCGCGAAGGGGATGAGGAACGTCAACTGACCCGACACGGTCCGCGCGTACCGGCCGAGCCGCTCGATCACCGCGGCCTCGGCCTGCGGCACCAGGGCCACCGATTTGGCCACCACCAGGGCAACGAACAACACGAGCACGATCAACACGATGAGTGCTGCCATCTACGGTCCCCTCCATACGACGGCGGTCGCGCCGTCAATTTGCATTACCGTCACGGTCGTTCCCGGTGGATACACCTCGGTGCTGTCGAGCGGGCGGGCCGTCCAGACGTCGCCGCCGAGCTTGATCTGCCCCGCGTGTTCGGCGACCTCCTCGAGCACCAGGGCCTGCTTGCCGGTCAGGGCCTCGATCCCCGTCGGCGTCCGCGGCGGTGTCTCGAACTTGCGCAACAACACCGGACGCACCCCGAGCACGAGGGCCAGCGACAGCACGCCGAAGAACACCGCGTCGACCCACACCGGGAAGTCGGTGATCGCGGTGACCCCGGCGGTGGCCAGCGCGCCGCCGGCCAGCATGAGGAGGAAGAAGTCCCCCGTCAACGCCTCCGCGGCGGCGAGCAGCACCCCCGCCACCAGCCAAATCAATGCAGCCACAACACCATCTAACCAGAATCTCCGGAACCGACGGTGACGAAGTCGACCAACTGTTCGACCGCTCCGATCAGCGGCGCTTCGAGGTCGCGGAACGTGTTCACCGCCGAATAGACGCGACGCCACCCGTCCCGGGGTGTCCCCCACCCCAATTCGCGGCACACCCCGGTCTTCCAGTCCTCGCCGCGCGGAATCTTCGGCCACGCCGCGATCCCGACCGCCGACGGGCGGACCGCCTCCCACACGTCGATGAACGGGTGCCCGGTGACGAGCACGTTCGGTCCGAGGCCCTGCGTCAGCTGAGTTTCCTTGGACCCGGTGACGAGGTGGTCGACGAGCACACCGACGCGCCGTCCGGGGCCGGGGCGGAACTCGGCGAGCCGCTCCCCGAGGTTGTCGAGACCCTCGAGGTGTTCGACGACGACGCCTTCGACCCGCAGGTCGTGCCCCCACACGCGTTCGACGAGGGCGGCGTCGTGCACACCCTCCACCCAGATCCGGCTCGCCAGCGCCGTCCGGGCGCGCAGCCCCTCCACCTTGGTGGAACCGGACGCCGATCGGGTTGTCGCCGGGGCGGCGGGCGTGGCCGGCGGCCGCACCAGCGTGACGGGCTTGCCGTCGATGAGGAACGCCGCCTCCCGCATCGCGAACAACCGGGTGCGCCGCGCACCGTCCTCGAGTCGCACGAAGTCGCCGTCGTAGGTGCGTTCGAACCCCACCACCGCACCGCAGAACCCGGTGCCCGCGTCCTCGACCACGAGGTCCCGCTCGGCCGGGACGGTGGGGGTCACGGGCTTCCGGGTCCGGGGGTGGCCGGAAAAGATGTCGCCGTATCTGTCGCCTCCGCTCACGGGCGCTGACGCTATGCCAGCGGCGCCGTTACGCACACGCCGCCACGCCGACATATGCTCGTTTATCGTGACTTCACCCAGCGCCACTCTCACCGTGTGGGCCAGTTCCTGGCTCGCCGGGCACAGTGCACCCGATGACGTCATCGACGCCCTCCACGCGTGGGCGCCGATGCATCTCGCGTGCGCGGAGGATCAGGCGACGGCCGGGCGCACCGGGCTGCCGTGGCCCGACCCGCAGGACGCGGGGGTGACGGCGCTGCTCCAGACCATCCGCCGGTCGGTGTCGCAACCGGAGACCGAGATCCGGCTGGTCCTGCCCGGGCCGGGGGACGTGCAGGGACTGCCCGCGGGAACCGGGTTCGCGTCCGCGGCGATCAGCGCCGGCGAGGGTGTCCTCGTGGGGCCACCGGGCAGGCCCGGCACGGGACTCGTCCCGCACGTCGAGGGTCCCGACGTGCTGCGGTGGACGGTGTCGTCGATCGAGCGGCTTCCCCTCGACGCCCACCACACCGGGCTGGGTGAGGCCGAGTTCACGATGCGGCAGGCGGTGCGGGACGCCGCGGCGGCGCTCGAGGCCCTCCACATGCTCGACTCCGGGTTCGGCGCCGACCCGCGCGCGTTGATCGCGGATGCGTTGGCGCAGTTCGCTCTTCACCGGTATCCGGCGACGATCGCACCACGGGCGCTGCGGATCCTGGACTCGGCGGATCAGGTGGCCGCGATCCTCACCGTCGCCGAACAGATGGCTCCCGTCCGCACCGTGTCCGCGGCGGGCGCGGCGACGATGGAGGATCTGCTGCGTCCACTGCGTTCGGCGGTGCGCTCGGCGCGCACCGCCGCCGTCAACGCGAGTGCGCGGGACGGCCTGACGGCCTGACCACCGCGCGGCAGCAGTCGACCGCGCAGGACTGCCCGTCGAGGGTCGACCCGAGCAGCGGCTCCGAACCCAGGCGCTCGGCCTGCCCACCCGCCACCTGCTCGCCGACGAGTGCGACGACGAGCTCGGCGAAACGCCGATCGGTGCCGGGGGTCCCGGCGCGCACGAAGTCGATGCCGAGTTCGGCCGCCTTCTCCCGCGCCTCGGTGTCGAGATCCCACACCACCTCGAGGTGGTCGGAGACGAATCCCACCGGGCACGCGATGACGGCACCCACCCCGGTGCCGGCGAGTGTGTCGAGATGGTCGCAGATGTCCGGTTCGAGCCACGGCACCTGGGGTGGCCCGGACCGGGACTGCCACACCAGGTCGAAGTCGTCGAACCCGGCGGCGCGGGCGGTGAGCCGGGCCGCCTCGGCCACCTGCCGACTGTAGAGGCGACCACCGTCGGCCGGCGGTCCCGCATTGACATCCGCGGCGACCGGCACCGAATGCGCGGTGAAGACCAGGCGCGCGCCGTCCCGGCGGTCGGCCGGAAGCTGCGCGGCGGCCTCACGGACGGCGTCGGCGAACGCCGCGATCAGCAGCGGGTGGTCGTAGTACTGCCGCAGCTTCACCAGGTGGGGTGCGTCGTCCCCGACGGCGGCCCGCGCCCGCTCGATGTCCTCGTGGTACTGCCGGCAACCCGAGTACCCGCCCCACGCCGACGTGGGGAACACGAGGGCCGATCGCACCCCGTCCCCGGCCATCCGCGCGACCGTGTCCTCGACCATCGGATGCCAGTTCCGGTTACCGAAGTAGACGGGCAGATCGATTCCGGCGCTTGCCAATTCGGTCTCGACCCGGGCGATGATGTCGCGGTTGAGGGCGTTGATCGGTGACACACCGCCGAAGTGCAGGTAGTGCTCGGCGACCGCGTCCAGCCGCTCGGGCGGCACTCCCCGGCCCCTGGTGACGTTCTCCAGGAACGGGCGCACGTCCTCGGGCTTCTCCGGGCCCCCGAACGACAACACGAGAAGGGCGTCGAACCCGGAATCGGAACCGTCCGTCGAATTCACAGCGATCATGATTCCCATCTTCCGTGGTGCCGTTCGGGGCGCACACCCCGGGTAGTGCCCTAGCCGGCCATCGCGTGGGCGCCGCCGTCGACGTAGATGATCGACGCGGTGGTCCCGGGCAGCCAGTCGGACAGCACGGTGCACACGGTCTTCGCGACCGGCTCCGGGTCGTCGACGTTCCAGCCGATGGGCGCACGCTCGTCCCACGCCGTGTTGAGTTCGTTCATCTGCTTGGCGTCGTCGGTGGCGGTACCGGCGATCGCCTTGGCGGCGAGGGTTTTGATCGGACCCGCCGCGACCAGGTTGGAGCGGATACCGCGCTCACCGACCTCCTTGGCCACGTACCGGTTCACCGACTCGAGGGTCGCCTTCGCGACGCCCATCCAGTTGTAGAACGGCACCGCGCGCGCGGGGTCGAAGTCCATGCCGACGATCGACGCGTTGTCGTTCAGCACCGGCAGCAGCGCCTTCGACAGGGACGCGTACGAGTACGCGGACACCTCGAAGGCCACCCCGACATCGGACCAGGGGGCGTCGAAGAACGGGCTGCCCAGGCAGGACCGCGGCGCGAAGGCGATGGAATGCACGACGCCGTCGACACCCTCGGGCGCGATCTCCCGGATGCGGTCGGCGAGGCTCGCGAGGTGCTCCGGGTTCTGCACGTCGAGTTCGAGCGCGGGCGGCACCGGCTGCGGCAGGCGCTGCGCGATGCGGTCGATCAGCCGGAGGGAAGCTCACCACGGCGGCGACCTCCTCGGGCTTGCCCTGCCGCTGCAGCGGAACCGCACCGGTGATCATGTCCTTGTACTTGTCGTCGAGGACCGCGGTCATGTCGGTGTCGATGAATCCCGGTGCCACCACGTTGGCGGTGATCGAACGGGAACCGAGTTCGCGGGTCAGCGAGCGCGCGATGCCGACGACACCGGCCTTCGACGCCGCGTAGTTCACCTGGCCGGGACCGCCGGCGAGTCCGACGACGGACCCGAGGAACACGAACCGGCCGAAGCGGGACCGCAGCATCGACCGGGTGGCCCGCTTCGCGACGCGGAACGCGCCGGTGAGGTTGGCGTCGACGACGGAGGTGAACTGTTCCTCGGTCATGCGCATGATCAGCGTGTCGTCGGTGATGCCGGCGTTGGCGACGAGGACCTCGACGGGACCCTGGTGCGCCTCCACCTCCTTGAACGCGCGGTCGACCGACTCGGTGTCGGTGACGTCGCACTGGACGCCGAACAGGCCGTCGGGCGCACCCGAGCCGCGGTGCGTGACCGCGACCTTGTGTCCGTCCGCCGCGAGGCGCTGCGCGACAGCCAGGCCGATCCCGCGGTTACCGCCGGTGACGAGCACCGAGCGAGGAGTGGACACCGTCCGCACCGACGCATCGGTGGTGTGTGGGTTAGACATGGGGACAAACCTATCTGTTCAGGTGTGCAGGAGTTGCAGTGCGGGGCCGCGGTGGAATGGAGATCACGGCAGCCGTTGACGCAGGACCAGTGCGAGGATCAGCCCGGCGGTGGCGGACAGGACACCCAGCACGAGCCAGGGGCGGCTGGCATCGCCGCGGGTGGTCTCGAAGCCGATCTGTTCCTCGAGGGTGTCGTAGACGTCGCGGAGTTCCTCCAGGCTCGAGGCCGTGAAGAAGCTGCCCCCGGAGAGATTCGCGATCTCCCGCAGCGAGGGGTCGTCGACGGGCACCGGGATGCGTTCGTCCTCGATCTCGACCTTGCCGTAGCTCGTCCCGAACGAGATGGTCGAGATGGGAACGTCCTTGTCCTTCGCCTGCCGGGCCGCGGTGAAGCCGCCCCGCGGGTCGTCGGGGTTCTCGGGCACAGTCTGCTTGCCGTCCGACAGCAGCACGATGCGGGCGGGCGGCGCCTGGTCGCTACCGCCGAGCACCGCCGCCAGGGTGTCGATCGACTGCAGCGACGTGAAGATGGCCTCACCGGTCGCGGTCCGCTCGCTCAGCTGCAGGTTGTCGATCGCGACCTTCGTGGCCTCCCGGTTGGTGGTCGGCGAGACCAGCACCGACGCCGTGCCGGCGAACGCGACGAGACCGAGGTTGATGCCGGGCGTGAGCCCGTCGGCGAACGACTTCGCCGCGTCCTGCGCGGCCGCGAGCCGGCTCGGCTCCACGTCTGTCGCCTTCATCGACAGCGACACGTCGATGACGAGGATCACGGTGGCCCGGTTCCGCGGAACCCGTTTGTCCTCCGTCGGTCCGGCCAGCGCCACACTGAAGAACACCAGCGCCAGCACCATCAGCAGTGCCGGGATGTGCCGGGCCCGCCCCGGCCGCGACGGCGCGACCTTCTCGAGCAGGGCGAAGTTGGTGAACCGCAGGGTGTGCTTGTGCCGCTGCCGCTGCACCCACACGTATCCCCCGACCAATGCCACGACGACCAGGAGGAAGAGCAACCACCACGGTGAGGTGAACTGGGAAAGACTCACCGGCGGGACCTCTGGTTCGTCGCGGTCCCGTAACTGTGTTTGCGGGCGGACACGAAACGCACCACGTCCGAGATCCAGTCCCGGTCGGTCCGCAGGCTGAGCACCGGTGCGCCGCAGCGCCGCAACGACTGCTCCACCTGCAGCCGGTGCTCGTCCGCGGCCCGCGCGAAGTCGGCGCGCAGTTGCGGTGTGGTCGTGAACTCGCGGGTCCGTCCGGACTCCGGATCGTGCAGCACTACATCCCCTATGTCGGGTAATTCCAGATCTCGCGGGTCGAGCACCTCGACACCGAG
>SEEV01000994.1 GCA_004211695.1 Rhodococcus sp. (in: high G+C Gram-positive bacteria)
TTGACGTCGATCGACAACCGCTACGTCGAACTCGCCGAGGTCCTCGGGCTGTCCCGGGCCACGTTCATCCGCAAGGTCGTACTGCCGGGTGCGATGCCGGGATTCTTTCTGGGACTGCGACTCTCGGTGACCGGTGCCTGGCTCACCCTCATCGTCGTCGAGGGAATCAACGCGGTGACCGGCTTGGGGAAGATGATGTACAACGCGCAGAACTACGGACAGTCCGACGTGATTCTCGTGGGACTCGCGGTGTACGGCATCTTCGGTCTCCTGTCCGACTCCGTCCTCCGCTACGTCGAAAGGCGGTCGCTGTCATGGCGCAGGACCCTGGCCGGATAGAACCCGTCGCCGTCCAGGTGCGGTCCCTCGTCCGCGGATTCGGCGACAAGACCGTCCTCGACCGCCTGGACCTCGACATTCCCGAAGGGCAGTTCGTCGCCCTGCTCGGCAAGAGTGGGTCCGGCAAGAGCACGCTGCTCCGGGCGCTCGCCGGCCTCGACTACGACGTCGAGGGCCGCGGCGGCACCCTCACCGTGCCCGCGGAGGTATCGGTGGCCTTCCAGGACTCACGGCTGCTGCCGTGGCTGAGGGTGCTGGACAACGTGACGCTCGGACTGGGTCGCAGCGGCACCAGCAAGGGCGCGTCGGCTCTCGCGGAGGTGGGACTTGCCGGTCGCGAGAAGGCGTGGCCCAGTGAACTGTCCGGCGGTGAGCAACAGCGGGTTGCCTTGGCGCGCGCACTGGTACGCGAGCCTGAGCTGTTTCTGGCCGACGAACCGTTCGGTGCGCTCGACGCGCTGACCCGGATCAAGATGCACGCCCTCCTCGAGGAGCTGATCCGTCGGCACCGCCCGACCGTCCTGCTCGTCACCCACGACGTCGACGAGGCGATCGCGCTCGCGGACCGGGTCCTCGTTCTCGACCGCGGGCAGATCGTCGTCGACGAGATCGTCGACATTCCGAAGCCGAGAGCACTCGGCGACAGCAAGTTCCACGAGTTTCGCAACACGCTGCTCGGCGCCCTCGGCGTCGAGGTAGCGGCACAGTAAGGGAGTTACACCATGAGTTCGTCACCACAGCGCCGGCTGCATCT
>SEEV01000433.1 GCA_004211695.1 Rhodococcus sp. (in: high G+C Gram-positive bacteria)
GCACCCGCCATCGTCGGCACGTTGGTGATGCAGACGAACGGCCCTCGACCCGGCCACTCATCCGCATCGGGAGTGACGATCACGGGCCCAGTGGTCGTCATTCGAAGCGACGCTCAACAACCCGCTGACCGGCGCCCTCACCAACGAGTCTGCCGGTGGCCACGAGTTGGCGGGAGGTGGCCGCGCTGCGGTACCCGTTCATCAGCGAACCGGTCGCCAGCAGGTCGAGACCGGTCATTCCGCTGCGCAGGCACACGGCGGCACCGTGCTCGAGGCGGCGGTCGTCCACCCACGACGGCCGGTGATCCACGGCGTCGAAGAAAGCGACCAGCGGCGGCGCGGCGTCGGGCACGCTGCCGATGCCGTCGGAGAGTGCCTGGGAGAACTGGGCCATTTTCACGGTCTTGTCGACGAGAATAGCCCGCGCCAGCGCGGCGCCGATCTCGTCCTGACTCGCGACCGCCCGGGCATGGAGTTCCCGCTCCGCCGCGGTGGGCGTCGGGTCGCCGTGGACGAAACGCGACAGCGTCCGCATCGATCGGCGGCCCCACTCCGAGTCCATGTCGAACCGCCGCGGGGGTGTGAAGCCGGAGAGTCCGGGCGCGGATTCCCGGGACTGAGTTTCTGTCATGTCCGATGCACTCGATTCGCTCGTCGAGACAGGCGCGGCGAGGTGTCGCCGTCCTGCTCCGGGGCTGTGAGTTACAGTTCACCCCACCGAATCGGACGGGTACAAGTCGCATTGTGTGACAGATCGGGAGGGCTGCGCGAATGGGCACTGGCCAGCGAAAAGACCCCTCCCAGCAGCGGTCGCAGCAGACGGTTGCCCGCATCCTGTCGGCAACCGGTCAGGTTTTGCGGACCAAGGGGTACACCGGCTGCAGCACGAACGCGATCGCGGAAGCCGCGGGCATCTCGAAGGGCTCGGTGTATCAGTATTTCGCGAACAAGGACGAGATCATCGAGGTCCTGATCGACAAGATCATGGAGGACGCCACCGCCACCTTCGGGGCGAATCTCGAGCAGGCCGTCGCGAAGGGAACATTCCTGAAGGACGCCGCCCTGCAGACCCAGCTTCTCGCCGTCCTCGACAGGTACCGCGACATCCTCGGGTCGTTGCTCAACGACGCCCCGCATCTGACCCTGTCGGCACACCGTTCCGTCCGGATCGAGGAGCGGTGCCGCGACCTCTTACGTACGTATGTGACGTTGAATCCGTCCGCGATCGGCAAGGGTGTCGACCTCGACGCGTTGCTTCTGGTCCTCACCGTCAGCTACCGCGAGGTGAGTCTCGAGTACCTCCGCCGGGACCTCCGCGACCGGCGAAACGAACTGGCCACCGTCCTCTACGACATGACGATGGGCGGCCTCGCCGGAAGCCCGACACGCAGGGTGTAACGCGGAGGGGCTCTCGAGAGAAATACAGGTTGAGCCCATGGCGCTGTCGGACCCCGACCCGGCAGCGCCAGGGCCCTTTTTCTTTCTCTGCCCGACCGCTACCGACGCCGCCGGGTCGGGGATCCCGGCACCTCCAGCCACACGACCCTTTCGAGTGCGCGGAGGTCGCTCTCGATCCGCCGGAACAACTGGTACACGCCGATGAAGGCGACGATGCCTCCCAAGCACAGCACGCGCACTGTCGCGTTGACGGCGTCGCCGGTGTTCCCGCCGACGAAGCTGAGCCCGGCGACGCCGATCAACGGGACGGACGCGGCGACGGCGAGGTACCGAGGAAGGCTCCGGCCGAGGGCGCGAATTCGGTACCCGTCGCTCTTACGCAGCTCGCCGTGCGACAACAGGATCGGGCACAGGCACCGCACGGCGTAGAAGGTGAGGATGAAGAACGGGTAGGCGAGGGCGACCGCCCCACACACGGCGAGGGACGCGAGGAGTTGCGTGTACGCACGGAACGGAATCCCGCCGGCGGTGAGCTGCAGGGCAACCGGGTAGGCGACTCCGGCGACGACCCACAGTCCGAAGCTGACCACGACCGCGCGGTCGCCGAGCCCGAGCGTCGCGGCCCGCGCCTTACCCAGCACCTCGGGACTGTACGAGCGGCCATTGCGGAGACCGCGCGGCACCGTGAGCGCGAGGCGACACCAGTAGACGATCAGCACCGCACCCAGCGGGAACGCGACCCCGCCGATCACCAGGTGGACGAATTCGAGATCCTGCTGCGCCTCGACCGGCAGCGTGGCGATGATCAGCACCTTGTTGTAGTAGTAGTTGTATCCGGCTGCCAGCAGGTTCGGGATGCCGACCGCGGCGATCACGATGGGCAGCGCCCACCGCCACATCGTGGACCGCAGGCTTCCCGGCGGAGGGTCGACGAGATCGCGGGCGTGCGGGTCGAGGCAGAGCGCGAACTGACGCGTCAGCTTCCGGCCACTCGACCATCGGTCGTTCCGGTCCGGGGCGAGCGACTTCACGAGGATGCGTCGCAGCGCGGCCGGGCAGTCTTCGGGCAACGAGGACCGCTCCGGGTCCACGCCCCGGCGTCGCGACTCGAGCAGTGTCTGCGGTGAGGGCGGCGACCCGGTTCCGTCGTCGTCGGGGAACGGCCGCGATCCGGTCAGGAGTTCCCACAACATGACCCCCAGCGCGAAGATGTCGCTGCGGGTGTCGAGGTCCGAGGCCGTCCTCGAGGAGTTCGGGTCGACCGCTTCCAGTTGTTCGGGCGACATGTACGCGACGGAGCCGCCGATGAATCCCCCGGCGCCGGGTGTCTCGACGCTGTCGCTCGAACTGACGTTGAAATCGGCGAGCTTGGGGATGCCTTCGAGGCCGAGCAGCACGTTCGCAGGTTTGATGTCGCGGTGCAGGACCCCGTGTTCACGTGCGTAGTCGAGTGCGTCGGCCAGCCGGAGCCCGATCCACGCGACCGTCTCCGGCCACGACAGGGCGGCGATCTCGTCCCGCACGCTCGAGTATTCGGGCCTGATCTCCCCCCTCGCCTCGAGGGTGCGGTCGATCGAATCGAGGAGCAGCTTCCCGGACCTTTGGTCGGGTGGGGTCTTGCGGACCAGCCGCACCACGTCGAGGAGGGTGCCGCCGGGAACGTACTCCATGAACAGCACCCGCAGCTGACGGTCCTCCAGCAGGCGTTGGTCGAAGACACGGACGATGTAGGGGTGGTCGAGCTGGGCCAACATCTGCGGTTCGTTGCCGATGTTGCGGGAGATCTTCAGGGCCACCCACCGCTGCATCGAACGCTGCCGGGCGAGGAAGACCCGTGCGAACGCGCCGCGTCCCAGCTCGATCATGAGATCGAAATCGTCGAGCCGCTTCCCGACATCGAGGTCGTCGCGCGGTCCGAGTTCCGCGGCCGCCGTCCGACGGTCCAGGGTGCGTCGGTCGTGTTCGAGGAGGCTCTCGAACCGGGCCGCCTGCTGCGGGTATTCGGTGAGGTACTCGTCGGGCTCGACGTCGGCGCCGCTCAGACGCCGCACCCGGTATTCCAGATAGACGAGTTCCGGTGGCAGTGCGTCGGCGAGCAGTTCCGGAAATTCGAGGCAGTAGTCCGCGATGCGCTTCGGGCGGCCCGAGCGCAACCACCGGTACTCGAGGTCGACCTTGATCAACTCGATCAGCGCGGCACGCCGGATCGCGGCGGTGTCGGGCAGATAGTCCGTGAGCTCGGCCGGTGAACCGGAGGATTCCCAATCCGCGACGAGACGTTCGACGCCGCTCTCCACGACGAACACCGGTTCGGCGCCCGACGTCGTCGTCGACGGTGGCAGCTGGGTGTCCTGACCCAGTTCGGTGGGCGGCCCAGACGCGACCGTCGAATCACTCGGCGGGCGATCGTTCATGGCACTTCGATTCCGGACGGTGCAGATACCGGCAGGTGCAAGGGGGGGTGCACTTGCCAGGGTATTCCTGGCTGTGTGCGAAGGGTACGGAAAGGCGGGCCGTCACGTGCCTTGCCGACCCCGCACTTTAAAAGTACATTGAAAGTATGTCTGTGGGTGAAGTGCCGTTCTCGGATATTCAGAACAAAGGGAAGGCGACGTTGTCGGCATGGCAGCGATCGGGGGCGAGGCCGCTGCGGGTGACGCGACGCGACGACGAGGACCTCGTGTTGATGACGGCGGCGCGGGCAGATCAGGAGCGGGAGGTGCTCGCAGCTGCGACGGCAATGGTCGACGCCTTGCTGCACTCGGATGACGGCGATCTGGTCCGCAAGGTCGTCGAGGCGGCGTTCCCGTGGGTGAGCTACCTGTCGGTCGAGGAGGTCGCCGACTTCGTCGACGAGCTGATCGCATCGCTGCGGGCAGGCTCGTCGCTCGACAATCCGGCTCCGCCGGCCCGCACGATCGAGACGTGGCGCCATACGGCGGAGGTGTATGCCGATCCAGAGCTTGCCCGGATCCTGTCGGCGCCGTCCGAGGGTGACTTCGGGGCCGTGTCGGTGCCGGAGCTGTGAGCCCGAAGCGAGGCGAGCGGGTCGCGCCGCCGGCCGCGGGGGAGCTGTGGGAGCTGAGGTTCGCGACCAGTGATGCGGCGAAGGGATGGGACGACTTGTGCCGGCAGGCGCCGGCGAACACGTTGGTGGCGTATGAGGAGTTGCGTCGCCGCGCGGTCGCCGGGGAGTCGACGACGCGTCATCACCGGTTGAAGGGCAGACTCGCGACGGGGGTGCGCAACGGGGTTGAGATGGAACAGTGGCAGTACGAGGTCACTGCCGGCGGCCGGGTTTGGTACGTGATGGACATCGAGCACCGCACCTTGTGGCTGAAGTACGCGGGCACAGGGCATCCCAAACAGACCGAATGATGTTGCCCTGACCCGAACAGTGCCTCATCGAAACGGCTTGGCGGAGTGATCGTTACCGATCCGTACCCGCCCCGAGATGCAGCGGGGTTCGGCCGACCCGCCCGGACGGGTTCTCGCGGGGCGACACCGTGTCCCGGAGGGCTCGGTGGGCGTATTCGGCCCGCACGTCTGCGGCCCACCCGGTGTGAGCGAGAACGGGGGCTTCCACCGAGTAGACGGTGCCGGCAGGAAGTGCACCGACCAACTCGCGCAACGGGAGTTTGCCGTCGCCGGGGAGGAGTCGATCAGTGCGCGCTTCGGTGATCAGACCGGCGTGATCGGATGGTGACTCCGTCGGGGCGTCACACAATTGAGCGTACGAGAGCCAGTGGTCGGGAACGGCCCGGACCGCATCAACGGTGCTGCCGGTCCGGGCCAGGTGCAGTGCGTCCACCACCAGCGCCGCGGCGGGACTGGCAGCGTGGGTCAGCACGGCCGTGGCGTCGCCGAGGGTCGGTATCCGACTGAACGCCATGAACTCCAGGGCGAGGGCGACACCTCGTTGCTCGGCTTC
>SEEV01000071.1 GCA_004211695.1 Rhodococcus sp. (in: high G+C Gram-positive bacteria)
CACCCACACCACCCCGCACCGGCACCAACACCCCCCGCTCCACCACACCCAACAAATCCACCCCCACCAACGGAACATCGGGCGCCCCGACCACGGCGGCGAGAACTCGCGCGAAGCGCTGCGCGTCACCCGGCCCCTGCAGGTCGACGGCCCACGTGCCGTCTCGCTCGTCGACGGCGACCGATACTGTGACACCAAAAGCGTCGTCACCGTGGGCGTCCCACTGCTCCACCACGGCGACGGCACCCTCGCCGAGCCTCTCGACGCCGAGCGGTTCCCGGATCCCGCCCGCCACCGACCACAGGTCCGCCGGACCGCTGTCGGACGCGGCGAGGAACCGGTGTCTCCGGGACCGCCGAAGTTGCAGTCCGATCTGCCGCGTCAGTGCGTCGAACGTGAGTTGCGGTGTGAGCGAACACCTGACGGGTGTCGTCGTCCCATGGTCCCGGTGTCCGAGCACCACGTCGTCGACGTCGGTGAGGCTCTGCCAGTACACCGCGAGCGCGGCGAGCAGGACCGCGGCCGCGCCGCCGCCGCTGCGGCGCGCGAGCCGCAGGAGTCGCCCGTCGGCGGGAACGGTCACCCGGCGCGTGTTCTCCCCCGCTGCGACCGGACCGGCCGGCGCCTGCCGGTCCGGTGCCCCGGCGAGCAGGTGTTCCCAGTAGCGCCGGTCTTCGGGCCACGCATCGCTTTCACGGTAGCGCGCGTCGGAGGTCAGTGGGACGGTGGGCGTCACGAACGGCCAGGACGCCGGCGGTGCGCCGGTGTCCTCCGGCTCGTAGGTCTCGGCGATGCGACGGACGATCGCCGTCATACCCGGCTCGTCGTTGACCAGTCGGTGACAGCGCTGGAACCAGCCGTAGCGGCCGTGCGGCAGGCGGAACAGCACGTGCATGTAGAGCGGCCCGGTGGTGACGTCCATCGGACGCGCCAGTTCGCCGTCGATCCACGCCCGCACGAAGTGCTGGGGATTGTCGGTCTCCGTGGCGTCGACGACGTCGGGGCCGGCCGGCGCGGCTCCGGCGATCTGCCCCGGCTCCGGGCCGTCGAGAACGAAAGTGGTGTGCAGGCATCCGCATTCGGCCAGCGTCTGCCGCAGTGCCTGGCAGAGTCGATCTTCGTCGAGCGGTCCGTCGAGTTCGAGATACTGGGAAACCGTGGCGTCCGGGCCGGTGCGGAGCGTTGCGAGCTGATCGTAGGTGAGCGGCAGCACCTCACCGGTCGTCGGCACCTCACCGGTAGTCATGGAAGCCTTGTCCGGTCTTACGCCCGAGGTGACCGGCCTCGACGAGGGCGACGAGCGACGCGGGTGGGCGGTAGTGATCGTCACCGGTCAGTTCGCGCAGCGCGGTCATGGTGTCGTGGACATTGTCCAGACCGATCAGGTCGGCCGTTCGCAGCGGCCCCATCGGATGGCCGAGGCAGCCTTCGAACAGTGCATCGGTGGTCTCCGCGTCGGCGACTCCGTCGTCGAGTGCGGCCGCCGCCTCGGCGATACACAGCATGAGGACCCGGTTCAGCACGAAGCCGGGTCCGTCGCCGACGACGATGCCGGTCTTGTTCAGCGACCCGAGCAAAGCCAGCGCACGGTCCAGCGTGTGCGGCGACGTCCTGGGCCCTCGCACCACCTCGACCGTGTCCTTGAGCGGTGCGGGGTTCATGAAGTGCAGCCCGACAACCTGTTCCGGCCGGGTGGTGCTCGCCGCGATCCGGTCGACGGGGATGCCCGACGTGCAGGTCGCGAGAATCGTCTCGGGCCCGCAGAGCCGGTCGAGGTCGGCGAAGAGCTTCTCCTTGAGGTCGATTCGTTCGGGGACGCATTCGACGACGAAAGCGGTGTCGCGCAGATCGGCTATCTCCCCCGTCCACCGGACCCGCGCGGTCACCTCGGCGGGTTTCGGACCTCCCGCCCGCCCGAGCAGGATCGCCAGGCGCAGCGAGTCGCGCATCCGCGCGCGGGCCCTGTCGACGGCCTGCGGGTCGGGATCGACGACGGTCACGTCATGACCGGCCTGTGCGAGGCATTCGGCCACCCCGGCGCCCATGGTTCCCGCCCCCACAACACCGACTCTCATCGCACTGCCTCTCTCATTGCACTGCCTCCGAGGAGAATCCGGTGTCGTCCTGATGGACGTATTCCATCGCCACCTCCTGGGCGGGCAGGTCGGGACGAGCCGCGAGTGCCATCAGCAACCGGCGGAGATCTGCGAGCATCGCGGCGGCGGTGCCGCGGTCGAAGAGGTCGGTGGCGTAGTCGAGTTCGAGGGTGAGTGCTGTGGGGCCGCGCGTCCACGACAGCCCGAGTTCGACGGGCGACGGGCCGGCCGGCTCGGCGGCACCGTCGCGTACCCCGGTGCAGCGCACCGGGAAGGGCGGTGCTGCCGGGTCGACGGCGGCTGTCTCCGCGGACAACTCCCGGCGGACGGCCGCCACGAGGTCCGGGAAGGTGGGGTCATCGGATATGTCCACGGCCACGAGGCGTGACGGCGCGCCGGGTGCCGGGACGGTGTCGACCGCCACCTCGTCCTGCGCGGTGTACCAGGCGAGGAGCGTGAGCCACGCGGCGAGCAGTTCCGGGAGGCCCGGCGTCCCGTCGAACGCGGCTGTCACCCGTGCCGTCGAGTAGGTCGGTGCCGGGTCTTGGGTGTGCCGCGGCCGGTCGGCGGGGACGTACGGCGGCGCCACGGTACGGGCCGCCGTGACGGCGGCTGCGTCGGTGAGGAACACGCCGATCTGCTGTGTGCGAGGGGAATCCGCTATTCCTTGGAGGATGTGGACGTACTCGGCGCACAGCGCGGCCGCGGTCTGCTCGGTGAACAGTTCCGTACTGAACTCGAGCCCCGCGGCCATGTCGACCTCGCCGCCCCGTTCGGTGGTGACGAGGGTGAGATCGAATTTGGCCGTGCCGGACGGCACCCCGCCGAACGCGATGGCCGCGGGATCCTCCTGATCGAACAGCGTCTCGGTGAGTCCCTGCTGCGATTGCAGCGCCGGCAGTTCCTGGTGGACGTGACAGACGTCGAACAGGGGTGTCCGGCTCAGGTCGCGGTCGCCGGTGAGCGCGGTGACGACGCGGTCGAACGGGATCTCCTGGTGTTCGAGGGCGCCCAGCACGACATCCCGTACGCGGGCGCACAGTTCGGTGATGCTCGGCTCCCCGGACAGGTCGGCGCGCAGGGCCACGGTGCTGTTGAAGTACCCGATCATGCCGGCGAGTTCGGACCGGTTGCGTCCGGTCGTCGGTGTTCCGACCACCAGGTCGCGCTGGTTGCTCCGGCTCGCCATGAGGAGGTAGAACGCGGAGAGCAGCACCACGAACAGCGACACCGACTCCCGCCGCGCCACCGCCCGCAGGCTCGTCGTCAGTTCCTCCGAGATCGTGAACGTGTGGAACGCGCCGGTGAAGTTCTTCCGCTCCGGCCGCGGGAAGTCCGTGGGCAGCCGCAGCAGCGGTACGTCGTCCAGAACCCTGCGCCAGTACTCCAGTTCGGGGTCGAGGGTGGCGCTCGCGATCAGCTCCCGCTGCCACAGTGCGTAGTCCCAGTACTGGACGGGTAGCGGCGCGAGGTCGGCGGGACGCCCGGCCCGGCGTGCCGCGTACAGGGCGGGCAATTCCTGCTCGAAGATCCGAGGGGAACCCCCGTCGTTGACGGAGTGGTGGGTGGTGACCTGCAGGACGTGCTCGTCGGGGCCGATCTTGACGAGCAGCGCGCGGACGAGCGGGTCGGTGGCCAGCTCGAACGGCGCGATGGCCGCCTCGTGCACGAGGGCCCGTGCCGCGGTCACCGGATCCGGTTCGCCCGACACGTCGGCGGTCCGGAAGAAGTCGCCGAGGGATTCCCGGATCCGGAGTTCCGGCTCCCCGTCGACGTCGACGTAGTTGGACAGCAGTACCCGGTGCCGGGCGGCGAGGTCGTCCCACATTCCCCGCACCGCGGACTCGTCGATCGGCCCGTGCAATTCGCTGACCATCGGCAGGTTGTAGATGGTCGTCGCCGCGTCGAGTTGGTGGTGGAACCACATGCGTGCCTGCCCGAACGACAGCACGTACTGCCCGCGCGGGGTGATCGGCGGCAGTCCGCCCGTCGCGGATGTGCCGTCGTCGAGGAGTGCAGCGAAATCGGCGACCCTGGGTCGCTCGTAGAGGTCGATCAGTTTGGGCCGCATCCCGTACTGCTCGGCCACCCGGTCGACGAGTTGCATGGCGATCAGCGAGTTTCCGCCGAGGTCGAAGTAGTCGTCTTCGGCGCCGACGTCGCTCTCCGTGTGGAGCAGTTCCCGCAGAGTCGTCTGCAACCAGTCGAGGCTGTCTTCCGGGGCCGCCGCGGTCGATGCCGGGTTCGGTGCGGGCGAGAGAACGTCCGGGGCGTCGTCCCATTCGGGTCGGTCCGGGAGATCGAACCAGCAGCGCGAGCCGCCCATCGGGTGGCCGGGCAGTCGGACCCGCCAGGCGGTGTCGTCGGCGAGGTCGACGGCCGCCCAGTCGAGGTCGATTCCGCGCTCGTACAGCCCTGCCAGGAGGTGGATGACGGCCCCGGACGTGTCCGGTGCCCGGACTATCTCGGCGTCCGGCCGGTCGCCGAGTGCGTCGGCGAGCAACGTGCCGAGACGTCCCTGCGGGCTCGGTTCCACGAAGACGACGGGTCCGTCCGAGAGCATGCCCTTCGCGACCGCGACGAGCCGGTCCGTGTCGATCGAAGGGTCCGCGGCCGCGGCGGCGATGTCGGCGGCACCGACCGCCGACAGGGTGTCGCGCAGATACCGGGCCGCGTAGCGGGACACTCCACCGCTGAGGACGGCGTCGACGGTGACGCCTGCGGCGCACAGTTCCCGGTGGACGGCGATCTGCCCGGCGAGGAGATCCGCCTCGTCGCCGGTGGCGGGGAGCTCCGGCGGGAGGGCGCGGTCACGCAGTCCGGCGGGCATCCGATCGGGCGACAGCAGGAGAGCCACGGCGGGTGCGCGCCGAGTCGGGTGAGCGGATTGCCCACCGCGGGCGTCGAGTTCGGCGGCGCGCCCGCGGAGCGCGTCCGACAGCTCGGCGATGGTGCGCGCCTCCACCGCCACCCGGTGGTCGTGATGCGGGCGGCCGCGGTTGAGGGTGAACGCGACGTCGTCGAGGTCGAACCCGCGCACGGCGGTCGCGAGTTCGGCACACAGGACGGCCAGCGCGCCCGCGCTCTTCGCCGACACCCCGACGAGTCGCGGTGCGCCGTCGGCTCCCGATCGGGACACCGGGGCGCGCTGCGGCGACTGCTCCACCACGCAGTGCGCGTTGATTCCGCCGAGGCTGAACGAACTCACCCCGGCCCGCCGTGGACCGTTCTCGTCGCTCCACCTCCGGGCTCCGGTGAGCACCTCGATCCCGGTGCGGCCGAGGTCGACACCGCCGGTGGGGCGATCGAAGTGCAGTGACGGGTACAGCTCGCCGTGCTCCACCCCGAGGATCGCCTTCACGAGGCCGGACACCCCGGCGGCGTGGTCGAGGTGACCGATGTTCGTCTTCACCGACCCGATGGGCAGGATGCCGGGACGATCCTGGAACGCTGCCGCGATCCCTTCGAGTTCGACCGCGTCGCCGAGCGGGGTTCCGGATCCGTGGGCCTCGAGGTATCCGGCGTCGCTCGGGGCGAGCCCCGCGTTCCGCCAGGCCCGGGAGATGACGGCCACCTGCGCCCGGGCGCTCGGGGAGCTGATGGTTGCGGACGAGTGACCACTGGACACCGTTGCGGTGCTGCGGATCACGGCATGGACGGGGACGCGGTCGGCGCGTGCACGGGCCATCGTCGTGAGGAGAAGCGCCGCGCCGCCCTCGCCGACCGCCGTGCCGTCCGCGCTCGCGTCGAACGCCCGGCAGCGTCCACCGGGTGACATCAGTTCGGCGGATCCCTCCGCCATGTCGGCGCGGATTCCGTTCACGCGCAGACTGACACCGCCCGCCAGGGCGAAGTCGGCGTCGCCGGACCGCAGTTCCCGGCAGGCGTGGTGGACCGCGATCAGCGACCCGTTGCATCCCGAATCGACGGCATAGCAGGGCCCCGTGAGCCCGAGGTGGTACGCGATCCGCGCCGGGACGGCGAACGGGACGTTGCCCAGTGTGCTGAGCACACCCGGTTCCGCCCACATCGCAGGATATGTCGAGGTGGCCCCGCTGAACACCACCGCGGTCGCGCTGTCACGGAAGTCTGCAACCGAGTAGCCGGCGTCCTCGACCGCCTGATGGGCGAGGACGAGGGCGAGCCGCTGCTGCGGGTCGATCAGCGACGCTTCGCGTTTCGACAGGGTGAAGTAGGAGTAGTCGAATGTGGCGATGTCCTCGACGAATCCCATCGCGTGGTAGTGCGACGGTGGGCCCAGCCCGGTCGCCTTCGCCCGGGACCGCGACAGTGGGCGCACCGAATCCCGACCGGCGGCGAGGTTGGCGCGGAACTCCGCGAGGTTCGCGGCCTCGGGGTAGCGCGCGGCGATGCCGATCACGGCGATGGCGTCGTCGTCCGGTGTCGGTTGTCGCACCGTCACTGTTGCCTCCTCCCTGCTGGGTCAGAACTCGTAGGTGGCGGGCGTGGATGCGTCGCCCGTCCGGGTGGGATTCGAGATCGCCTCGGCTTGCGCTGCCACGGTGACGAGGTCGAACAGCTGGCCGACCCGCAGTGTCCCGGGCCACCGCTGCTCGAGGCGGCGCTGCAGTTCCACGACGCGGTGCGAGTTGCCGCCGACGTCGAAGAACCCGTCTTCCGGGCCGAAGTCGTCGTGTCCCAGCACCGCAGCCCAGGCCTCTGCCACCGACCGCTCCAGCGCGGTCCACCGTTGCCGCGAACCTCCGCCCGCAGGTTCGGTGTCGGCGACGAGTGCGCGCAGGGCGTCCTCGTCCACCGCGCCGTCGGCCGATCGCGGGACGGCGCCGAGTGCGACGAACCGTGCGGGCACGAGCCGGGCGTCGAGTCGCTCGGCGCTGAACTCCCGCAGGTCTTCCGCAGTCGGAAGCACCGCCGCAGCGGCCGCCGGGACCCAGAAGGCGGTGACCCCGGTCGTGGTCGTGAGCACGACCGCCTCGCGGACCGCGGGGTGGCGTGCCACGACTTCCGCGACCGACCGCGCCGGTGTGCCGGGTGCGGTGACGTTCACCAACTGCCCGGACCGGTTCCACCGGGCGAACCCGCCGGTCCGGACCATCCGTGTGCCGGGGGCACCGAAGGGGTTCGCGACGAACGTGGTGGCCGCCGCCCGCGCCGAGGTGTGGGGCTCCCGCGTGTCGGCGACGTACACCGCACCGGTCACGCCTTCGGAGGCCATCCGCAGCCGCGGGTCGAGGACGACAGTGTCCGCCGCCGCGCTCCATTCGCGGAGCCGGGTCCGCTCGTCCGGGGCGAGCACGTCGATGTCGCCGACGGCTCCGTGCGGATCGGTGACGACCGCGGCGAGGATCCTGGTGAACCGATCGGCGAGCGCCTCGACCGTCGCCGCATCGAAAAGATCCGTGGAATAGGTGAATCCGGCCGTCATCCCCTCCGGCGTTCCGGACTCGTCGTACCGCTCGCGCACCGTCAGCTGCAGGTCGAACAGGGACACTTCGACGTCGGGTTCGAGCACTTCGGCGTGCAGATGCGGGAGGGCGAGATCGGGATGCTCGGTGTTCCGGAATTCGAGCAGCACCTGGAACAGCGGTGAATATGACTGGGCGCGAGGGGGGTTCAGCGCCTCCACCACCCGCTCGAACGGGACGTCGGCGTGTGCGTAGGCCGCGAGGTCGGTGTCGCGGACCTGCTCGAGGAGTTCCTCGGCGGTCCCCGACACCCGGGTCCGGAGCACGAGGGTGTTGACGAACATCCCCACCACGTCGTCGAGGACGGCGTCGCCGCGGCCCGCCACCGGTGACCCGATCACCACGTCGCCGGAACCGCCCGACCGGGACAGCAGTACGGCCAGCGCCGTGTGCACGACCATGAACACGGTGCACCGCCGGGTCCTCGCCAGCGCCACCACGTCCCGGTGCAGGTCGGCGCCGATGGAGAACTCCACCCGGTCGCCGGAGGGGGAACGACGCGGCGGGCGCTCACGGTCCGCAGGCAGCTCGGTCACGGCCGGTGCACCGGCGAGGGTGGAACGCCAGTAGTCGAGTTGCCGCGAGAGCAGCGACTCGGGGTCGTCCTCCGAGCCGAGAAGGTCCCGCTGCCACAGTGTGTAGTCGACGTACTGCACCGGCAGCGGCTCCCATCCCGGCGCGCGACCCTCGGATCGGGCCGGGTAGGCCGTCATCACGTCCCGGGCGAGCGGAACCATCGAGAACCCGTCCGCCGCGATGTGGTGCACCACGACGACGAGGACGTGTTCCCGCTCGCGGAGTGCGAACAGCCGGGCCCGCATCGGCACCTCGGCGGCGATGTCGAATCCCGTCGTCACGAGGTCCGAGATCTGGTCGCGAACGGGCGCGTCGTCCGTCGACACGGTGAGTTGCGCGACGTGACCCGCGCCGACGACGACCTGGGTGGGCTCCGCGTCTCCGTACGGGTATCGGGTGCGGAGCGATTCGTGCCGGTCCACCACGTCGCCGAGGGCGGCGGTCAGTGCGTCGACGTCCAGTTCGCCCGACAGCCGGACGATCATCGCCACGTTGTAGGCGGGCGAGGACGGGTCGAATTGATTGAGAAGCCACATCCGGCGTTGTGCCCACGACAGGGGGACCGGGTCCGGGCGCCGCGACGCGACCGCCGCGGGCCGGGCCTCCCCGCCCGCGGCCTCGCGCGCGATCCGCGCTGCCAGGGCCCGCACGGTCGGGGACTCGAAGATCTCGCGGACACCGACGTCCGCGCCGAGAGCGGTCCCCAACCGCGCGACCACCTGCGTCGCGGTCAGGGAGTTGCCGCCGGACGCGAAGAAGTCGTCGTCGGCACCGACCGCACCGATCCCGAGGACCTCGGAGAACACCTCCGCCACTGCCGATTCGAACGGTGTCTCGGGTGGGCGGAAGACGCGGGGCGCGAATTCCGGCTCCGGCAGCGCATGCCGGTCGACCTTGCCGTTGGCGCCGAGCGGGAGGTGTTCGAGGACTGTCACGGACGCCGGCACCATGAACGGGGCCAGCACCGACGCGGCGAACCCCAGCACCTCGGCGGTGTCGAGGTGCGCACCCTCCTCCTCCGTGACGTATCCGGCGAGGACCGCCTCGGCGGCAGGTGTCCGGCGGACCACGACCACGGCCTGCGCGACCCCGGGGCAGCCGGTGAGCGCGGCCTCGACCTCCCCCGGCTCCACCCGCTGACCACGCAGTTTCACCTGGAAATCGTTGCGGCCCAGATACTCCAATCGCCCGTCGCGCGTCCACCGCATGAGATCGCCGGTGCGGTACATGCGCGACCCGGCCTGATCGAACGGGTTCGCGACGAACGAGGCGGCGGTCGACCCGGCCCGCCGGTGGTAGCCGCGCGCCAGACCGTCACCCAGCACGTACAGCTCACCCACCACACCGACCGGAACGGGGCGCAGCCACTCGTCGAGGACGAGTTCGCGGACACCGCGCATCGGGTGGCCGATGCGCACGGGGTCGCCGGGTGCCATTGGGTCGCCGACGTTCGACATCACCGTCGTCTCCGTCGGCCCGTACCCCACCAGCAGGGTCCGCCCGGCCGTCCAGCGGGCCAGCAACTCCGGCGGGCAGCGTTCGCCGCCGACGACGAGTGCCCGCAACAGGCGTAGGCCGCGCGGGTCGATCGTGGCCAGCACCGCTGGTGTGACGAACGCGTGCGTGATCCGCTCTGCCGCCAGTAGTTCCGTCAGTGCGGCGCCGCCGTATACCTGTGGCGCCGCGATCACCAGGCGCGCGCCGGCACCGAAGGCCATGAGGTACTCGAGTATCGTCGCGTCGAATCCGGGCGACGCGAGATTCAGGACGCGCGACGCATTCGTCGTGGCATACCGGGTGCGCTGCTCGATCGTGAAGTTCTGCAACCCGGCGTGGGGGATCACGACGCCCTTCGGCGTGCCCGTCGACCCGGACGTGTACATCAGGTACGCCGGATGCCCCGGCCGCAGCGGCACTACCCGGTCTGCGTCGGTGATCGCCTTGGACTCCCATCTCCGCGTGGGCCCGGGGTAGTCGAGGAGCAGCCACTCCACGCCGTCGGGCATCCGCTCACGCTGTTCGGCGACGGTGAGTCCCGCCGCCGCCCCGGAGTCGGCGAGGATGTCGGCGATCCTCCCGGGCGGGAGGCTGGGGTCCACCGGCACGAACGACGCACCCGACTTCGCCACCGCCCACACCGACACCACCAGTTCCACGGATCGGAAGAGTCCGATCGCCACCTGGTCTTCGGGTCCGATTCCGCGGCGGATCAACACCCAGGCCAGGCGGTTCGACCAGTCGTCGAGTTCGCGATACGACATCACCGCGTTGCCGTAGGACAGGGCGACGGCGTGCGGATCCCGTGAGGCCGCGGCCGAGAGGATCTCGGGGAGCAGCCGTGTCGTGCCGCCGGGCCGACCGCGCACCGGGACGAGTGCATCGCGTTCGGCGGCGTCGAGGAGATCGATGCGCGCGAGCGGCACCTGCGGGTCGGCGACCACCGACTCGAGGAGCCGCAGGAACCGTTCGGCGAAGGTCCGGACGGTGGCGGCGTCGAAGATGTCGGTGGCATAGGTGAATCCGGCTCCGATCCCGGCCGGTCCGCCGTCCGCCGCGAACCGTTCGGCCAGTGTCAGCTGCAGGTCGAAGGTGGAGACGGACACACCGAGGTCGATCTCCTCCACTCCCACTTCCGGCAGGCTCGGGGTCGGCCTCTTCACGTCCTGGAACTCGAAGAGCACCTGGAACAGCGGCGCGTGCGCGGTGGTGCGGGGGAGGTCCAGGGCCTCGACCACCCGCTCGAACGGCACCTCCGCGTGTGCGAACGCCTCCAGATCGCGGTCCCGCACGGCGGTGAGGACGGTGGCGAAGGAGTCGGCGCCGTGCACCGGCGTGCGCAGGGCCAGGGTGTTGACGAACATACCGACCACGTCGTCGAGTGCGGCCTCCCCGCGCCCCGCCACCGCCGATCCGATCACCACGTCGTTCGTGCTCCCCAGGCGCGACACCAGCACCGCGAGCGCCGCGTGCGCGACCATGAACACCGTCGCGTCGTGTTCTCGCGCAAGGGCGACCACGGCGCGGTGCAGACGGTCCCCGATCTCGAACGACTCCCGCGCCCCGGCGAGCGAGCGGTGTTCGGGGCGGGCGCGATCCATCGGCAGATCCGTCACCACCGGTGCGTCGGCGAGCGCGGAACGCCAGTACCCGAGTTGGCGGGACATCATCGATCCGGGGTCGTCCTCCGACCCGAGCAGTGCCCGCTGCCAGTTGCTGTAGTCGGCGTACTGGACCGGCAGCGGCACCCAGTCCGGCGCGTGCCCGCTCACCCGGGCGGTGTACGCGGCCGTCACGTCCCGGGCGAGCGGTGCCAGCGACAACGCGTCCGCCGCGATGTGGTGCACCACCAGCGCCAGAACGTGTTCACGCGGACCGACCTCGAACAGGTGCGCCCGCAGCGGAACCTCCGTGGTCACCTCGAAGCCCGCCGACAGCGCCCCCGCGAGCCGGTCGCGGAGGTCGCGCTCCCCCGCCACCGCCACCGCGTGGAGGGCGGGCATCGCGTCCACCGCCGGGATCACCGACTGCACGGGCGTGTTCTCCCGCATCGGGAAGACCGTCCGCAGCGCCTCGTGCCGGTCCACCACGTCCGTCAACGCGGCGTGCAGCGCCGCGACGTCGAGGGAGCCGTGCAGCCGGAACGCCGCCGCGATGTTGTAGGCGGGTGACGTCGTGTCGAACTGGTCGAGGAACCACATCCGCGTCTGCGCGAGAGACACCGGCGCCGGCGTGGAGCGGTCGGTCGCCACCAGCGGCGGCCGGCCCGTCGCATCCGCCCGGCCCACCCGGGTCGCCAGCGACCGCACCGTCCGCGCCTCGAAGACGTCGCGCACGCCCACAGCCGCGCCGAGCGCCTGGTGGATCCGCGCCACGACTTTCGCCGCGATCAGCGAGTTGCCCCCGAGCGCGAAGAAGTCGTCGTCGACACCGACGGCGGGCACGCCGAGCAGCGCGGCGAAGATGACCGTGAGCGACTCCTCGACGGCGGTGCCCGGGGCCGCGAATGCGGCACGGGAGTCGGGCACCGGCGCCGGGAGTGCCGCGCGGTCCAGCTTCCCGTTGACGGTGAGCGGCAGCCGGTCGAGGACGGTCAGCGAGTTCGGAATCATGTACGACGGCAGCGCGGTTCGCGCGTACTCCAGAACCCGGTCCGCCGGGGCGATCGCACCCGCGTCGGGCACGACGTACGCGGCCAGTGCCGGACCGGTCACGGGATCGTCGCGCATCGTCACGACCACCTGCGCGATCCCGTCGCACCGGCCCAGCACCCACTCCACCTCGCCGAGTTCCACCCGGAATCCCCGGATCTCGACCTGGAAGTCTTCACGCCCGAGGTATTCGAGGCTGCCGTCTCGCCGCCACCGCACGATGTCGCCGGTCCGATACATCCGGCTTCCGGCCTCGTCCGCGACGAAGCGTGCTGCCGTGAGCCCGGCGCGGCCGAGGTAGCCACGCGCCACTTGTGTTCCCGCCACGTACAGTTCGCCCGCCACACCGACCGGCACCGGATGCAGGCGCGGGTCCCGCACCGACACGTGCAGCCCGGGGATCGCCCACCCGATCACGCTCGTCCAGGCGGCGGCCGCGAGTCCGCGGTCGAGCCGCAGGTGGCTCACGTGCACCGTCGTCTCGGTGATTCCGTACATGTTCACGAGCACGGGCGCGTCCTCGTCGTGCCGGGAGTACCAGCGTTCGAGCTGCCCGAGGTCGAGCGCCTCGCCGCCGAGCACGACGTAGCGCAGCGGCAGGGCGTCGGCACCGTCGTCGGTGGAGGTGGCGTCGATCAGCTGGGAGAACGCGGTCGGAGTCTGGCTCAGCACGGTCACCTGTTCGCGGCGCAGCAGTTCGAGGAACGCGACGGGCGACCGGGTGGTGTCGACGTCGACGACGACGAGGGTCCCGCCGTGCAGCAGCGCGCCCCACAGTTCCCAGACGGAGAAGTCGAACGCCGGGGAGTGGAACATCGTCCACACGTCGGTGCCCCGGAACCGGAACAGGTCCCGGGTGCTGGTGAACAGCGCGACCACGTTGCGGTGCGACACCGCGACGCCCTTCGGCCGTCCCGTCGACCCCGACGTGTAGACGACGTACGCCAGTGAGTCCGGATCGATCGGCGCCCGGTCCGCGTCGGTCAGCGGCGTCGCGGGGAGGTTGCCGAGATCGTCGGTCACCGAATCGAGCAGCAGGACGGGAACGTCCGACGTCGGCAGCGACGGCGCGGTGTCCCCGGTGGCCAGGACGCACACCGGGCGGGCGTCGTCGAGCACCAGGGCAGAGCGCTCACCGGGATGATCGGCGTCGATCGGGAGATACGCCGCCCCGGCCTTGACGACGGCGACGAGCGCGACGACCATCTCCGCCGATCGCGGCAGCGCGACCGCGACCGTCGACTCCGGACCAACGCCCCGCGAGAGGAGTTGACGTGCAAGACGGTTCGACCGGGCATCGAGTTCCCCGTAGCTCAGCCGCTCGCCACCCGACACGACGGCGGTGGCGCCGGGAGTCCGCGCCGCCCGGGCCGCGAACAGTGCGCCGAGCGTCGTGTCCCCGGCGGGGTCCACGGGCCGGGTCGACCATTCCCGCAGCAGGGCGTGTTCGGCCGGCTCGACCAGGTCGATGTCCCCGATCACGACGGACGGGTCCGCGGCGGCGGTGTCGGCGGCGCGCACGAAGCGGCGAGCGATCGCCTGCACGGTGTCGGCGTCGAACAGGTCTGTAGCATAGGTGAATCGGACCGACTCCGCCGACACCGTCACCTGCAGGTCGAGGTCGCCGAGTTCGTGGGGCCGGTCCGAGAATTCGAGCAGCACCTGGAAGAGCGGCGCGTGGGACGCCGACCGTGGCGGGTCCAGCGCATCCACGATCTGCTCGACAGGTGCGCCGCGGTGGGCGAACGCCTCTGCGTCGGCGTCGCGCACCGCGTCGACGAACTCGGTAATTCGGTCGGCGGCGCGGATGCGGCTCCGCAGCACCACGACGTCCACGTCCGTCCTCGTCCCGAGGACGATGTCGTCCGTTCGGGCCGACCGAGACAGCACCAGGGCGAGCAGAGCGTGCGTCACGGTGGGGACGTCCGTGCGGTGCGCGGCCGCGAATGCTCCCAGGGTGCGGCGCAGTTCCGGGTCGAGCAGGGCGTCGACGAAGGCGCTGCGGCTGGACGGCCGGGCCGGACGCGGCCGGTCGGTGGGCAGGTCCAGCACCGGGGGCGCGCCGGCGAGTGTGCGCGTCCAGAAGTCGAGCCGGGCCGTCTCCTCGTGGACGGCACCGACCGCGGTGCCCGCGTCGGCCGCGAGGAAGTCGCCGAGCAGTTCCACGAACCGCCGATGATGTGCGCCGACCTCGTCGGCGTCGTACCGGTTGGGGTTGGCCAGGAAATGGACGAAGGTCCGGACCTGGGCGCCGCTCTGGTACACGTTGACGAGCAGGTCCTCGACCGGTCCGGACGTCACGATGTGGTACTCGCCGACGAGCGGACCCAGGGCGAGTTCCTGATGGAAGAGCATCACGTTGACCATCGGTCCCGACAGCGACTCCGCCGCAGCGGCCCCCGCGTCGCGCCGGATGTCGCCGAGCCCGAGACGCTGATGTCGCAGCGCACCCAACAGGTCGAGTTGCACCCGCTCGACCAACTCCCCCACCGTGTCCTCGGGCCGGATCTGCACGGGAAGCGGCACGACGCCCGCCACCATGCCCCCGGACCGACGCAGGGTCGCAGTGGTCCTCGCCGACACCGGGATCTTCACGAGCACATCCCGGCGCCCGGTCATCCTCGACAGGTAGCAGGCGAACGCGGCGACGATCTCCGCCGTCCCGTGGGTGCCGGCGTCGCCGAGCGCACGCTCCGCCGCGTCCGGGATCGGTGCGGCGGCGTCGGTGCTCGTGGCGACCGCGGGACCCGTTCTCCGCGCGAGGCTCGATCCGGGCCCGAGACCGTCGATCCGGTCGGCCCAGAACTGCCGGTCCGCCGCGAAGCGACTCGACGACCGGTATTGCTGATCGACGTCGTACAGGTGTCGGGGGTCTACCGCCTCGTTCGCCGGCAGGTCCCGGCCGAGGACCGCCGCGGTGTACCGGGCCGCGATGCGGTTGAGCATCGTCATCGCACCGTAGCCGTCCAGGGCAACGTGGTGAATCTTGCTGTACCACAGGTAGTGTTCGTCACCGACACGTAGAATCGAGGACTCGACGAGGCGGTCGCGAGTGAGATCCAGTGGCGTCTCGCAGTCGGCGTGCATCCACCGCCGGGCCGCGGCCACCGGTTCGGCGTCCCCGCGGAAGTCGACCAGTCCGATCGACCGGTCCGTGGTCGGGTCGACCAACTGGAACGGCTGACCCTCCCGGTCGATCAACCGCAGGAACGGCGAGCCGAATTCGTCCGCAGTGGCCACGGTGGCCTCACGCAGGAGGTCGACGTCCAGGTCGCCGTGCACCTCGACGTACTGGGCGATGCACAGCGGCACGTCGGGGGCCAACTGCTGGGCCAGCCACGCCTCGTACTGCGCGGACGACAGCGGGAACGGCAGTTCCTCGTGCTCGGTGGCGGCGCGGTCGGTGGCGCCGGAGCGCTCGTCACTCACCGTCACCACCTCCGCCCGGAAGCAGCATCCGGCGCAACGCTGCCTCGTCAACCTTGCTGCTCGGTGCCAGCGGCAGCGCACCCAAAGCGAGAAACCGGTCGGGTACCGCCTGCGCGACGAGGCGTTCGGCGCAATGGGCGATCAGGTCGCGCGGTGTGGGCAGCAGGGTCGCCGCGGCCGCGGGTACCCAGAACGCGGTCAGTGCCGCCTCCCCGTAGTCGTTGGCGGTCGCGAGGACCACGGCCTGGTGCACCGCGGGGTGGCTCTCCAGAGCGGCCTCCACCGCGTGCCTCTCCACCCGGGCTCCGCGCACCTTCACCTGTCCGTCGCACCGTCCACAGAATTCGATGTCGCCGTGCGGATCCACGCGGGCCAGGTCACCCGTGTGGTACATCCGGGCACCCCATCGTGCCGCGAACGGGTCGGCGACGAAGCGGGCGGACGTGGCGGACGGCCGGGACGCGTACCCCTCGGAGATCTGGGGCCCCCCGACGTACAGGTCACCCACCGTCCCGTCGGGCACCACCCCCAGTTTCGCGTCGAGGACGTAGGCGGTGCTCGCCCCGAGCGGTCGGCCGATCGGGGCGATCGAGGCGGGCACGTCGCGCACCGGGTGAGCCAGGCAGCTGACGGTCGTCTCGGTCGGACCGTACTCGTTGCTCAGGGGGACCCCGGGTAGCACCGCGCGGTGCTGTTCGACGAGTGTGCCCGGAAGCGCTTCGCCCGCAAGGGTCACCAACCGCAGACGCCCGCGCAGCGGGGCGAGGTGCGGCAGCAGCAGCCGGTAGAAGGAGGGGGTCGCGACCAGGTGGGTGGTCCGCCACTTCCGTGCGAGTGCGGCCACGGCGTCGGCGTCCATCAATTCGTGCGCGTCCGGGAGCACACTGGTGCCGCCGGTGCACAGCGCCCACAGGGTCTTCAGCAGGGATCCGTCCCACGTGAGCCGGAACGCGGAGAACGTGACCAGGTCGTCGTCGTCGTAGTCGTAATTGCGGCCGTCGACCATGCTCGCGAGGTTGGCCCGGCTCGCGACGACGGCCTTGGGGATGCCGGTCGACCCGGACGTGGTGATCACGTACGCGGGGGTGGCGGCAGGCACGTCCTCGGGGAGATCGGCGGACGGTTCGATGTCGGGTGGGTGGCCGGCGTCCCGGTCGTGCAGCACCGGAACGTGTTCGCCCGCACTGCGGGCCAGCGTCCGAACCGATTCGGCCGCCGTCTGCGGATCCCCGGATCCGAAGACGATCGCACCGCAGTCGATGTCGCCGAGGAGGGTACGAACCTGAGCCGCCGGATGTCCGGGCTCGATCACACACCACGCCGCGCCCACCCGCAGCGCGGCGACCATCGCCACCACCGTGTCGGCACTCTGCCGCTGATGGACCAGCACCACCTGACCGGGCAGCACCCCCTCGGCGCGGAGTTGCCGCGCCAGTGCCGCACTCGCCGAATCGAGTTCGCGGTACGTCAGCGACCGATCGCCCACCACGATCGCGATCCGGTCGGGAACCCGCAGGCACTGACGAAGGATCTCGGCCGTCACTCCGCCTCGCGCGACCACGTCCGTCATGGGAGCGCATCCTCTCCGAGAACCCGGACGTGACCGGCGCCGGCCGTCGCCCCTCGGGAATCGTCGAACACCAGCATCGTCCGCTCGGCGTGCGAGTCGAGCACCTCGAAGCCCGCGAAACGCAGGGTCACCAGCATGACCCGGTTGACATCGGTGGGCACGAACTCGGCGAGGGCCCGTCTGCCGTGGGCACGCGCCCGGTCGACGACGTGCCGGATCAGCGCCGTGCCCACGCCACGGGACATCACCCGGCACGACATCAGCAGTAATTGCAGGACGGAGTTCTCGCCGCGTATCTCCGACACCGCGAGCCCGATCGTGCCGTATCCGCCGAATCGGTCGCCGAGGGACGCGACGAGCACCTCGTGGTCGTCCGACGCACACAGGCGGCGCAGTTCGTCGATACCGAAAGTTCGTCCTGTCGTGTTGAGTTGGTGCGAACGGACGGTCAGTTCGTGGGCACGGTCGAGGTCGTCCTCGGTTGCTCCGCGGACCGTCATGACCAGGTCGAGGGAGGCCAGGAACTCGGAGTTCGAGCCCGGAAAGACCTGTTCGCTCGCCTGCCGGACCCGCTCGGCGTGATACAGCGACCTGCGCTGCCGTGCCTCCTCCGTGACGGCGGGCGGCGTCAGCTCGGGAAGGTCCGGGAACGACGCGATCTGCTCGGCCCGGTAACAACGCACGGGGGGCAGCGCCTCGGACACCTCGGCACGCTCGACGGGATCGTTGTCGACGAAGGCGATGGTGTCGAGGCCGACGTTCAACATCTCCGAGATGCGGCGCACGGCCTCCGACTTCGGCCCCCAGCCGACGTCGATCGCGCAGAACAGTTCCTCGAGGCCGTGCAGGCGCAGATGCGCGGCGGCAGGTTCGAACTCCCCGCGGCTCGCCACCGCGTGCAGGATCCCCCGGCGGTCGAGCACGTCCAGTGCCCGCAGGGCGTCCGCGTTCGGGACCGGGACATCCTGTTCGAGGACGACACCGTCCCACAGGGTGTCGTCCAGATCCCAGACCATGCACTTGACCGTCTGCTCCACCGCGATCACGCCCCGTCCCGCGGCGTGTCCGGCAGCCGTCGGAGCAATGCGCTGCTCCACGCCGCGACCGGGCTGCTGTTCATGATCACGCAGTAGTCGCCGGGCATCTGGGACGGCGCCACGCGCTCCAGGTTCGCCGCGACGTCCACGGATCCGAGGTGGCCGAACCGCGCGAGGTTGTCGCCGCACACGGGATCGATGGTGACGTCGAGCGCCTCCTGCCAGAACGCGAACGCACCGACCGACAGGTTCTGCATGAGAAAGACGCCGATCGCGTCCTGCTGCAGTCCGTTCCGCGCCAGCAGTTCGGCGTTGATCTCCGTGAACCGCTTCCGGCTCTCGACAGCGAGGCGAAACGAGTACGTCGGCTCGTCGGCGCATACCTCGACCCACTCGGTCTCGCGCACGTCGCGGTAGTCGATGCGGAAGAGGTCGGCGTACTTCCCGTCGCTGCGGATCATCTGGTCGACGAGTTCGTACCTGCCGGTCCCCGACGTCGTCAGCAGCAGCGCCGCGGCGCCGTCGCCCAGCAACGTCATCGGCGACCGGTACCGCGACCGGGTCGGCGTCTTCGCCGCCGCCACAACGAGCACGTTCCGGCACCGGGGGTCGCCACGGAGCAGCGCCGATGCGAGCGTGAACGCCGCCGACACGGACACACACCCCAGATCCCCCACCCCGGTGGTGAACGCCTGGCTCGCACCGAGCCGGTGTTGCAACCGGGTGGACTCGGACGCGAGCAGATACTGCGGAACCCGGCCCTGGACGAGGAGCAGCGCGTCGAGTTGCGTCGCCTCGAGACCCGACTTCGCCAGCGCCTCCTCCGCCGCCGCGTGGGCCAGATCCGCCTCGGCGAGACCGATTCCGATCCGCACCGTGTCGATTCCCAGCGACAGTGCGTGCTCGCGCTGCGCGATCGGCAGTTCGTCGAGTTCCGGCAGACCCGCCACGGTCACCTCGTCGTCCGGGAACCAGAGTGCGACCGATTCGATCGTGACCGGTCGGTCGGCCGTCATCGCGCACCTCCCCCGAGCACGTAGTCACCGATCTGGAGTTCCGCGACCTCCGTCGCGCCCTCGATGATCTCCATGACCTTGGCGTCCCGGAAGAAGCGACCCACCCGGCTGCCGGGGGCACACCCGGCGGCTCCGAGCACCTGAACCGCCTGCCGGCTCACCGACCCGGCGACCCGGGCGGCGGCGTACTTCGCGGCGATCGTGGCGAACAGTGCGCTCGGCTCACGCGCGTCGCGTTGTTCGGCGGCGCGTTCGCACAGGGCGCGGGCGCCGGCGGCATCCACCCAGCTACGACCGAGGATCGCGCGAACCGAGTCGTGCTCGGACAACACGGCGCTGCCCTGCACCCGGGTGGACGCGTGCGCGACGGCGTCGGCGAGGCATGCTCGCGTCATCCCGGCGCACCCCCACGCGATGGTGTACCGGCCGTGGTCCAGTGCCGTGCCCACCACGTGGGACAGTCCGAAACCCGGCGGTGCGATCAGGTGGTCCGCGGGGACAGCCACGTCGTCGAACGCGATGTGCGCGACCCTGGCGCCGCGCATCCCCAGCTGTCCGTGGATCGGCTCGACGGAGACTCCCGGCGCATCGGTTTCGACGAGCGCGGTCGTCAACCCCGCCGGCGATCGGCCGAGGACGAGCAGCACGTCCGCTACCTCACCGAACGTGACCCACAGCTTCCGGCCCGACATCCGGTGGTCGGACCCGTGCGGCTCGAAACCGGTACTCACAGAGGAGAGGTCGCTGCCGGCACCGGTTTCGGTGGCGGCGAACCCGGCGAGGAGCTCGCCGGTGGTCAGGGCCGGCAGCCACTGGGCCCGCTGTTCCGCGGTGCCCCACCGGTCGACCGCGACATTGACCATCCCCTGCACGGTCAGCAGAGACCGCAGCGACGTGCAGACCGCCCCGAGTCTCTCTGCGACCGAGCCGAGTTCGGAGGCGGTCAGGCCGAGCCCACGGCAGTCCTTCGTCCGGTCGAGGCCGAGGACACCGGCCCGCGCGGCAGCCCCGATGACGTCGACCGGCAGTCCGGTCTCGTCCCAATTGCCGGCGTCGGTCTCGGCGGAGGCGACGAGCGTGTCGATCCCGATCACGGCGACACCCCGTCCGTCGCACGAAGCTGCTCGCCCCGCTTTCTCCGAATGAACCCCGCAACCCGGGCTGCGGTGCGGAAGTTGTCGAGGTCGAGATCTTCCACCTCGACCACGACGTCGTGGGAGCCTTCGATGTACGTGACGATCTCCAGGGCCCGCAACGAACTCACCAATCCCAGGGTGAAGTAGTCGTCGTCGGGGCCGAGTTCCGTCGACGTGTGACGCTGGTGATCACCAGTTCGTCGGCGTCGGTGAGCGTTCGCAGGCTGTCGAGTCGGTGCGCGACCGTGGAGGGCGCCCCCACGAACTGGGTGATCAGCCGATCCTCCACCGCGGCGCGTTCCGCCTCCCCGAGCGGCGCGGTGTGCGCCGGGTCGGGGTACGGGATCGCACCGTGCCCGCTGCGGATGCTGTGCGTCCAGTGCCCGAACGTCGACGCCAGTTCCTGCGCGGTCGCATCGTCCTCCGCCACGACGGTGTCGGCGGAGACGACGACGTACGGCCTCTGCAGCGTCGCCGACGGGCGGAACGCGGCACGGTAGGCCTCGACCGCTTCGATCGTCGTCGACGGGCTGACGTGGTAGTTCGCACCGAAGGGCAGCCCCAACCGGCCGGCCAGTTCGGCGCTCGGCCCTGCACTGCTGCCGAACACCCACACCTCGACGTCCGCGCCCTCCCCGGGGCTCGCGTGGAGTTCGATCCCGTCCGGAGTGCGGTAGGTGCCGCCGAGCAGGGCCAGGATGTCGTCGACCTGCCCGTCGAACGCGGGTGACAGCGCACCCGGCTGCTGCAGGACCGACTGCGCCGCGGTGAGCCGCGGAGACAGCAGGAGACCGGACGGATCGAACGGCGCCGGGATCACGACACCGTCCCGGATCTCGGTCTCCCGGCGGGGCGGGGCCGGCTGGTTGTTGCGTTCCGCAACCGCTTTCAACGCCTCGGCCCGCCGCTGGCCCGACAGTCCGAGCCCGAGGTCCAGGCGACCCGGGTACAGCGCGTCGACGGTGCCGAACGCCTCGACCACGGCCGCAGCGGTGGTGTGCCCCAGCTGCACCGCGGCGGCGCCGATCCGGAGCCTGCTCGTCGCCGCGGCCAGGATCCCGACGAGCACGGCCGGTGAGGAGCTGGCGACGCCCACGAAGTGGTGCTCGGCAACCCAGTACCGCTTGTATCCCCACGATTCGGCGTGCTGGGCGAGGTCGACGGTGTTCCGCAGCGCCGTGCGCGCGGTGGCGCCTTCACTGACGGGCGACAGATCGAGGACGGACAGCGGAGTGGTCATGAGGGCACCTTCTGGAGAGAGCGGGGATGGACAGCGCGGTGGCTGCGGGGTGCACCGAGTCCGAGGTGCTGCCGCAGCGTGGGGGCGGTGTAGTCGGTGCGCAGAACGCCACGTTCCTGGAGCAGCGGCACCACCGTGTCGACGAACTCGTCGAGCCCGGCCGGGGTGATGTGGGAGGAGAGGACGAACCCGTCCACCGCCTCCCCGTGGACCCACCGGACGATCCGGTCCGCGACGGACCCGGCAATACCGGCCGTCGTGTCGAGGAGAATCTGCATCGTCACGGCGGCGAGGACCTTCACCGCGCCGGCGGGCCGGCCGGCATCGACCGTCCGGCGCTCGAGGTCGGCGTGGAACGCGCGGGCGTCCTCGAACGTGGCGAGCGGAGCGATGATGACGTCGCCGTGGCGGGCGGCGAGATCCCGGTCGGCCGGGCGCTCACCCGAGACGATCACCACCGGCTGCGCCTGCGGGCTGCGTGGCACGGTGAACCGTCCGCCGATGCCGAAGTGCCTGCCCCGGTGATAAAACGCGCCGGCGGTGGGATCCGAGACGAATCTTCCCGCGCCGCGGTCGACGGTCACGACGCCCTCGGCCCAGGAATCCCACAGGGTGCGGGCGGTGTCGACGAACTCCGCCGCCCGCTCGTCCGCGGCCGTCACGACGTTCCATGCCGCCCTGCCACCGGACAGGTGATCGAGTGAGGCCAGCTGGCGGGCCACGTCGTACGGTTCGGCGGAGGTCGTGTCCAGCGTCACCGCGAGCCCCACCGTGTCGGTGAACCCGGCGAGCGCGTTCGCCGCGGTGACGCTGTCGGCGAGGACGAAGTCGAATCTCCCCCGCTCCGCGGTGCGGGCGGCATCCGCGAGGACGGCGAAGTCCGTCCGGCCCGCGGGCGCCGCCGCCCCGAGCACGACCTGCTTCTCGGCCATGCCTACCGCGGGTTCTTCTCGCCGGCCTCGACCGCGAGCGTCAACCGGTTCTCGGCGGGCGCGACCGGGCAGGTGGCGTAGTCGGTGAACGCGCACGGCAGGTTGGCCGCCCGGTTGAAATCGAGGATCACCCGGCCGTCGGCGGCGGGGGCGTCCACGGCCAGGGACCGCGCCGCGGGGTACGTGCTGACGCCGCTGGTGGCGTCGGTGAACAGTACGTGCAGGCCACCGTTCTTGCCTGCGAACGCGATGAGTTCGTGTGCGGCGCCGTCGTACTCGAATGCGAGTGAGCCCAGCGCTGTGTGGTGGTGCTCGAGTCCCTCGACGACCGCACCCGTCGTCACGACGCGGGACTGCGGGAACGGGGTGAACGTTGCCGGCACGGCCCACTGCCGCGCGGGCAGGAACGTCGGGATGCCGGTGAACGCGGCGAGGGTGCCTGCCTCGGGATCGTGGATCCGCAGTGCGACGTCACCGGTCCTCCGGATCACCTCGATGTTGCGGCTCCCGTGCCGCACGAGCAAACCGGGTGCACCCTCCAGAGGTGCGAGGGTCGCCGTGCCGTCGACCGCGTCGCCGTCGATCTCGAGACCGGCGTCGGCGGTCGCCGTGATCACCACCCCGTCCGCGTCGGCCCGCCACTTCCCGGGCAGGTCGGGGAACGTGGTGTCAGTCTCGACGAGCCAGTGCAACGCCGTGAGACTCAGCCATCCCAGCGGGTCGCGGAAAGACTCCTCCCGCGCCGAATGCCAGTCCTGCCAGTCCTGCTCGAATGTCGCGCCTGCCGTGACTGCGGTCATGATGCCCGAACTCCTTCTGTCTGGTGATGCGGATGGCGCAGTCCGAGATGACTGCGCAGGGTCGTCCCTGAGTACTCGGAGCGGAAACTGCCGCGGTTCTGCAACTCCGGGACCACCTTCTCGACGAACTCGTCGAGCCCGGCCGGAGTGAGGTGCGGTACCAGGATGAAGCCGTCGCACGCGTCCGCCTGCACGTAGCGGTCGATCTCCTCGGCCACCTGGGCGGCGGTGCCGACGAACTGCTGGCGGGTGGTGACGGCGATGATCAGTTCGCGGATGCTGAGTTTCTCGGCCTCCGCCTTGGCCCGCCACTGGTCGGCGATCTCACGCGGATCCTTCGCGTGCCGGACCCGGCCGCGGGTGATATTGGAGTCCTCGGCCGGTTCGACGTCCGGCAGCGGGCCGTCCGGGTCGTACGCGGAAAGGTCCCGTCCCCAGACCTGTTCGAGGAACGCGATCGCGGTCTGGGGGCCCACCTGCTGGTGCCGGATGTGGTCGGCGCGTTCGGCCGCGTCTGCCGCGGAGTCCCCCAGCACGAAGGTCGCGGCGGGCAGCACCTTGAGATCGTCGTGGCCGCGTCCGTACTTCGCGAGTCTGCCCTTGACGTCCGCGTAGAACTTCTGGCCGTCCTCGAGGGATCCGTGGATGGTGAAGATCGCGTCCGCCTGCGCCGCACCGAATTCGCGGCCCTCGTCGGAATCGCCGGCTTGCAGCAGGACCGGATGCCCCTGCGGGCTCCGGGGAATCGTGAATCGTCCCCGGATGTCGAATTGCGATCCGGAATGGGCGACTTCGCGGATCGACGCATCCGCGGCGAACACCCCCCGTGCGCGGTCGATCTGCAGTGCAGCCGGATCCCAGCTGTCCCAGAGCTTGCGGGCGCCGTCGATCAGTTCGCCGGCGCGGACATATCGATCGGCGCGGTCGAGGTAGCCGCCGCGCCGGAAGTTCTCCCCCGTGAACGCGTCCGAGGACGTCACCATGTTCCAGGCGGCCCGGCCGTCCGTCAGATGATCGAGCGAGGCGAATTGCCGTGCCAGCTCGTACGGTTCGTTGAACGTCGTGTTGATGGTCCCGGCGAGGCCCAGGTGTGTGGTCACTCCGGCGAGCGCGCCGAGCACCGTCAGCGTGTCGGGGCGGCCGACGACATCGAGATCGTGGATGCGGCCCCGGTGCTCACGCAGGCGCAGGCCCTCGGCGAGGAAGAAGAAGTCGAACAATCCGCGTTCGGCGGTCTCGGCGAGGTGCACGAACGAGTCGAAGTCGATCTGGCTCTTCGAGGCGGGGTCGCTCCACACGGTGGTGTTGTTGACTCCGGGAAAGTGCGCGGCGAGGTGAATCTGCTTGCGCTGGTTGCTCATGACGTCAGTCCTGTCCGGCGAAGTGGTTGGCGGGACGGCCGAGGCCGAGTCGTTCCCGGAGTAGTCCGCTGCCCGGACCCGGGTCGCCGGACCGCAGCAGGGGCAGGACGTGCTCGGTGATCGCGTCCAGTCCGGACGGCAGCGCGAGCGGGCGGAGCGTGACGCCGTCGACGTCCGCGGCCGTCACGTCGGTGATCAGCCGGGCCAGTCCCGGCGCGTCGCCGCGGTAGAGGACCGACTCCGGCTCGTACCGGCTGCCGGACCAGTTCTCCAGCTGCGCGAGGTCGTGTTCGGCGGCGTGGGCGGACTCGGCGATCACCACCTCGACGTCGAGAAGGATGCGGATAGAGTCGGGGTCACGGCCCGTCTCCTCGGCAGCCGTGCGCACCTGCGCTGCCCGCTGACGTGCGACGTCCACGGTGGGTGCGCCGATGCGGATCACGTCGGCGCGCGCGGCGGCGATCCGGGTGGAGTGCTCGTCGCGGGCACCGATCACGACGAGGGACTGCCCCTGCGGCGACCGGGGCGTGATCGAGGGACCCTTCACCGTGAAGTGGGTTCCCTCGAAATCGATGTAGTGCAGCTTGTCCCGGTCGATGAAGCGGCCGGTGGCCGCGTCGCGGATTTCGGCGTCGCCCTCCCAGCTGTCCCACAGCAGGCTCACGACCTCGATCGCGTCGGCGGCTTCCGCCCACAGACTCTCGGCATCCTGGGCATCCTTGCGCCCGAACAGATTCGCCTGGGCCTGTCCGGCCGACACGTCCACCTGCCACCCCGCGCGGCCGAGCGACGCGTGGTCGAGGCTCGCGATCGCCTTGGAGACGTGGAACGGTTCGGTGTGGGTGACGGTCACCGTGGGCACCAGGCCGATGCGCTCGGTGGCGGCGACGGCGCGTGCCGCGATCGCCACGGCATCCAGGTGCCCGCGTTGATCGGCGTGCCCCGTCGTGGCGATCGCGAAGGAATCACCGAGAAACGCGAGGTCCACTCCGGCCGCGTCGGCCTGTCCGAGCAGTCCGGTCCAGTAACCGGCGGTGAAGAGATCCTCGGCGCGCGAGTCCGGGCGACGCCAGGACTGCGGATGAATTCCCGTGCCGTACAGATCGACGGCGACGAGTGGGAAGCGTGGCTCAGGCATGAATCGATTCCTTCGGCTGTGCGGAGCGTGGACGTACGACGGATCGTCCCGGGATCGCGTCGAGCAGCTGCCGGGTGTAGTCGTGGCGGGGATTGTCGAAAATTTGTGCTGCGGTTCCGAATTCGACGATCCGACCGGAACGCATCACGGCGACCGTGTCGCTGATCTGCCGGACCACGGCGAGGTCGTGCGAGATGAACAGATAGCTCAGGCCGAGTTCCTGCTGCAGGTCCTCGAGCAGTCCGAGGATCTGCGACTGCACCGAGACGTCGAGGGCCGACACCGGTTCGTCGAGCACCACGAGTTCGGGGTGCAGGGCCAGTGCGCGTGCGATGGCGACCCGCTGACGTTGCCCGCCGGACAGTTCGGCGGGCCTGCGGTCCAGGAAGGTGCGGGGTAACGCCACCTGCTCGAGCAGTTCGGCTACCCGCGCCGCGCGTTCCGTCCTGGTTCCGACACCGAACGCACCGAGCGGTTCCGCCACGATGTCGGCGACGGCCAGTTTCGGGTCGAGGGAGGCGTACGGGTTCTGGTACACGATCTGCACGCGCCGGCGCAGGGCACGCAGGGCTCCGCCGCGCAGGGTGGTGACATCCCGGCCGTCGAACTCGACGCGTCCCCCGGTGGGAGCCTCGAGCCGGATGGCGATCCGCGCCACCGTGGACTTCCCCGACCCGGACTCTCCGACCAGCGACAGCGTGCGTCCGCGCGGGACCTCGAACGAGACGTCCTGGACGGCGTCGATGGCCGTGCGCCGATCGATCCGGAACGTCCGGGACACGCCGGACACGCGCAGCAGGGCGTCGGGGACGACTCCCGCGGCATCCTCGTCGCGGTCACGTCCCCGCTCCACCGAGAGACTGGGTGCGGCGGCCAGCAGGGTGCGGGTGTATTCGTGCTGCGGGTTCTCGAGGATCTCGCGGGCAGGTCCCGACTCGACCACCTCGCCCTGGCTCATCACCACGATCCGGTCGGCCCGGTCGGCGGCAACACCCAGGTCGTGCGTGATCAGCAGGACCGCGGTGCCGGTTTCGGCGATCCGCGCGTCGAGATGATCCAGAATCCGGCGCTGGACGGTGACGTCGAGAGCACTGGTCGGTTCGTCGGCGATCACGAGTTCCGGACTGCACGCCAGCGCGATCCCGATCAGGACACGTTGCCGTTGCCCGCCCGACAGGTCCTGCGGGTACTGCCGCGCCCGCACTTCGGGGTTGTCGATCCCGGCCTCGGCGAGGATGCGCACCGCCTCGAGTTGGGCGGTCCGCCGGTCGGCGAGGCCGTGGATCCGCAGGACCTCCGCCACCTGCCCACCGACCCGCTGGACGGGGTTGAGCGACGTCGTCGGGTCCTGGGGAACGAGGCCGATCCGGGCGCCGCGGATCCGGCCCAGCGCGCGCTCCGATTTGGTGTCGAGGCGTTCCCCGTCGAACGTGACGGTGCCGCCCACGGCGCGTCCGCTCCCGGCGAGCAGTCCGAGGATCGCGTGCGCCGTGGTGGATTTTCCGGAGCCGGACTCGCCGACCACGGCCACCACCTCTCCTCGCCCGACGGTCAGGTCGACGCCCTTCACGGCCACGACGGGATCGCTGAGGCTCCCGTACGCCACCCGCAATCCGGAGACCTGCAGCAGCGGGGTGTCGTTCGCGCTCATCGCACTTCCCTCCGTTCGAGTGCATGCCCGAGGCGGTGCGCCGACAGCACGACGGCCACGATCACCAGCCCGGGTAGGGTCGTCATCCACCACGCGGTGGCGAGGTAGTTCCGGCCCTCCGAGATCAGCGAGCCCCATTCCGGGGTGGGCGGCACCGCGCCGAACCCGAGGAAGCTCAGCGACGACACGGCGAGCACCGCCATGCCGAATTCGACCGCCGCCAGGGCGACGACGGGTGCGTACGAGTTCCGCAGCACGTGACGACGCAGCACCGTGTGCCAGCGGACACCCGACGCGAACGCCGCCTCGACGTACAGCGACCGGCGGACGCGCAGCACCTCCGACCGCATCACCCGGGCGAAGTTCGCGATCAGCGACACTCCCACGGCGATCGCCACGTTGACCGTGCCGAACCCCAGTGCGGTCACCAGCGCGAGCGACAGCAGCAGCGCGGGTATCGACAGGAGGACGTCGACGATCCGCATCAGGCCGGCGTCCAGCGCACCTCCGACCGCACCCGACAGCAGACCGATCAGCGAACCCACGACCAGTGCGATGCCCACGGCCAGCAGCGTCGCGGTCAGCGACAGTCCGGCCCCGTGGACGACGCGGGTGTACACGTCGCGTCCGATGTTGTCGGTCCCGAACCAGTGTGCGGCGCTGGGCGCCTGCAGCTTCTGGGCGGGGATCCCGACCAGTGGGTCCCCGCTCGCGAACACCGACGGCGCCACCGCGAATCCGACGGCGAGGAGGAGCACGGCCGCCGAGGCCACCGGTACGAGATTGCGGCGCAGCCACTCCGGCACGCCGTGTCCGCGGCGGTGCGGCCGGGGCGTGATCGAGGGCCGCGGTTCGTTCGGCGCGGCGTCGAAACCCTCGGCCTCGTCGATCAGTTCCCTGGTGAGGATGTCAGACATGAACCTTCTCCTCCAGATCCGCTGGGTCCTTGCTGGTGTTACGGCTTCGCCTGCCCTCGACGATCCTGGGGTCGATCAGCGGGTAGAGCAGATCGACCGCGAGATTGACGAGCACGTATACGAGGGAGCTCAGCACCACGATTCCCTGGACCACCGGAATGTCCTGCGCCATCACGGAAGTCTGCGTGAGCCGCCCGACACCGGCCCGCGAGAACACCGTCTCCACGACGACCGATCCGGCCAGCAGATTGCCCACGAGCACTCCGGCGATCGTGAACGCGGGAATGCTCGACAACCGCAGCGCGTGCCGCGTCTGGATCTGCCAGCGGGACGCGCCCTTCGCCCGTGCCGCCTCGATGAACGGTTGCCGCCACGTGGTCTGCAGACTCGCCGCGAGCACCTGGGCGATCACCGCGCCGGTCGGCAACGCGAGCGTCACCGCGGGGAGCACCAGTGTGGCGATCCCCTGGTCACCGAACGCCGGAAATACCTTCAGCCGGAACGAGAACACCTGCAGCAGAATCAGACCCACCCAGAACGTCGGCACCGCGACACCGAGGGGCGGCAGCGAGAACAGCAGGTCTCGCAGCCACCGGACCCCGGTGTAGGTGGCGAGGAACGCGACCGACGTCCCGAACACCACGGCGAGGACCAGCGCCGCGGACGCCAGCGCGAGGGTGCTGGGCAGCGCGTTGCCGATCGCCTCGGTCACCGATTGCCCGGTGGCGATCGAGTACCCGAAGTCGCCGCGCACGGCGTGGCTCAGCGAATTCCAGTACTGCACCCACACCGGCTGGTCGAGGCCGTACCGCGCCTGCAGTTCCGCGACCGCGGCCGCGTCGACCGTCGTTCCGGTGGTCGCCGAGTCGACGGCGATGCTCACCGGGTCGGACGGCAGCAGGAACAGCACGGCGAACGACACGGTGAACGTCGCCCACAGGACGGCTACCGCCTGCAGAACCCGTAGTCCGAGGTAGCGAATCATGGCTCAGCGTCCGCTGATCCAGGTGTCGAAGAACTGGAGCCGGGCCGAGGCCTCGAACTTCAGGTCCTGCACGTTCGGGCCCGCTCCGATCGCCTGCGACAGCTCCACTGTGGGGATCCACAGGCCGTTGTCGAGCACCTGCTGCTGGGCGTCGGCGACCAGTGCGCTCCGCTCGGTAGTGTCGGTGGTGGCGAGTTGCTTTGCGAGCACGTCGTCGAGCGCGGGAATCGGTCCGCGGTTGTTCAGGTTGCGGCCGTCGACGCCGAACTGGGTGCGAAGGATGTCACCGTCGGCGCGGGTGCTGTTGTAGTAGGTGGCGTCGAAGTCCTTGGAATTCTGGCGGGCGATGGACTCCGGGGTCGACACGAGATTCAGTTGCAGATCGACGCCCACCGCTTTGAGCTGCTGCTGCACCAGTTCGAGGATGGCCTGGTTGCCGGCGAACACGGAGCTGAACAGGACGGGGAAGCTCAACTTCTGACCGCCCTTCTCCCGGATGCCGTCGGCACCGGGAACCCAGCCCGCCTGATCCAGGATCGACTTCGCCTTCGCCGGGTCATACGTCACGTCCGGCAGCGCCACGTACCCGGGGGTGCGGCTGGCCAGCGTGCTGGTGGCAGGCTTGAAGTTGGGCCCGAGCACGGTGTCGACCAGTTCCTGCCGGTTGATCGCCGGGACCAGCGCGCTGCGCACGACGGGATCCACGAGCGGTCCGCGAGTCACGTTGGGCTGGAAACCGAACGGCGTCCCGGGGTTCGACGTGGTGAGTACCTGCCCGCCCGCGCCCTCGATCTGCGGGGCATCCTGCGGCAACGCGTCGCTGATCGCGTCCAGCTGTCCCGAGGACAGGCTGCCCGTGCGGACACCGGATTCGGGCACAACACTGAACTCGATGGTGTCGAGGTAGGCCTCGCCGTCGTGGCCGAAGACGTCCGAACCCCACTTGTATCCGGCGCGCTTGGCGAGGGTCACCGATTTGTCCTGCTGGTAGTCGGCGTACGTGAACGGCCCGGTGCCCGAGATGGTGCCGGTGCAGCGTTCTTCGGCGGACTTCGCGACGGACGCATCGGACAGGATGCCGAGCTGCGGAGTCGACGACGCCTGCAGGAACTGTGCGTTGGGTGCGGCGAAGTCGACCTGCGCGGTCAGCGGGTCGATCACGGTGGTACCGGTGTAACCGGTGAGGTAGCTGGCACCCAGCGCGGCCTTGGCGCCGGTGAGGGTGTTCACGATGGCGTCGAGATTCTTCTTCACCGACTCCGCGGTGAAAGGTGTTCCGTCACTGAACGTCACCCCCTCCTTCAGGTGGAACGTGAAGGAGGACGCGTCGGCGTCGGTTTCCCAGCTCTCGGCGAGCCACGGTTTCAGTGCGCCCGTCTCCGGGTCCTGGTCGGTGAGCGAGTCCACCACCTGACGAGCCACGTAGATCGTCTGATTCGTGCCCGACTGCGCGGGGTCGGCGCACGTGGGTGCCTGGGACAGGCCGTAGCGGAGAGTGCCGCCCGGCTGAGCGGGGCCCGCATCCGCGGAGGAACTGCTGGAACCGCCACCGCAGGCGGTGAGCGCCGTGGCGAGCGCGGCGGCGGCGCCGATACCTGCTGCGATGCGGGCACCGCGGTGGGGCGAGGACAAAAGCACTGATGGCACCGAGAACTCCGTGATCTCGAAGAAGTGCCGTGCGCGCTGCCACGTCGATTCGGCAGCGCTCACGCGCACAGGAAGGTGAGGGACACCGGATCCGACGCGGATGCGGTGTGAAGAGCCGGAACCCCGAGGTGGCGGGGTGTCAGGTCAGCGGTGACAGATCGAGGTGGACAGCCGGCAGAGATCGACGTGGAGACGCCCCCAGGCGCTCACGAAACCTTCGGTCAACATCGTTCCTCCATCGGTCCCGGCGGTAGCACCCGCACCCGCAGGGCGGGGGGTTGCTGCGACGTCAACGAGCCAGGTCTCTCGGTCGCTCTGGATGGTCGTTACCGAGTGTAAGAGATCGCCGGTCGCCGCGCCACACGGACCCCGTCACCCCACGGCCTGGTGGGGCGGAAGTTCCCGCCGCGACAGGGCGGGCCGGAGACCGAGGTGCTCGCGCAGGGTCGAGCCTTCGTATTCCGTTCGGTACGAACCGCGCTCCTGCAATTCGGGCACCAGCAGGTCCACGATGTCGTCGAGTCCGGTGGGCACCAGGTACGGCGAGATATTGAATCCGTCCGTCGCTCCGCTGCGAACCCACCGGGTGAGTTCGTCGGCGACCCGACCGGGGGTGCCGGCGAAGCCGGATCGCTGGGTGGTCGCGATCGCGACCTGCCGCAGCGACAGGTTCTGCGCCTCCGCCAGTGCCCGCCATTCCCGCGCGATGGCGAGCGGATCCTTCCCGTCGCGCGCAGCCCCGCGGGTGACGGAGATCGGCGCGGGCACCGGATCGAATTCGGGCAGTGGCCCGTCCGGGTCGCGATCGGACAGATCGCGGCCCCACACCTGCCCCACCAGAGACAACGCCGTCTGCCCGGTGTACTGGCCTTCGAGGACCCAGCGGACCTTCTCCTCGACCTCGGACTCGTTCTCCGCGAGCACGATCTGGGTGCCCGGAAGAATCTTGACGTCGTCCTCGGGGCGCCCGGCACGGCGCAGTCTGGCCCGGATGTCGTCGGCGAACGCGAGTGCCTCGTCGAAATGGGTTCCGTGCCGCGAGAAGATCACATCGGCGTGTGTGGCCGCGAAGTCGCGGCCCGCCGGTGAGTCGCCGGCCTGGAAGATGACGGGATGCCCCTGGGCGCTGCGCGGGAGGGTCGGGGTGATCGTGACGTCGAACTGCGAAGTCCGTCGCGTTACCTGCGCCACCCCGTCCGGGGTCGCCCACGACGGCGCGTCGGTGCTCGTCGCCACCGCGTCGTCCGCCCACGCATCCCAGATCGCGCGGGCGGTGTCGAGGAACTGTCCGGCCCGCTCGTACCTGTCCGCGTGGTCGAGAAAGCCGCCGCGCCGGAAGTTCTCCCCGGTCCAGGCGTTGTCCGTGGTCACGGCGTTCCACCCGGCCCGGCCACCGGACAGCAGGTCCAGCCCGGACAGCCGCCGGGCGAGGTCGGCGGGCTCGTTGTAGGTGGTGTTCTGGGTGGCCACCAACCCGATGTGCCGGGTGATGCCGGCGAGCGCGGAGAGTTGGGTGATCGCGTCCGGGCGGCCGACGATGTCGAGATCGAGAATCCTGCCTTCCTGTTCCCGCAGTCGGAGGCCCTCACCGAGGAAGAAGGCATCGAACAGGCCACGCTCGGCTGTAAGTGCCACCCGCCGGAACTTCTCGAAGTCGATCTGCGATCCGCTCGACGGATCCGACCAGATCGTCGTGTGGTTGACGCCCTGGAAGAAGACACCGAAGTGCACCTGGGCGCCGGGCCTGGCGTACGAGTTGTCGGTCATGGTCTCCACAACCTTTCAGCGAGAAGAGTCTTCGAGGCGCTCGGCCTGGAAAGGGGTGACGGGACGGTCCAGGCCCAGCGTGCTGCGCAGGGTCGAACCGGGAACGGGACGATGAGCGATGCCGTCGCGCAGAAGGGCTGGGACGACGTACCGCGCCAGCACCGGAAGGTCCTCGTCGACGACGGCGGGATGCAATCGCACACCCTCGGCGTGCGAGTCCAGCGCGCGCAGCAGTTCCACCAGCCCGGTGGCATCGCCGGTGAACGACAGCCGTCCGCTGGGCGGGGCAGGCGGGGACGATCCGAGTGCCACATCGAGTTCGGCGAACACCAGCGTCGCGCCGCCGGCCTTCGCGCGCCCGGCGGCCTCGACGGTGTCCTCGAGTGACGGTCCGGACACCAGCACCACGTCGACCAGCGACGGATCGGTGTCGCCCTCGCGGCCGAACACCACCAGTTGTCCCTGCGGCGGCCGCGGCACGATGGCGGGCCCCTTCACCGAATACGTCTCGCCCTGGAAGTCGATGTAGTGCAATCGGTCGCGGTCGACGAAATGTCCGGTCGCGTAGTCGCGGATCACCGCGTCGTCCTCCCAGGAGTCCCACAGGTCCCGGACCACGGTGAGCGCGTCCCGCTCCTCCCGCGCGAAGTCGGCAGGTGCGGTGGCCTCGGCCCGTCCCAGCGCGCTCGCGACCCGCGGGTCGGTGTCGCGGGATGCGATCCAGCCGCCGCGACCGCGCGAGGCGTAGTCCAGCGTGGCCAGCCGGGAGGACGTGTGGAACGGCTCGGCGTACGTGGTGCCGACCACCGGGACCAGGCCGATCGTGCTGGTGGTCGCGGCGACGAACGCGGCGCGGTTCACCGCGTCGATCCGGCCGGCTGGTCCCCCGTCGGCGCCGGGAGGCAGCAGCGAGTCGTCGAACGAGGCGAACGTGAAACCGGCGTTCTCGGCCGCCGCGACACGGTCCGCCACCGTGCGCCCGGTCAGCAACCGGTCGGGCGCGTGAGCGGCTCGCCGCCACGCGTCGGGATGGGCACCCTCACCGTCGAGTTCGATGCCCAGAATTAGGCTCATGCGTGTCCCTCCACCGTGTCCGCCGCGAGAGGGCGGCTCGGAATGGTTGCGCGCAGCTCCGGCGCCACCTCGGCCTGGAACAGCTCGAGGCTTTCGCGGTGTTGCTTGTCGGTGCCGACGCGGTCGGCGCTGAAGTGGATCACCTCGTGGCCGAACTGCTCGTGATAGCGCTGCACCTTGTCGATCACCTGCTGCGGGCTGCCGATCAGTGCGGAACTGCGGTCGACGAAGTCCTCGACGGTCTCGAACACCACCGGAAGGCCGGCCCTGCGCGCGAAGTCGAGGCGGGCGGCATGGATCGGCCGCCACACGTCGAGCGCATCCTGCGAGTTGGGCGTCACGTAGAACCCGGCGGTGCCCGCACCGACGAGGGCGTCGGCGGGGTCGTGACCGTAGTGGGCCCACCGTTCGCGGTAGTGCCGGACGAGTTCCGCGTACGAATCGATGGGGTAGGTGACGTTGGCCGAGAAGATCGGATCACCGTAGCGGGCAGCGAGATCCACCGATTCCCTACTGGTCGCGCTGCCGTGCCAGATCCGGATCCGCGGCTGCAGGGGCCGGGGCAGGGCGACGGCGTGCTCGAGTGACGGCCGGAAGGCGCCCTCCCACGTCACGTCCTCGCTCTCCCACAACTGCCGGAAAAGTTCGTAGCCTTCGCGGTTGCGGTCCCACTGGTCGTCCGGAGTGACGTGGAACAGTGCCGCCTGCGCCGTGCCGTTCCCCTTGCCGATGATGAGCTGCAGCCGGCCGCCCGACAGGTTGTCCAGCGTCGAGTAGTCCTCGAACGCGCGGACCGGGTCGAGCAGGCTCAGCGTCGTCACCGCGGTCCACAACTGGAGCGTGCTGGTGCGAGCCGCGATGGCGCTGAGCACCACGGGTGGAGACGAGGACAGGAAGGGATGTTCGTGGCGCTCCCCCACCGCGAACCCGTCGTATCCCAGTTGTTCGGCGAGCACTGCGGATTCCACGACCTCCTGCAGCCGGGCCGCGGTACCGATCTTCTCCCCGGTCACCGGATCCGGTTGGTGCGTGATGAGGCTCATCAGCAGAAACTTCATACGGACTCGTACTCCTTTGCGGCCCATCCGGAGGGCAGAGCGGTGGTGGCGGGCAGGGCCTTCTCGAATCCGTGGATTCCGACGTCCTGCGGTGGGAGGGAGCGGTCGAACAGCGGGGTGTAGCCGGCGGCCAGGTACAGGGCCACCGCCTCGGGCTGCCGCGGTCCCGTGGTCAGGAAGATGCGGGAATAGCCGGCCCGGAGGATTTCGGCCTCGAGTTCGCGCAGCACGATTCGGCCGAGTCCGCGGCGGCGGTGTGACGCCGAGGTCCAGATCCGCTTGAGTTCGGCAGTGTCCTCGTCGCATCTGCGGAACGCCCCGCCCGCCACCGACGTCCCGTTCTCGACGATGACGAGCAGCGCGCCACCCGGTGCGGCGAACTCCTCGGCCGGATAGGTGATGAGATCTTCGTAGATCTCGTCGCGGGTGCGGCCGTACCGGGTGCTGTATTCGATCGCCAGTTCCTCGAGCAGCGGTGCGGCCAGTGGATCCGTCTGGTCGACGAACACGGTGTGCACGGAGTCGGTCCTCTCGGTCACAGTTCCTCCTGTCAGCTGGTCTTGGGGAGCCCGGGCGGGTTGACGATCGACGTGTCGACGGCCTCGTTCGCGATGTTCCAGCGGTCGAGGACCTGTGCGTACGTTCCGTTCTCGATGATGTGGTTGATGGCCTCGTTGACGGCGGTCACGAGCCCGTTGTCCTTCTTGGTGAGGACGGCGATCTCACCCTGGAGTGCGTCGCCCGCCCCCGAGAACGTTCCGGCGATCTCGCTCTCCCCCGCCTGTGCGACGTGGAACGACGAGGACGGATTGGGACCGAAGTAGGCGTCGATCCGGCCCGAGGCGAGCGGCAGGTAGTAGTCGGTGACGTTCTGGTAGTAGGTGATATCGGTGGGTTCGAGTCCCGCAGCGACGTTCTGCTCGCTCCACTTCACCAGCAGCGCTTCCTGATTGGTGCCGGACGAGACCGCGATCTTCAGGCCCGCGACGTCCTTGGGTTCCTTTATCTGAATTCCGCTGTCCTTTTTCGTCTCGAACGCGACCGTGTCGAGGCGGTACGTCGAGAAGTCGTACTTCTCCTTCCGCTCCTCGGTGACGGTGACGTTGGAGATGAACGCGTCGGCCTCACCGGAATCGATCCGGACGAAGTTCTGCGCCCAGTCGGCGGCCTGGAGATCGACCTTCAGCCCGAGGACGTCACCGATCAGGTACGCGAAGTCCGTCTCCGAGCCGATGAGCGTCTTGTCGTCGTCGGCGTAGAAACGCAGGGGCGGAGCGGAACCGGCGCTTCCGGTGACGACGAGCGTGCCGCGGTCGCGGATCTGCTGGGGCACCTTCGCGGCGATCGCCTCGACCTCGTCGGTGGTGATGCGATTCTGGTCGGCGGTGAGGTTGTAGCCGGCGGCCGAAGTCGGCCCCGACCCCTCGTCCTCGACGTCGCCGCCACCGCACGCGGCGGCGAGGAACGCGACGGTGGTGAGGGCCGAGGCCAGGATCTTCGTACGGAACCGTGCGGTGGACATGTGTGCCTTTCAGGGATCCACACCGGGGTGCGGAAGGTTCAGAGAACTCGGGAGAGGAATGCTTTGGTGCGCTCGTGCCGGGGGTTGTCGATGACCTGCGAAGGCGGCCCCTGTTCGACGACGACGCCGGCGTCCATGAACACGGCGGTGTCGGCGACCTCGCGGGCGAAACCCACCTCGTGGGTGACGATCACGAGGGTGGCGCCGTCGCGTGCCAGTTGTTTGATGACGGCGAGAACCTCGCCGACCAGCTCGGGGTCGAGCGCCGACGTGGGCTCGTCGAACAGGATCACCGCCGGACGCAATGCGAGTGCCCGCGCGATCGCGACTCGCTGCTGCTGGCCTCCGGACAGTTGTCGCGGGTATTCGTGGGCCTTGTCGCCCACACCGACGCGTTCCAGGAGTGCCGTCGCCTCCGTTTCGACCTCGGCCCGGTCGCGGCCCTGCGCCGACACGGGCGCCTCGATCACGTTCTCCAGCACCGTGAGATGCGGGAACAGATTGAAGTTCTGGAACACGAATCCGATCCGGGAGCGCTGCTTCAGGATGTCGCGTTCACGCAGTTCGTGGAGTTTGTCGCCCTTGCGCCGGTATCCGATGAGGTCGCCGTCGATGCGGATCGTGCCCCGGTCGACCTTCTCCAGGTGGTTGAGGGTGCGGAGCAGGGTGGACTTGCCGGAACCCGAAGGCCCCAGGATCACCGTCACCTCGCCCTTGCGGACCAGCAGGTCCACACCCTGGAGGACTTCGAGAGCGCCGAAGGATTTGTGGACTCCGCGCACTTCCACCGCGAACTCCGTCGTGGAGGCGTCGGTTGTCATTTCGTGGCGCCTCTCGGTACGGAGACACCGGCGTCGCGGATCTCGGCGAACTTCCGGGTGAGCTTCTGCCACGGAGTCGGCGGCAGCGCTCGGGCCGATCCGCGTGCGTAGTGCCGCTCGACGTAGTACTGGCCGATCGACAACAGTGTGGTCAGGATGATGTACCAGATCGTCGCGACCATCAGGAGCGGCACGACGCGACCGTTGCGGCCGAAGATGACCTGAACCTGGTAGAACAGTTCGGCGATCGCCATCGTCGACACGATCGAGGTGCCCTTGAACAGGCTGATCACCTCGTTCGCGGCGTTCGGCAGGATGCCGCGCATCGCCTGGGGCAGAACGATCTTGAAGAACTGGCGTCGGCGCGGAATGCCCAGCGACTGCGCCGCTTCGATCTGTCCGTGGTCCACGGAGATGATGCCGGAGCGGATGATCTCGGCCGAGTACGCGGCCTGGTGCAGGGCCAATCCGATGACGGCGGCGGTGAAGCCGCTGATGACACCGTTGACCTCGAACCTGAAGAAGCCCGGACCGAACGGAATACCCAGCGACAGAGTCTGATACAGGTACGTGATGTTGAACCAGAACAGCAACTGCACGATCAGCGGGATCGATCGGAACGCCCAGATGTACACCCAGGCGATCACCTGCAGCACCGGATTGTGCGACAGGCGGCTGACGGCCAGCACGACGCCGAGCGCGAATCCGAGGACCGTTCCCCACAGCGTCAGCTTCACCGTCATCCACAGCGCCTGCAGAACGGACCCGGCGGTGAAGTACCGGGCGAACGTCGCCCAGTCCCATCCGGGATTGGTCGCGAGGCCGTGGACGAACTGAGCGAGCAGTACCAGGACGACGGCGCTGATCGCCCACCGCCACGGATGCCACTTCCTCGCCACTTCCAGCGCGGCATCCTCCGGCCGGTCACCGGCGGTACCTGAATTCTGAGGCGCGGTCGAACGCGCCCGGACGGGTGCGCTCACGCTCCCTCACCACTTATGACGGACATCACCGATGCGGCCTTTCACCTGGAACGAGACGAGTGGAGGCGCGCGGCAACCGCGGAATGCGGGCGCGCGTCAGGCACTCACCGGGCGTAATGCCTGGTGAGCGTGTTGCGATGCCTCGTCAACAGTGGCAGGAGGTGGTCCGGCACAGGTCGATGTGCCGTCTGCGCCATGCTGGGCGCGCGAGGTAGTTCATGTGCTGCCTTCCATCGATCCCGGCGGTAGCACCCGCACCCGAAAGATTCGGAAGGGTTGCTGCGACGTCAACGAGCCAGGTCTCTCGGTCGCTCTGGATGGTTGAAGCGAACACTAGCCGCGTTCTCGAACCTCGTCAACACGGGGTATTCCCCTGCAACACAGGGGAAATGGTGTCGCAGCCGCGCAAGAATCACGGTGCGCGGAAGTGCTGACACACAAGGTTCGATGCGGTTGGATGGAGCGCGCAGCCCTCACCTCCGCGGCCGAGCGACCCGGCTGCCGGGCCTCGCGAGGCCCTTGTAACGTCGCCTCGGTGACACCACTCGAAGTCATCGCGATCCTGGTAGCCGGTGTAGGCGCCGGCGCGATCAACGCCATCGTCGGCAGCGGCACGCTCATCACCTTCCCCACCCTGGTGGCCTTCGGGTTCCCTCCGGTGACCGCGACGATGTCGAATGCGATCGGCCTGGTCGCCGGCGGCGTGTCCGGCACGTGGGGGTACCGGCGGGAGCTGGCCGGGCAGGGCTCGCGGCTGCGGTGGCAGATCCCGGCGTCGCTGTGCGGTGCGATTCTCGGCTCGTGGCTCCTGCTGCACCTGCCCGAAACGGTGTTCGAACTGGTCGTCCCGGTCCTGCTCGTCCTCGCCCTGATCCTGGTGGTGTTGCAGCCGAGGATCCAGGCCTGGGCCAAGCAGCGTGGCAGCCACGAGGCCGGTCTGAGTCCGACGCGTCTCGCCCTGCTGACGGTCGGCACGTTCGCCGTCGGCGTGTACGGCGGATACTTCACCGCAGCGCAGGGCATCCTCCTGATGGGGGTGATGGGCGCGATCCTGCCCGAGAGTCTTCAGCGGATGAACGGCGCGAAGAATCTGCTCTCGCTGATCGTCAACGTCGTGGCCGCGACCGCGTACACCCTGGTGGCCTTCGACCGGATCAGCTGGGCGGCCGCCGGCCTGATCGCGGTGGGCTCGCTGCTCGGCGGCGTCCTCGGCGCCCGCTACGGTCGCCGCCTGTCGCCGACCGCGCTGCGCGGAACCATCGTCGTCGTCGGCCTCATCGGACTGTTCCGGCTGCTCGTATAGTCGCGCACGCCCACTCCCGCTCCCTCATACTGAGTCGGTGAGCAACGACGTAGAGCACCCGGGCTGGACCTACCTGATGGACATGGACGGCGTCCTCGTCCACGAAGAGCACCTGGTTCCCGGGGCCGATCTGTTCCTGGCCGAACTCCGGGAATCCGGCACCCCCTTCATCGTCCTGACCAACAATTCGATCCGGACTCCACGCGATCTCCGCGCCCGACTGCTCCGCACCGGCCTGGACATTCCCGAAGAATCGATCTGGACGTCCGCCCTGGCCACCGCAACATTCCTCGCGAACCAGCGGCCGGGTGGCAGCGCCTACGTCGTCGGCGAATCCGGGCTCACCACCGCACTGCACGACATCGGGTACGTCCTCACCGAGAACGATCCCGACTACGTGGTCCTCGGCGAGACCCGCACCTACTCCTTCGAGGCCATCACCACCGCAATTCGCTTGGTGGAGAGGGGGGCTCGCTTCATCGCCACCAACCCCGACCCCACCGGCCCCTCGCGGGAGGGTTCGCTCCCCGCCACGGGATCCGTTGCGGCACTGATCAGCAGGGCCACCGGCCGCGACCCGTACTACGTCGGCAAGCCGAATGCGCTGATGATGCGCTCGGCACTGCGGGCCATCGGTGCGCACTCCGCGAACACGTTGATGATCGGCGACCGCATGGACACCGACATCGTCTGCGGCCTCGAGGCCGGGCTGCAGACCATCCTCGTCCTCACCGGCATCTCGACGCGCGATTCGGTGGAACTGTTCCCCTACCGCCCCACCGCGGTGCTCAAATCGGTCGCCGATCTCGTCGGCCGCACCTCGGACCCGTTTGCGGCTCCGCCGCCCGTGAGTACTTCTTAACCGCGGAAGGTTGACAAGTACTCACGGGTGGCGGCAGCCGGTGATGCCCCTGATGGTCGCTGCCCTGTAGGTCCCGAACGTGATCCGGTTCCCGTCCTCGCTGGACAACGTGACGTCGTGGTGCCCGGGCCGGTCGACGTGAACGTCGACTCGGCTCATTCCGGCGTCGGTGGCGATCACACGGGCCGCCGCCAGTACGGCCGGCCACTCGGCGTCGCCGATGGGGGTGTCGGACAGCAGCGCCTGCATGGTGACGGAGACCCCGTCGGTATACGCATACGGTCCCGGGCATCCTCCGCCCTGGCTGCGTTCACGGTGCCACCGCCACTGCGTATCCGGGGCAATCGTCCTGGCGGCTTCGCTGATCCGCACGACCGCGTCGGTGACCTGTCGCTCGGTGTCCGCGAGAGAGGGCCGTCCGCGGAGGTCTGCTGCGGCCGCCGCGATGTCCTCGTCGCCGAAGTTGTACGGGTTGTCGGTCATGCCACCACATCCGCTCGTCAGGATCGCCACGCCGATCACGGCGACCGCCTTCGTTGTCCATTCGCCCCGGACCGTCACCGGACCGCCAGATCCGGCAGGCCCGCCACGATCACGGCCATGTTGTAGCCGGACGTCCGCAGTTCGCCGGTGCCGCTGGGCCGTGGATACTCGCTGTGCCCGTCGGCGTCTTCCCGCCGCACGCCGTCGGGGGTGGTCGCCTCACGCACCGACAGTTGTTCGAGGTCGGTCTGCACCGGGTCGGGTCCGAGCCGGCCGAACCCGTCGACCACGGCGATGGGGTCGTCATACGCGCGCATCACGAAACCGTGGCCAGGCGCCAACCCGAGGTCCGATTCGTCGTTCGCGTGGAACCCGGGCGAGCCGTAGAACACGGCGTCGTCGACGGGCTGTCCCGGTCGCGGATCCTGCAACGCCAGGCCCTGGGTGTACGAACCGTACGAATGACCGAGGGCGGTGATGTGCGGGTCGGGTTTCTGCGAGGCGACGTCGAGGCCGTCGTAGAACGACGCGAGTTTCGGGGCGCCCGCCGTCGCGCGGTCGGACTGCCAGGAGTCGACGAGCCATCCGCGGCCGAGATTCTGGTCGAGGAACGGCACGTCGTAGTTGCCGGGACCGGTGGTGGTCGGCGGCTGATACCCCAGCCACGCGATGGTCGACACCGTCTCATCGGTGCGGCCGGCGATGTCCAGTTGCCGTTCGGTCTCCGACTTCAGTGCCTTCGCCTCCTCGGTCATGCCGCCGAGCGACGCAACGGTGGTGTCGATGCCCGGTGTGGTGACGGAGATGCGGTCGGCGGTGTCCGGGTCGCCGAGCGCGAACGCGGCCATGGTCCGCTCCCCCGACTGCAGGTCGAGCAGCATCAGCCGGCCGTCCGGGTGATCGCGCACGAGTTTCTCCAGATCGCCCAGGTCCCGCAGCTTCTGCTCGGCGTACCACAGCGCCGCATCCTCGGGGTGCCGTTCGATCACCTCGCGCCGCTGCGCGTCCGGCAGGGCGTCCCAGTATTCGCGATTGTCGAGCGGGGAGCCGTTCGACGGGGGCGCCGGGGCGGACAGTCCGGCACCCGCATGCTCGTCGTCACCGGGTTCGAGCCCGCCTTCCGCTGCCCGCGTCAGAACGGCTGCCGCGTCGGCGACGAGGTCCTCCGCCTGGAGGATCAACGCCCGGGCTGCGGCTCGGAGTTCTTCACGCCGCGCTGCCGATGGGGCGTCGACGGCCGGTCCGGGCACATCGGCGACGTCCCCGTTGTCCGACAAGGCCATACCGTGGGCGACAGCCGCTTCGCGGAGGCCGTCGAGCTCAGTCTGCAGGTGCGTGACCGCGTCGACCATCTCACGGATCAACCGCTCGACGACGGCAATCGCCGCGGCCTCTCCGGTCAGATCATCCGCGGCGATCCGGATACGTCGGCGCGCGGCGTCGGCGGCGTCCGCCTGCCACGTCGGCAACCGGCCGATGTCGGCGAGACGGTCCTGCACGAAACCGATCGTGGCCAGTCGGGCGGACAGCGACCGTTGCACGGCCTGCAG
>SEEV01000995.1 GCA_004211695.1 Rhodococcus sp. (in: high G+C Gram-positive bacteria)
CTCAGGGCGGTGATCGCGAGACGAACGATCGGATTGACGCCGGCGGTGCGGGCGAACGTGGGGTCGGGTGGGCCGGCGATACCGATTGCCTTGCCGCCCGGCCGGAGCACGCGCAGTGACTTTTCGAGGTTGTCCCCACCCAGGCTGTCGACGACCACGTCGTACCCGTCGAGAACGTCTGCAAAATCGTCGGTGCGGTAGTCGATGACGACGTCGGCGCCGAGTTCTCGGACGAAGTCGGCGTTTCGGCCGCTGGCGGTGGTGGCGACGCTCGCGCCGAGATGCTTGGCGAGCTGGATTGCGATCGATCCGACTCCGCCCGCACCGGCGTGGATCAGAACTTTCTGCCCGGGTTGCACATTCGCTCTGTCGACGAGTGCCTGCCAGGCGGTGAGCGCGACGAGGGGGAGTGAGGCGGCTTCGACCATGCTGATCGATGTCGGTCGTAGCGCGAGGTCGTCCTCGTGGACGGCGATGCGTTCGGCGAAGGTGCCGATTCGGCCGTCGCGGGGGCGGGCGTAGACCTCGTCGCCGACGGTGAAGTGTCCAACGCGGGCGCCGACTCCGATGACGGTGCCGGCCAGGTCGTGTCCGAGAGTCAACGGCGTCGGGTAGTGGAGCAGTTGTTTGAATTCGCCGGTGCGGATTTTCTCGTCGAGCTGGTTGAGGCCGGCTGCCTGAATTTTGACGAGTACGTCGTGGTCGCCGACGATCGGCTCGCGCACTGTCGTCTCCTGCAGCGGCCGCTTGTACGCAGCGAAGGCGAAGGCTTTCACGACTGATCGCCACTGTTGGTCGCGGAGGACGCGGAGGACGCGGCGGACGCGGAGGACGCGGCGGACGCGGAGGACGCGGCGGTGGTGTGCGGCTCCTCGCCGAGGAATGCGAGCACTTCCGGGACGAATTCGCGGTGGTATTGGAATATGCCGCCGTGTCCCGAGCGCGGGTAGATGGTCAACTGCGAATTGGGAAGACGCCGTGCGAGGTCGGCGGAGTGCTCACTGGCGACCATGAGGTCGTTGTCGCCGTTCGCGACGAACACGGGCGCGGTGATCTGTGACAGGTCGTCGGGTGCTGCTTTCCCGCCGCC
>SEEV01000996.1 GCA_004211695.1 Rhodococcus sp. (in: high G+C Gram-positive bacteria)
TACCGCAAGGGCCTCGAGGCCGGCGTCCCGTTCCCGTCGCGCCTCGGCCAGCCCGCCGAGTACGCGCAACTCGCTCAGATGATCGTCGAACACGACTACCTCAACGGTGAGACCATTCGTATGGACGGCGCCCTGCGCATGGCACCGCGGTAGTCGGCTCCGCCGCCCGTGCGTGGTTAAGGAGTCTCTGGACTCGTCAACCACGCACGAGGCGCGAAGCGTCCAAAGGAGGGCTGGCATGGGTTTCTACACCGACCAGATCGTTCCGCGACTCGTCAACATCAGTTGCGGGGCCAAGTTCACGCATCCGTCGCGTCGGCGTGTCTGCGCCGGCCTCAACGGCCGCGTGCTCGAGGTCGGCTTCGGGTCGGGGCACAACGTCCCGTTCTACCCGGCCGCCGTCGATTCGGTGAGCGCCGTCGAACCCGCCGACCTCGGCTGGAAACTCGCCGGCAAGAGGCTGGCGGCGTCGACCACCCCGACCGAGCGGTCCGGCCTCGACGGCCAGTCACTCCCCTTCCCGGACAACAGCTTCGACACCGCGCTGTCCACGTGGACGATGTGCACCATCCCGGACGCCGAAGCCGCACTCCGGGAAATCCGGCGCATCCTGAAACCAGGCGGAACACTGCATTTCGTCGAGCACGGCATCGCTCCCGATCCGAATGTCCAGCGGTGGCAGCACCGACTCGAACCCATCCAGAAAACCGTCGCCGGTGGTTGCCACCTCACCCGCGACATCCCCACTCTGGTGACGAAGGCCGGATTCGACATCCGGGACCTCGACCGGTTCTACGAAAAATCGGAGCCCAAAATCGTCGGCGCCTTCTCCCTGGGAGTTGCGGCTTCGCCGCCCGTGCGCGGGTAAGGAGTCCAGGGACTCGTCGAGCACGCACGGGGCGCTAGGCTGCTCTCGATTCGTGAACAGACGAGGGGGGCTTCGTGGGAACGTTGAAAGCTGATCTGGACGAGCTGACACGAAAATTGGGTGACCACCACGGGTGAGGACAGGGGTAGGCGACCCGCCGATGTCCGATGGGGTGGCGTGGTCCGGCGGGGTTGTGGTTATGCGGTGTCGGGGAGGGGCGC
>SEEV01000997.1 GCA_004211695.1 Rhodococcus sp. (in: high G+C Gram-positive bacteria)
CGCTTGTGGTTCACCTCGATCCCGGCATCGCGCAGCTCGGCCGTGATGCGCGGGGCCCCGTAGGTGCCATCGAAGTCGTCGTGAATTTCGCGGATCCGCTCGACCAGCTCCTGGTCGGCGCGGGCGCGTTCGGCGCGGGCCGGTGCGGCGGCAAGCCACCGGTAGTATCCGGACCGGGACACCTCGAGGATCTGGCACAGCCACTTCACCGGAGCGGTGTCGCGGTGGTCGTCAACGAACAGGAAGCGGCTCACCAGTTCGTCTCGCCCGCGAAATATTTCGCTGCCCTGCGCAGGATCTCCCGCTCGGTCTCCAGCTTGCGGACCTGGGCCCTGAGCTGCTTGATCTCGTCCTCCAACACGGACTCGGACGATACCCCGCCCGCCGATGCCGGCCTCCGGGGCCGGTCCGCTGCGGACGGAGTGCCGGTGCGTTTGCGGTCGGTCCGCACCCAGTTGCGCAGGGTCTCGCGGCTGACCCCCAGGTCGTTGCCGATGCCCTCGAACGTGTGGCTCGGATCGGACAGATACAACGCGACGGCATCGGCCTTGAACTCCGCCGAGTACGCCTGCATCACCATTTGTGACATCACTTCCTCTGGACCCTTCACGACCCAGTGTTCAGGATGTCCTCACTCAGGGGGGAACCCCCAGGCGCGTTTGGCCAGGTTCACCCCCGCCACGTGGTCGCGGTTGCCGCCGACCCGGCAGCGGGCACACCGCGCGGTGTGGTAGCCGCCGGGGCGTGCGAGCGGTTCGTCGCAGCCCGGACACAACGCGGAGGAGCCTCGGGCGGGCACCGAGACCACCGTGATGCCGAGACCGGCGGCGGTGTGGGCGAGTGCTGCGACCGCTTGGCGGCGGGCGGACTGCGCCGCCCGGTTGTTGTTCACCCGTCCGTGTCCGCGGGTCTCGAGGGTGGTGAGATCCTCCACCGCGATCACCTGCGCGCCCGCGGCGGCGGCGTACTCGGTGACCTGGCGGGCGAAGTCGAAGGCCAGTTCCCGGTTGATCTTCCGACTTATGTTTGTGTCAGCGGTCCGTGGTCGGGTTAGCTGCCCGTAACGTGCCGTAGCAGACCGGAAGGT
>SEEV01000998.1 GCA_004211695.1 Rhodococcus sp. (in: high G+C Gram-positive bacteria)
TTCGAAACCATCCACCCGTTCCCGGACGGCAACGGGCGTGTCGGACGCGCCCTGATCCAGGCGATGCTGCGCGGCGGACAGCTCACCCGCAGTGTTGCCGTTCCGGTGTCCGCGGGCCTCCTACACGACACCGCAGAGTATTTCGAGGCACTCGGCGAGTACCGGTCCGGGAACGTCGAGCCGATCGTCCGGTCGATCGCGGAGGCATCGTTCGGTGCGGTCGCCAACGGTCGCACCCTCGTTCAGGATCTGGAAGCGGTTCGAGCCGACTGGCGCACCCGAGTGACGGCGCGGCGCGGCGCGGCGGTACACCGGCTGGTGGACTTGCTCCTTCGCCAACCGGTCGTCGACAACAAGCTCGTCACATCGACGCTCGGGGTGACCGGCGCCAACGCGCAGATCGCGATCGACCGCCTGGTCGACGCCGGGATCCTCGCCCAGATCACCGACGGGCGACGGAACCGGATCTGGCAGGCCGAGGACGTGGTCCGGGTGCTGGACGAGTTCGCCGCCCGCGCCAAACGCCGCCGACACTGAATGCTCCGATCCCCGGCGGGTGCTGTCGAATGATCCACCGGGGGAACATGACGTGTCGCCCGCCGCCGTTTATACGCCCACACGCCGGGTATCAATACCGCGACGTCCGGAGTGAGACCGCCGAGAACGAAGGTTCCGCTGATGACACTCGTGCCCCGGGCCGCGGTCACGCTGATCGCCGCAGGCCCCCTCGCCCTGTTCCTGGCCGCTCCCGCCGCCGCGGACCCACCCGATGTGACCCTCACCGCCGCCGTGGCCGGGAGCACCGTCACGACGACGATCACGAACGACACCGGCGCGGACATCGTGTGCGGACTCGGCGGACTGCATGCGGCGGACGACATCGTGAACCCCGAATCCGTGGCGGTGTTCCACGCATCGAATGTGGTGATCGGGCCGGGACCGCGGGACTTCGTGTTCGACGCGGTGCCCGACGGCGACTACCTGATCCACTGGATCTGCAGTGAGAACGCGGGCCCCGGTGACGAGGTGTGGGGTTCGGCGCCGCTCCCGGAGACCGCGTACGCGAAGCCGGCGACGGCGGACCC
>SEEV01000999.1 GCA_004211695.1 Rhodococcus sp. (in: high G+C Gram-positive bacteria)
GGTGAGCGTGACCAGCGAGGCAGCGGTGGCAAACACCGCGGCGCGCCGGACCGCTCTCGAAATCTGAACCATGGAGTCTCCCCGTAGGTAGATGTGGATGAACCCGTTACCGGCACGACGGAACTCGCGGCACCGGTGCCGTGTCGGAACATACTGTGGCATGGAACACCGTCGAAGTCCGGCATTACCCCGACCTGAATCGGTCAGGAACCGTTCCGTTCACCGCTGGTTCAGCTCAGCCGGTACCCCTCGGACGCCGAGAACAGGTGCACCTGCGACGGGTCGACGTGCAGTTTCACCAGGTCACCCTTGCGGGGCGGGTTCCGCCAGTCGGCGCGGGCCACCAACTGCTGCGTCTCCCCGTTGACGGTGCTGCGGCCGTAGATGTAGGCGTCGGACCCGAGCTCCTCCACCACCGCGACCTCCATCGGGATGCCGGTGGTGGACAGTTCCAGGTGTTCGGGGCGGATCCCGACGACGACCTGACGCTCGTCGGTGTCCGAACGCAACTGCCGGGGCAGCGGGATGGTCGCGTCGCCGAGCACGACGCCGTCGGGGGTGATCGGCAGCGTGAAGAGGTTCATCGACGGCGACCCCATGAAACCGGCGACGAACACGTTGACCGGCTTGTTGTAGAGGTCCCGGGGCGACGCGCACTGCTGCAGCACCCCGTCCTTCAGCACCGCCACCCGGTCACCCATGGTCATGGCCTCGACCTGGTCGTGCGTCACGTACACCATGGTGGTCTCGAGGCGGCGCTGCAGCTGCGCGATCTGGGTGCGCGTCTGCACCCGCAGCTTCGCGTCGAGGTTCGACAGCGGCTCGTCCATCAGGAACACCTGCGGCTGCCGGACGATGGCCCGTCCCATCGCGACACGCTGCCGCTGGCCGCCGGACAGGGCCTTCGGCTTGCGGTCCAGGTACGGCTCGAGGTCGAGGAGTTTCGCCGTCTCCTCGACGCGCGTGCGGATGTCGTCCTTCGCGGCGCCGGCGAGCTTGAGCGCGAAACCCATGTTCTCGGCCACCGACATGTGCGGGTACAGCGCATAGTTCTGGAACACCATCGCGATGTCGCGTTCCTTG
>SEEV01000434.1 GCA_004211695.1 Rhodococcus sp. (in: high G+C Gram-positive bacteria)
GCAGCTTCAGGGTCCAGTTCTGCCCGTCCGCGCTCTCGAACGATTCGGCCAGGTAGGGCACGAACTTTTCGGTCTCGGTGTCGTAGCGCAGCAGGGTCCCGAAAACCGGCGAACAGCGCTGGTACGCAACAGCACCACAGATGGCCGGATCCATGGATTGGGTCTCCCCGATCATCGCCCACGACAAGGTGCCGCCGCTCTTCGGTTCGCCCACAGGCTCGTCGGAACCCCCGGAGGGACCCGAGCAGCCCGCCAAGCTCGCCCCCGTCACCAGGACCGACGCGATCGTCACCATCACCCGCCGAGATTTCATTCCCTTGCTCCTGTGCTTGTCGAAGTGCAACTGATGCATAACGGTGCCTCTGCTCTGAAGAGTCTTCGGCGTCGATCCGAAAAGTTGTGTACGTGCCCGCAGGTACCCCTGATCACGCGAGGCTGTCTGTCATCCGTGATTGGTCGAAAAGGGGGTTGAGTGGCGAGAGCGGGCAGCGGGGACCTCGTATCAGACTGAGAGGTCAACTGTGTCTGGGCGCCGCCCATCGACATTGCCCCGTGCTCCCAGGAAATGGAGATGACCGGTTGCGACAGTTGGTCGACCAGATCCGACGTAGAACGCAATCGCTCGGCCAGGCAGCGCTCCGCCCTGGCCGAGCGATCGACTCGGTAGAGAGGCTAGGACGCCACGGTGGCGTCCGGACGCAGATGTGACGTTGCCTTGATGCTCGTGTCCCAGTCCGGAACTCGGCTGCGCAGAGCAGCGACGGTAGCTTCCTCGCGAGGAACGTGGACAAACGGGTCGTACTGGAAGTGCTTCATGGCGTTGAGATGGGTGATCTTGTTAGCAGGTAATCACGTTCTCGTTGAACAGCTCCGACGGAAGACGGCCATCCAAGCTCATTCCCGACCAGTGCTGAGTGTGCTTGTACAGGTAGTCGATGCGCTCCAGGAAGTAGGGAACCCAACCGATCCCGCCTTCGGAGAGGGCAACACGCAGTCGCGGGAACTTGAGGAACAGCTTGCTCCACACGAGATCGCTGGCTGCCTCGAACGAGCCAATCGGCGACAGCGAGTAGATCAGCTCTACCGGCGCGTCGGGGGACGTCGTCGGCGCCTTCGAGTTGGATCCGATGTGCATGCACACGACGGTGCCCTCGTCCTCGCACGCTTTCCAGAACGGATCCCAGTGGTCCGTGTACAGGCTCGGCAGCCCCAGATCGTACGGGTTGGAGGTGAACGTCACCGCATGGCAGCCCTTCTTCGCAACTCGCCGAATCTCCGCGGCCGCCAACTCCGGGTCCCACAGGATCGGGATCGCCAGAGGAATGAAGCGACCGGGATATGTGCCTGCCCACTCGTCGATGTGCCAATCATTGTATGCGCGAACCATCGCTGCCGACTGATCGCGATCGCCGGTGTCGAGGAAGAGTGCGCCGGAGAAGCGAACGAACGAGGGAAAGCACATCGACCCGAGCATGCCGTTGACATCCATGTCCTTGACGCGCGCGTCGATGTCCCAGACGCCCGGACGCATCTCCTCGAGGCACACCGGGTCGAATCCCCACTCCGACTTCGGCCGGCCCACCACTGCCTGCACCGCTGGGTTGATTACCTCGGTATCACCGTATACCCACGCCATCGTCCCGTCTTTGCGAGTGATGAAGCGGGGCGCGGCGTCAGCGTACTTCGCTGGGAGGCGACCCTCGAACAGATGAGGTGGCTCGATCACATGATCGTCCACGCTCACAAGAATCAAGTCTTCGATCTTCATCGGACACCAACTTTCGTTTGTGTGATTCGTTGCGATCCAGTCTTTCTCAGTCGCCACGGGCGGCTCCTCAGAGAAACCCCCGAGACGCTCACGCCTTCGAATCTGATCGCACGCGGGCGTTCCGGGTTCTACCAAATAACTAATCGCGATTAACTGTCAATCTCGTCGAGAAGCCTCGAAAAGGTTGCTGGGGCGTAGATCTCCGTTCCGGCAACGATCGGTCGCACCGGGGCGCCAGGTGCTGACCCGCTACGTTCTGGCTGCCGGGGATGGATATCGACTGAACCCTGAGGGTGAATCCCCCGGGAGTGCGGAAAGGTATGAACCTCTTGCGGAAGCAACCCGCTCCGCGAGGGGCTCCCAGGCCAAACGATCTCACACTCAGCCTGTCGCTGTACGTGTTTTGAGGAACTATTCTTCTTGTTCTTTCATCATCAACGATGAGGAGCTCCTCCGACCGGCATTGGGCTCCAACACAAGACGCGAGATCGAGTGGTCGGTCGGCCACGTGAAGACGATGGCGATCGTTGCAGCGTCGGCCGTTCTCGAAGGTAAGCGGGACGGTGCGACAGGATTGTATGTGCGTGAACCTCGTCCGGCGCGCCCTCCCGCCTCCCTGTGGGGTCATACGTTCCTCGTTCCCTCAGCGTCGCAACTTGATTGAATCTCAGCAGAAGAAGGGAATGATTCGATGAGCAGCTTGGTCGGCTGGGCTCCGACTCCGTGTGTGTATGACAGTTGGTGAGGGTCTTGTGGGGCAGCTGGAGAATCGAGCCGCGAAACTACTACCGGAGCCGTCCCGCAGCGGCCACATCCGACCGTGGAGAACGCTTTACATGGTTATACAGGTGATACTTTTCGGAAGTCAATGAGCTACCTGTCGAATAGCACTGACCATCGGGCCGGCTCCGACCACCGTCCGGTGCTCGAATCGAACGTCCACCGATCACTGGAAGAAGGGATTCCGGTGGCAAATGGGGACTCACGTCGAGCCGCGTCCGAGTTCGCTGGACGGGCGAAGGGGAGTACGTAGTTTGGTACAACGCCGAACTCTAACTAAGCCGATATGCCGAATAGTGGCCACTCCGCTGTGTCGGACCGCGCATCTCGGGCGCCCCGACGTGAGTGCCGAAGTCGAGACGTCCGGATGGCGAAGTGATTCAGATAGTCACAGGTAATGCCATAGTTCATACGCGACGGCGCGATGCACACTCGTCACACCTTCGTGGTGCGCCGGCCCTGCCGGATTCTGGGGATTCGAATGCTCGCAAGTGTGGGGCGTTGACGCGGTGATCTAAGTCACCTATCCTATATCGGGTTGCCGACACTTCCTTACGGCAAGGTTCGTTCAGGGTTTCGACGCTAGGAGCGCTGTGAACATAGCCCGCATCGAGGTTTCACTGCGGCGCGTGCGAGCAGGCCCCCTCGCGACGCAATCGTCTGGTCGCCCCGACCTGGCTGAAAGACTGGCTCATGCTAAGTCGACAATTGTTGCGCGGCAGCCGGTGTCGGATCGCAGTGACACTGGAGTCGGCTGACTGCCTGCTATGGTTCGCGCCGCGAAGCAGGTCGCGAAGTTCGAGCTCTCCCGCCGGGATACATTCTTCTCCTTGTCATTCGGATCCGGATTGCTTGACGGCGAGGACGATGGATTTGCTCTTATAGGCCCTAGCCTCGGGATTTCGACTTCCGCGGGGTGAGGGCGGCGTGTAACGCACGGAAGTGCCTGCCCGGTAGTGGATTCTTGGCTTGTCGAAGGTCAAGGTCCGCCACTCAGAGAGGCACTCCGCAGGTGAAGACTAACCTCTATCCGAGTCTGATTCTCGACCGCGGCCGCGAGTCGCTGATCTCGTCCTCGGGAGCGCTGCTGCTGCGCGAGTCCGTCCGGGTCGCGGGGTTGGACCGAGCCTTGTCCGCAGCGTTGGAACCGTGGCGGCCACCGCGATCGATCCACGATCCGGGCAAAGTACTGATCGACCTGGCGACCGCAGTTGCACTCGGTGGTGACTGCGCCGCTGACCTGGCGGTGGTGCGGGCCCAGCCCGAACTGTTCGGGCCGGTCGCCTCCGACGCGACAGTGTCACGGCTGGTCACCGCCCTCGCCGGCGACGTCGACACCGTTCTGCCCACGATCCGGGCTGCCCGCGCCCGGGCACGGGCAGCGGTGTGGGCACGCCGCCGGCCACTGGCCGGTATCGCCGGCAGTCGGGACGGTGGCCAGGTGATCGTCGACCTGGACTCGACATTGGTGACCGCGCACTCGGACAAGGAACTGGCGCAACCCACTCACAAGCGGACGTTCGGGTTCTCGCCGATGTGCGTGTTTGTCGACCACGGTGAGCGCGGCACCGGGGAACCGCTGATCCTTCACCTGCGGCCCGGCAAAGCCTCACCGTGGAGCAAGGCCGATCACATCGCCGCACTCGACCGTGCGCTGGACCAACTGCCCACGGCAGAGCGGGGTCAGGTGCTTGTGCGCACCGACTCCGGTGGATGTTCCAAGGCGTTCCTGCATCACATCACCGACGCCGGGCTCGAGTACTCGATCGGGTTCCCCGCCCACGAAACCGTGAAGGCGGCGATCGAGGCGATTCCCGTGCAGGCGTGGCGTCCGGCGGTGGACGGGGACGGCGAAGCCCGCGACGGCGCCCAGGTCGCCGAGCTGACCAGATGGATGCCGACTCCGACCAGGGCCACCCGTCCCGGCCCGAAGGACTGGCCCGCCGGGATGCGGGTCATCGTCCGTCGTGAACGGCCGCATCCCGGTGCGCAACTACGGTTGACCGATTCCGACGGCTGGCGGATCACGTGCTTCGCCACCAACACCCGCGGACCCGGGTGGACCCTGGCGACACTCGAGATCCGACACCGGCAACGCGCCCGGGCCGAAGACCGCATCCGTGGGCTCAAGGACACCGGCATGAGGAACCTGCCCTTCCACGGATTTGCGCAGAACCAGATCTGGCTCGAAATCGTCTCCCTTGCAGCCGAACTACTCGCATGGACCCAAACCCTGTCCTGGGACGAACACGAACCGGTCCGCCGTTGGGAACCCAAACGCCTGCGCCTGCGGATCCTCGCCGTCGCAGGACGAACCATCCACACCGGCCGGAAGCGACTACTCCGACTTCCCCGAGGCTGGCCCTACAACCACCTCATCGATACCGCCTGGACCACGCTCCGCATCGCCTGACCACCCCTCACCGACCCAACGACCATCCACGGAGAACCGGCGACCGCAGCGCCGGCGACCTCGCACGCCCATGCCCGAAGAACCTCACTACCGGCCATCTATCCGCAGGCCAGTCCGCGAGACGAAAGATCGAGGCTAGTGGGTGATCGTTCCGGCACCGATCGTCATCACCCTTTCCCTCGTGAGAGGTTGTCGGCCGGTACCGCGAAACATTCTGTCGGCCAGTGATATAACAGTCCCGACTGGCCGTTGTGCGCCTCGCTTTCCGCATTGATGAACCTGCTCCTCGGTGGGGTGGGGCGGGTCGGGGTTCGACAAGCGTTGTGCCGTCATGGCACCAAGCCAAGCCCGAGTCGTCCAGTGGACCGCTTTCCGGTTTCTCAGGCCCACAGATGATCTGCTCGGCGTCTCGAATCGTCCAGGGTTTGATGCAGACCTTCGTTCTCGGGAAGGTGGCGGCGGACGCCGGCTGCATCGGCACCCGAGACTGAGGCCCATTGCGGCGGATGTGCGCTGAGCTGGAGAAGGCCACCGACGCGCTCTGTGTCGCCGGCTTCATGTACGTGCGGATTGTGCCCCCGGCGTGCGCCGGCGCGATGATCCGGCCTGCGCGTGCGATACCGATTTGCCGGGACGGCCATAGGGCTCTACAGGGGCGAATGCATCGCCGAAGGCGCCCCGATCTGCGAGGTCTGCGCGGAGCGCAGGTGGGATGGCCGGCCGACCGCGAGCAAGGAGTAGTCCGAGCGGGGCATCATGCTGGGGCGTGTGCGCCGACGGTGGACCTGGCGTGTCCGCTGATCGGAACAGAGTTGACGCGCATCGGTGCCGAGTTGATCGTGTGGACGGGTGGGCAGGCGCTTGCCATGAGGCGCCGCGAAATTTCTGC
>SEEV01001000.1 GCA_004211695.1 Rhodococcus sp. (in: high G+C Gram-positive bacteria)
TCGGGAATGTCGTCGCGGAGGGACTTCTTGTCCAGGAAATCGAGAGTGTTCATCGGTGTTCCATCCTTGCGTTTTCGCAGGAGCAGAGGAACCGAGCGGCACCCGGACGTTCGGAGAACACCGGTGCTCGTCTGGTTCGTGCCCAGATCAAGTATTGCTGCCTGGTCCAGGCAACCCGTCCATTGTGCCAGACGCCACCGGGTGAAGAGAAATCGGCGGTGGTGCCGCATGCACCACGTGGTCGAGTTCCACCTCCGCCGCCACCCTGGCATGCTCCGCGGCTTCCTTCACGTGCTCCGCGCTGGGGGTACCCGCGATGAAGTCCTGCACGAAGATCTTGGCCCGGATGACCGGCCGCCGCCACTTTCGCTCCCGTTCGAGCGCCCGGAGCATCCGCTTCGGTTTGGACGTGTAGCGCCACCGTGCCCACGGCGCGCTCGGCCGGCTCAATCGGAGCGCCCCGATCAGCAGGATCGGGAAGATGAACAGGCCGAGCAGCCCGGTCCAGATCTTCCCCTTCAGCAGCACCACAGCCGCGATGAGCAGATTGATCACGGACGACAGCGCGATCGCCACCCGCACCCAGGGATCCGGGGAATCCCGGAAGTCGGTGACGTTGATCAGTTCGAGGGGCCGCAGGCCGAGCAACAGCAAACCCGTGACACCGATCGCCACGAACACGGCATCGACCGACGTCCGGCCCTCATCCGCCCAGTACACGTCCTGCAGGTAGAAGATCAGCGCGAACTCGTCCAGCACCAGCGCGGCGCCGATACCGAAGAACGTGGCGAGGACGGCGCCGGTGGTCTGGGTGCCGTCCTCGTACACGGCGATGAGGGAGACTCCCGACACGAGCATCGTCACGACGCCGAACACCACGTGGTGGACGTGGTGCCCACCGGGTTTCACGTTGCCCGGCCACCACGACACCTCGGCACGGATCATCCGCACGCTCAACCGGATGAACAGGAAGGCCGCGAGAAACCCGAGCAGGAAAAAGAGCAGAGGCAGGCGCCCGTGCCCGACGATTTCCCGATCCAGCCATTCGTACATCGGCATCCACTATCCCAGTAAAGA
>SEEV01000072.1 GCA_004211695.1 Rhodococcus sp. (in: high G+C Gram-positive bacteria)
GCAGCCGAGCTCGAGGACGGACAGTACGTCAACCTCGGCATCGGCATGCCGACCCTGATCCCCGGTCACATCCCGGCCGGCAAGGACGTCATCCTGCACTCGGAGAACGGCATCCTCGGTGTCGGGCCGTACCCGACCGACGACGAGGTCGACCCCGAGCTGATCAACGCGGGCAAGGAGACCATCACCGTGGTTCCCGGTGGCGCGTTCTTCTCGTCGTCCGATTCGTTCTCGATGATCCGCGGCGGTGCCGTCGACGTCGCCGTTCTCGGTGCTATGCAGGTCAGCAGCCACGGTGACCTGTCCAACTGGATGGTCCCGGGCGCCATGGTCAAGGGCATGGGCGGCGCGATGGACCTGGTCCACGGCGCCGGCAAGGTCATCGTGATGATGGATCACGTCACCAAGAAGGGTGAGCACAAGATCCTCGAGGAGTGCACGCTGCCGTACACCGGCAAGCGCTGCGTCCAGAAGATCGTCACCGATTTCGCCGTCATCGACGTCACCGCCGACGGCCTGCGGCTCGTCGAGACCGCACCCGGTCACAGCGTCGAGGACGTCCAGGCGGCCACCGGCGCGAAGCTCCTCGTCGACGCCACCGTCTAGAAGGTCCCGCTCAGGCCCCGACCTTCACGCGCTGGGCTCCGGCATAGACGTTCATCGACTCCCCGCGGAGGAAGCCGACGAGCGTCGTGCCGGATTCCAGTGCCAGGTCGACGGCCAGCGAGGACGGCGCCGACACGGCGCCGAGCATCGGAATCCCGGCCATCACGGATTTCTGCACGAGTTCGAACGATGCGCGCCCGCTGACGAGCAGAATGCTCCCCGACAGCGGCACCCGATCCTGCGTCACTGCCCACCCCAGCACCTTGTCGACGGCGTTGTGCCGTCCGACGTCCTCGCGTAGCGCGACGAGAGCGCCGTCGGGTGTGAACAGGCCCGCGGCGTGCAGTCCGCCCGTCGACTCGAAGATGCGCTGACCCGACCTGAGGGTGTCCGGCATCGACGACAATGTGGCCGCCGTCACGGACAAGTCGTTGCCGGACAACGCGAATCGTGATCGCGTCCGGACCTGGTCCAGCGACGCCTTGCCGCAGACCCCGCACGCCGACGAGACGACGAACAGGCGTTCCGGTCCGCCGGGCGCCGGAACCCCGTCGGCCAGTGCCACATCGAGCACGTTGTACGTGTTCGCGCCGCTGTCGTCGACACCGTCGCAGTAGCGGGCGACGGCGACGTCGTCCCGGCTCGCGATGATGCCCTCGGTCAACAGGAACCCGTGCACCAGATCGATGTCGTCGCCCGGTGTGCGCATCGTCACCGCCAGCGAGCGGCCGCCGACCCGGATCTCCAGCGGCTCCTCCACGACGAGCGAATCGGGCCGCCGGGTCGTTCCGTGCTCCGTGATCCGGACGACAGGGCGGCGGGCGGTGACGCGTCCCATCACGTGCCGCCGGATGCGGGTCGACTGCGTGAGCGTGCGGGGCGGTTCATGAGTCCATAGTGGCCCGAACCGGGGGATGGCGGCCAGTCGTACCCGCGCGCCACTGCCGTCGGCCCGTACCCTCTGGGCATGGGTGTGAGCGTGCGGGCTGCGACCAAATCCGACCTTCCCGAGTTGACGCGTGTCCTCGCCGACGCGTTCTTCGACGACCCCGTGATGGTGTGGATGTGGCCGGACCCCGAGCGCCGGCGGCGCGGCCTGCCGAGACTGTTCGCGGTGGAGATCCGCCACCACCATCTCGCCGGGGGCGGCGCAGAAGTCGCCGAGGACGAGGACGGCGTGGTCCGCGGGGCCGCCATGTGGGATCCGCCGGGCCGCTGGAAGCAGTCCACGTTGTCGTCGCTCCTCAGCCTGCCCGGTCTGATCCGCGCGTTCGGCCCGCAATTGGGAGTCGGCGCCGCGGTCAGCGGAACCGTCGAGGACGCGCACCCGGTCGACCCCGTGCACTGGTATCTGGCGACGATCGGAACGTCGAGCGCGGGACGGGGCGGCGGATACGGGAAGGCATTGCTGCGGTCGCGGCTGGACCGTTGTGATGCCGCGGGGATTCCGGCGTACCTGGAGTCGAGCAAGAAGGACAACATTTCGTACTACGAGCGGTTCGGCTTCGACATCACCCGTGAGATCCACATACCTGAGGGCGGTCCGACGCTGTGGGCGATGTGGCGGGAGCCCGTCCGCGCGACCTCTTAAGCTAAGCTCGGCAAGCCTTACCTAAGTGGTCGCAATACCTGGTACACGAGAGGGTCGCCGCATGAACGTGGGTCAACAGAGAATCGGCCTGAGCCGACGCGGATTCCTCGTGGGCACCGGGGGCGCGCTGCTCGCGTTCGCCGCGGCCTGCAGCAGCTCGGACAGCGGCGACGACAGTGGTGCGGCCGCGGGCCCCGTCATCGCCCACAAGTACGGCGAGACCCAGGTGCCCGTCGACCCGCAGCGCATCGTCAGCGTCGGCTACAACGACCAGGACACCGTCCTCGCGCTCGGCGGCACACTGGCAGGCACCTTCGACTGGTACGGCGACTACCCCTACGGCGTGTGGCCGTGGGCGCAGGACCTCCTCGGCGACGCGCAGCCGGAGATCGTGGGCACGGCGTCCACCAACATCGACTTCGAGAAGGTCGCGACGGTCGCTCCGGACCTGGTGGTCGGCACCTACTCGGGGCTCACCCAGGCCCAGTACGACAAGCTGAGCGCCATCGCGCCGACGGTGGCGCAGCCCAAGGAGTTCGCCGACTACGGCGTCCCGTGGCAGGACCAGACGAGGATTCTCGGCGACACGCTCGGCAAGAAGGACAAGGCCGCCGAACTGGTGTCGTCCGTCGAGCAGCAGTTCACCGACGTCCGGGCCGCCAACCCGGCGTTCGCAGGCAAAACCGTCCTCGTCGGTGCACTCAAGGGGCCCGGGCAGTTCGGTGTGTACGGGCCGGAAGACCCGAAGGTCCGCTTCTTCACCGAACTCGGCTTCGTCAATCCTCCTGTGGCCGAACAGATCACGGGCAACTTCGCCGAGATCAGCACCGAGCAGCTGTCGCTCGCGAACGTCGACCTCCTCGTCTGGTACGCGGGCGGCGGTTACGGGGACAAGCTGCGCGCGGAACTCGACAAGACACCCATCTATCAGGAACTCGACGTGGTGAAGGCCGGCCGCACGATCACGCTCGAGGACGCCGCCGCCGAGGCGATGGCGTGGAGCACCGTGCTGAGCCTGCCCTACGCGTTGAACGAGATCCCGCCACGGGTCGCGCCCCTGCTCGCCTGAGGCTCCGATGTCCGACGGCTCGGGCCCGGTTCGTGATACGAACGACTCGTGACCGCGATTCCTGAACTCCACGCCGGAACTCCCTTCGACGACCTCGACGACTATCTCGCGCTCGGCCGGGTCGGCGGCCTCGCGCTGTCTGCGGACGGGCGACGGCTCGTCGTCGCGCAGTCGACGCTCGACGAGAAGTCGACCAAGTACGTCACCGCCCTGTGGGAGATCGATCCCACCGGCGAGTTCGCGGCGCGGCGGCTCACCCGGGGCCGCACCGGGGAGTCCAATGCCACGTTCACCAGCGACGGCGATCTCCTCTTCACGTCCTCCCGTCCGACGCAGGACGAGGACGAGCTTCCCGACGACCTGTGGCGACTGCCCGCGCGGGGCGGCGAGGCGGTGGTCGTCGCGCGTCGCGGCGGCGGCATCACCGGGGTCCGGGCCGCGCGGTGCGCGCCGCGTTTCGTCGTCACCACCGGCGTTCTGGGCAGATCCGGCGAGTCTGCCGACGACGAGCGGGTGCGCGCCGAGCGCAAGGAGAAGAAGGTGTCGGCGATCCTCCACACCGGCTTCCCGATGCGCTACTGGGACCACGATCTGGGTCCGGACGTGCCGCACCTCCTGTCCGCTCCGCTGGACGAGCTCGACGCGAACGGGCACGAGCCGGACTTGACCGATCTCACCCCGATGCCCGGCCCGGCATTGCGGGAGGCGAATTACGCGCTGAGCGACGACGGCGCCTTCGTCGTCACGTCGTGGACGGTTCCCGGCCCGCTGGCGTCGATCCGGAACATCCTGGTGCGCATCGACACCGAGACGGGCGCGCGTGCGGTCCTCGTCGACGACGCGGGTGCCGACCTGTCGGACCCGGCGATCTCGCCGGACGGGCGGCGCGTCGTGTTCACGCGGGAATCGCACGCGACGCCCGACTCCGCGCCGCGATTCAGCCTGCATCAGTACAGCTTCGACACCGGTGCGGTGACGGAGGTGGCGCCGGGGTGGGACCGGTGGGCCACGTCCGTGGCCTGGTTGCCGGACGGCTCCGGACTTCTGGTCACCGCCGACGACCACGGCCGGGCACCGATCTTCCTCCTCCGTGACGGCACGGATCCCACACCGGTCACGGGTGACGATTCCGCGTACACCGACCTGCAGGTGGCGCCGGACGGATCGACGGTGTTCGCGTTGCGGGCGTCCTACGCGACGCCGCCGCACCCGGTGCGCATCGACCTCACCACCGGCGCCGTGTCGCTGCTGAAGGCGCCCGCCGAACTCCCCGAACTGCCGGGCACGTTGACGGAAGTCGAGACGGTGGCCGCCGACGGCGCCCTGGTGCGCGCATGGCTGGCGGTGCCGACCGGGGCCTCCACCCACGCGCCGGTCCCGTTGGCGCTGTGGGTGCACGGCGGTCCACTGGGTTCGTGGAACACCTGGTCGTGGCGGTGGAACCCGTGGCTGCTGGTGGCGCGGGGATACGCCGTGCTGCTGCCGGATCCGGCGCTGTCGACCGGGTACGGGCAGGAGTTCGTCGAACGGGGCTGGGGCAAGTGGGGCAAGGCGCCGTTCACGGATCTCATGGCGATCACCGACGCCGCGGTGGCGCTGCCCGAGATCGACGAGAAGCGCACCGCGGCGATGGGCGGATCGTTCGGCGGATACATGGCCAACTGGATCGCCGGACACACCGACAGGTTCACCGCGATCGTCTCGCACGCCGGTCTGTGGGCGCTGGACCAGTTCGGCCCCACGACCGACGCCGCGTGGTACTGGCAGCGCGAGATGACCCCCGAGATGGCGGTGGAGAATTCACCCCACCTGTATGTCGCGGACATCGCCACCCCAATGCTGGTCATCCACGGAGACAAGGATTTTCGCGTACCCATCGGCGAGGCGTTGCGACTGTGGTTCGAGTTGCTGTCCGAGTCGGGATTGCCCGCCGACGACGAAGGGCGCACGGAACATCGATTCCTCTACTTCCCGGACGAGAACCACTGGATCCTCAGCCCGCAGAACGCGAAAGTCTGGTACCAGGTGGTGCTGTCGTTCCTCTCGGAGCACGTGCGGGGGGAGGACGTGGCGCTGCCCGAGATTTTGGGGCAGTAGTCGTCGGGCCGGGGTCGGGCCGACCCGGGCTCACGCCCGTGTGACCCGGCCCCGGTCGAATTCCTTGCCGCCCCAGACGCCGGTCTGTCCGGTGGCGCCGGCGAACAGTTCGCAACGCAGCCGCAGTGCGCAGTCGCGGCAGACGTCGCGCGCGTACGCGAAATCCTCTGTCGGGAAGGGAAACCACCGGTCGGGCTCCGGATCGGCGCGGCATGCGGCGTCGACCCAGCCTGCCGGGTCGTCGGACGCGGTCAGCAGGGTCGGCAGGGACGTGTCCAGGACGTCGGTCATCGGGGATCTCCCCTTCCCGGGGAAGTACGGTCGGTGGAGGCGGGCGCCGGGGATCTCGCGGCTGCGGGGCAGCACGTGATCGATGGTCGTGGCGACCGGGTGGTCGCAGTAGCAGCACCGATGCCGGTCGCGCCGGAACACACCGGCGACCGTCTCGGCTGCGCCGACGCTGAGCAGTACGACGGCGCGCTCCGCGGGAATCCTCGCAGAGGGCCTCGTACGTGACGTTCAGCACCAGTACGTCCGCCCGCGACCAGTTGCGGGCGTCGAGGGTGCGGCCGGGTGGGTTGCGGGTGAAGTGCCTCATGGGAGGTCTCGGTTCCTTCGTCGGTTCACGGCGGTGGAGGCACGCCGGCGACGGTGTACGGTGCGGGCGTGTCAGGCGGCGCGGCAGGTCTTCGCGGCGGGCATGATCCCGCGTTCGGCTTGCCGGCCGGAAGCGAAGGTGCGGATGGCGCTCGTGCGTGACGGCTGCAACCGGGCCGCGCTGGTGATGGGCAGTGCGCGCATCGCCGACTTCCTTCCTGAACTCGTTCGTGTGCCGATCGGAACGTGTCGAGCATCGCACACCGCCAGGGCTGTGTCCTGGCATTTTTCGCGGCATCGGACCGGCGATCGGCGGGTTGTCGAATCGGACAGGATGCGCGACACGTCCGATGGATGCGGTGAAGTTGCGGTTCTCTCGCTACGGTGTTCGATACGTACCCCGAATGAAGGAGACATCGTGGCACTTCCCCAGCTCACTGACGAACAGCGGGCAGCAGCTCTCGAGAAGGCCGCCGCCGCTCGCAAGGCACGCGCAGAGCTCAAGGACAAGCTCAAGTCCGGTGACGTCACGCTGAAGCAGGTCCTTTCCAAGGCAGATGTCGACGACATCATTGGAAAGACCAAGGTCAGCGCCATCCTGGAAGCGCTGCCGAAGATCGGCAAGGTCAAGGCCCAGGAGATCATGGCCAACTTGGAGATCGCGCCGACCCGCCGCCTCCGTGGCCTCGGTGACCGTCAGCGCGACGCCCTGCTGGCGCACTTCAGCTGACACGTTCTCCGGGTGCCCGCTCCGCGCCGTTCCGGCGGTGGGCGGGCGCCCGGTCGCGTTTTCGGCCCCCTCCCTGCCGAGTGCAACCCTAGGGTTGCGCAACGGCCTCTGATGCGCAACCGTGAGGTAGCACATCGTCGAGAGGTGAGGATGATCATGAGCGTTCCGGACGCGTCCCAGGACAGGATCGAGCGCGAGATCCAGATCGACGCTCCCATCGAGCGGGTGTTCCGGCTGGTGAGTGAACCCGGCTGGTTCATAGGCGACGGGGAGCCCGGCAAGACGACCACCACTAGTGAAGAGGACGTCTTCGTCGTCGACTTCCCCCCGTACGGGCGCTTCCCGATCCTTCCGGTGAAGTCTGACGCACCGCACTACGTCTCGTTCCGCGGGGGAGACGATCCCGCACAGCCCCTCGTCGAGGGCACGTCCCGCTGGTCGAATTCTTCCTGGCCGAGCGCGACGGTGGCACGCTTCTGCGCGTCGTCGAGACCGGATTCGCCGCCCTGTACCCGAGTGCCGATCGCCGCCGGTCCGCCGTCGAGGGCAACATCGAGGGCTGGGAAATGCAACTCGCCTTCGCCAAGCGGGACGCCGAGAGCAACTGACCCGAATCCGCGGCGGGGAGGCGGTGACGACCCCGCTGACCGCAGTCGGGGGTTGCGGTCAGCGGGGTCTGTGTACCGCCGGTTCGGGAGGCACGTCCGGATAGTCGTCGGATCGACGGTGTTCGTTACGTCCGTCGTCCGCGCGGATGCCGGCGGGAGCGGATCGGAGAGTACGGCGTCGGGTCGATGTCCGGTCGCCGTTCGTCCACGAGATCCGCGAGGATCCGCGCCGAGCCACACGCCATGGTCCAGCCGACGTGACCGTGCCCGGTGTTGAGATACAGATTGTCGTGGCGCCCCAACCCGATCATCGGCGGTCCGTCGGGGGTCATCGGGCGAAGGCCCGTCTGGTATCTGGCCGTGTCCCAGTCGACGGCGCCGGGGAACAGTTCGTTTCCCGCATCCACGATTCCCGCGTAGTCGGCGGGGGAGTGACTGCGGTCGTACCCGACGATTTCCGCGGTGGCCGACATTCTCAGTTCGTCACCGAAGCGAGACCAGGCGACGAGCGTCTTCTCGTCGATACCGCCCACCACGGGCGCGCGTTCGGGATCCTTGACCGTGGCGGTCAGTGTGTATCCCTTGGCCGGGTAGACGGGCAGTCGCAGGCCGATGCTCCGCGCGACGAGGGCGCTCGCGGCCCCGGCGGCGAGGACGAACGCGTCCGCGCGAATCTCGCCCGTATCGGTGACGGCGCGCGTGATCGTCGCATCATCGGTCTCGAGTCCCACGATGGACGTGCCCAGGTGAAACCGGACGCCCAGCCGCCGGCATTCCTCGGCGAGCCCCACCGAGAATCGGTGCGGGTCGCCGGTGCCGTCGGTCCGGTCGTGGATCGCCCCGGCGAACGTGGCGGTCCCGTGCCGCAGAGCTGGCTCGACGGCGGCGATCTCGTCTGGGCCCAGCACGTCCTGCCGCTGACCGTGGTCGCGGAGCAGCTGCGAATTCGCCTGCGCCTGCTCGAGTTCCGTCTCGGTCCGGTACAGGTACAGCACACCGTTCCGCGTCTGGCAGTACTCCAGGTCCTCGCGGGCGGCGAGCTCGTCCATCAGCTGCTGGCTGTAACGGGCCAGGCGAAGCTTCGCGAGCGTGTTGGACCGCGCGCGGGACGCCGTGCATTCTCGGAGGAACCGCACGCCCCACCGGGCGAGGTCGAGGTCCGCGCGCGGGCGGACGCGGATCGAGGTCGACTCGCCGAGCAACGACCGGACCAACATGGGGGGAGCCGACGGCGACGCCCACGCGTAGGAGTGGCCGGGGGCGATGAGTCCGGCGGTGCTCGCGCTGGTATCCGATGCCACCTCGCCGCGCCGGTCGTACAGATGGATCTCGTGTCTGCGCTCGGCGAGAGCGTGCGCGGTCGCGACCCCGACGACTCCGGCCCCGAGTACTGCCACCTTCATTCCGCTTCCTTTCCTTCGGCCCCGTGTCCGGTGACGGCGACGGCCTGTATTTCCACGAGCAGCCGTGGGTCGAGCAGGTCGGCGACCACGGTCGCCCTCGCCGGGCGGTGGTCCCCGCCGAACCACCGCATCCATTCCTCGTTGAACTCCGCCGCGTCCCCGGCGTTCGTGAGATACACCGTGGCCGAAGCGATGTCGCGCAGGGTTGCACCGGCTGCGGCGAGAACCCGGTCCAGTCGTGTGAGGGAGTGACGCGTCTGCGTCACTACATCGGTGCCGACGACGCGGCCGTCGTCGTCGAACGAGACCTGGCCGGAGACGAACACGAGGTCGCCCATCCTGCGGGCCGACGGGTAGGGGCCGGTACCGGTGGTAACGCCGGGAACGTCCACGGTGTCATCCATGATCGTGACCGGTCTCGTCGTTGCCGCCGCGCAGCACTTCCTTGACGTAGAAGCGCCAGCCGAGGAATCCGACCCACAGGGTGACGGTGATGACGGCGGTGGGGACCCCGTAGTAGAGGAGTGCGGGAATCATGCGAATTCTCCTTCGGAGACGCGGACGGAAGGCTGCTGCCTGCGTGGATAACGGGACGAGGTCGCGACGGCGACCGTGACGAAGACGAGGAGGTTGGCGAGGACGCCGGGGACCAGGCCGTCCAGCCCGAACGGTGCGTCCAGTCCCCACTGCCACACCGCGGTGACGACGGCGCCCGCCGCGATCGCCGACAGTGCCGCCGGCGCGGACCGGACCCCGAACAGCACGGCACCGAACAGCGGAACGATGACCGTCGGTGCCCACAGCGTGTAGCTGTAGAGGAGGGCGTCGACGATGGACGGAACGCTGAGGGCGAAGATCGTGGCCCCGGCGCCGACGACGACGTTGGTGACCCGCTCGATGGTGAGACGCCTCGACGGGGGCAGCTCGGCCGGGCCGAGCGGCTGGTAGATGTCTTTCGTGAGGACGACGGCGGTGGAGTTGAGATACGAGCTGGCCGTCGACATCACGACCGCCATCAGTGCCGCTACCACCAGGCCGAGGACTCCGACGGGCATCAGGTTCATCACCACGGTCGGAAGCGCCTGATCGGTCTCGATGTCCGGGTACAGAACGAGAGCGATCAACCCGAGCGACGCCGAGGTGAAGAAGAAGAAGAACGAGAAGAACCCGGCCAGTGCGTATCCCTTGCGGGCGTGCCGCGAGTCGGGGGTGGAGAACGTCCGCTGCGCGTACGGCGGGACCAGCGTCTCGCCGAGCAGCAGTGCCGCGAACAGCGTCAGGAACTGCGCCGGGGTGTAATCACCCATGAACGAAAGATGCTCGGCGGGAACACTGTCCAGGAGAGCCGAGGGTCCGCCGACGGCGTCGAGTCCGATGAGGAGCGCCACCGGAAGCAGCACTCCCAGGAAGACGAACTGCAGCAGGTCGGTCTGGATCACCGCCCAGGCTCCACCGAACGAGGAGTAGAGCACCACCACACCCATGCCGATGATCACCGCGGGCACGGTAGGCACGTCGAGGGTGGCGTTGACGACGGTGCCGATGGCCAGTGCCTGGGCGCCGAGGATGCCGGCACACAGGACCACGGACAGCACGCCGGTGACCAGTTTCGCCGGTCGACCGTAGTGGGTCTCCATGATGTCGCCGAGGGTGTGGGCACCGATGTAGTTCTTGAGTTTGGGTGCGACGAAATAGCCCACGAGCACCGTCTGAACGCCGAAGGCGCAGAACGCGAACATGTACACGTAGCCGTCGCGCATCGCGGCGCCGGCGACACCGAGCGAGGCCCCGCCGCCGAGGAAGGCCGCAGCCAGGCTGCCGAAGAAGACCGGCCAGATGATTCGGTTACCCGCCACCGCGAAATCGTCCGGCGACGTGACGCGCCGCATGGTCTGGACGCCGATCAGGACGAGTAGCAGGAAGTAGGCACCGAGAAGTATCCAGTCGAGGATTGCCATGTGAACTCCTAGTTGGGATGAGCCCATCGTAGGAACGGTCTGTGACCACAGTCACTAGGCAAGTCGCCCCGAGATTACACTGAATTCGACGTCTGATTGTGCGAGATGCACAGTCAATGGGGTACAGGGAAGGAGTGCGAATGCTGAGTGAGGCTCTGGCCCAACAGATCGCGAACGAGATCACCGACGTCATCGGGTTCAACGTGCTCATCACGGACGCGTCCGGCACGGTGGTCGGCAGCGGTGACGAGCGTCGCATCGGTCAGTTCCACGAGGCGTCGATCGAGGTGATCCGAGCGCGGCGGATGATCGCGCACTCGGCCGCGGACGTCCGCGACCTCGTCGGCAGCCTGCCCGGCGTCACCATCCCGCTCGTCATCGACGGCGAGGTCGTGGGGACGATCGGACTGTCCGGCTCTCCGGAGCAGGTCGAACAATTCGGACTGGTGGTCAAGAGACAGACCGAGATCCTGATGCAGGAGGCGTCGCGGATCGGTACCCGGCTCACCTACGAGCGGGCCGCGGAAGAGCTGCTCCGCGACATCTGCGACTGGCATCGCTCCACGTTCACCGAGGCTCAGATCGTCCGGAGGGCAACGGGTCTGGGGTACGACCTGCGGATCCCCCGGGCGGTGGTGCTGATCAGCTACGACCGACACACCGACGACGCTGCCGCGGAGGGTCAGCCCGCCTTCCACACGGTTCTGCACGCGGTGCAGAACGTCTTCGATTCGGTGAGCGACCTCGTCGCACCGCTCGCCCGACAGCTCGTCGCGGTCACCACGGCGGTCTCCGCGAACACTCCGGCGGCGGATGCGGCGCTGACGGACCGGTGCCGGAAGTACGTCTCACTGGTCGGCGAACAGGGGTGGGACACCTGGGTGGGAATCGGTTCGATCGCGCACGGGGTCGAACAGCTCAATCTCTCCTCCCAGGACGCGTACGACGCGCTCCGGCTTGGCGCCGTCCTCGACCCGCGCGGTCACGTCTACGACATCGACCGGTTCCGACTCCATCAGGCCATCTCGGTGATTCCCGCGGAAACCCGGGACAGGCTGTCGCGGGCCGCGCTCGGGGCGTTGACCACCGACGGCGACTGGCCGCAGCTGCAGGACACGCTGATCGCCTGGGGGGAGTGCGGGTTCAACTCCAGCCGGTCAGCGAAGCGGCTGCACGTCCACCGCAACACCCTCGCCAACCGCCTCGACAAGATCGCCCGGCTCCTCGGTCGCCCGCTGGACGAGCCGGGGCTGGGGATGACGCTCTACATCGCCTGCGTGGTGGCGGAGCGCGCCGGCTGAGTCCGCTGCCGGGTGGTGTGGGAACCCCACCGGCGTGGCGTCGCCGTGTCGCCGCCGATCGGCGGCGGTTTCGATGCATACTCGACACTCTCGAGTGGTTGCCGCAATTGGATGCGGCAGACGAACCGGAGGAAACCCGTGAACGAGCACCACGTGCAGCTCTTCTCCGAGCTGCACAGCACCGCAGGATCCCAGGCGGCCGGCGAGGACGCCGGCGATTCGCTGCGTCCTGTCGACCAGGAGCATCGCACCGCGACCGAGGTGCACCGCGCGCTGTTCAGCGACCAGTAGGGGCGGTCCGGTAGCCGCGTCGTCGGCTCATCGGCCGTTCATTAGACTCGACGGGTGACCAGTGCAGCTCCAGAAGATCCCCAGAACCGTGCCGATGCCCTCCCGAAGAGCTGGGAACCCAGCTCCGTCGAGGCCGATCTGTATCAGGGCTGGGTAGACGCCGGTTACTTCCGCGCGGACCCCCACAGCGCCAAGCCGGGCTACTCCATCGTGCTGCCGCCGCCCAACGTGACCGGCAGCCTGCACATGGGTCACGCTCTCGACCACACGTTGATGGACGCCCTGAGCCGCCGCAAGCGGATGCAGGGCTACGAGGTGCTGTGGCTGCCGGGCATGGATCACGCCGGCATCGCGACGCAGACCGTCGTCGAGAAGCAGCTCGCGGTCGACGGCAAGACGAAGGAAGACTTCGGCCGCGAACTGTTCATCGACAAGGTGTGGGACTGGAAGCGCGAGTCGGGTGGCACCATCGGCGGCCAGATGCGCCGCATCGGTGACAGCGTCGACTGGAGCCGCGACCGCTTCACCATGGACGACGGGCTCTCCCGCGCTGTCCAGACCATCTTCAAGCGCATGTACGACGACGGGTTGATCTACCGCGCCGAGCGCCTCGTCAACTGGTCGCCCGTGCTGCAGACCGCGATCTCCGACATCGAGGTGAAGTTCGAGGACGTCGAGGGCGAACTGGTCTCCCTCCGGTACGGCTCCCTGAACGACGGCGAACCGCACGTCGTGGTCGCCACCACCCGTGTCGAGACGATGCTCGGCGATACCGCGGTGGCCGTCCACCCCGACGACGAGCGCTACAAGCACCTGATCGGGACGACGCTCGAGCACCCCTTCACCGGCCGCGACATCCCGATCGTCGCGGACGAGTACGTCGATCCCGAGTTCGGCACCGGCGCCGTCAAGATCACTCCGGCGCACGACCCCAACGACTTCGAGATGGGTCTGCGGCACAACCTGCCGATGCCGACCATCATGGACAAGACCGGCAAGATCGCCGACACGGGAACGCAATTCGACGGTCTCGATCGCTTCGAGGCGCGGGTCAAGGTGCGTGAGGCGCTCGCCGAGCAGGGTCGCGTGGTCGCGGAGAAGCGCCCCTACCTGCACAGCGTCGGACACTCCGAGCGCACCGGTGAGTCCATCGAGCCGCGCCTGTCGCTGCAGTGGTGGGTGAAGGTCGAGTCCCTGGCGAAGGCTGCGGGTGACGCGGTGCGCAACGGTGACACCGTCATCCACCCGGCCAGCCAGGAACCGCGCTGGTTCGCCTGGGTCGACGACATGCACGACTGGTGCATCTCCCGTCAGCTGTGGTGGGGCCACCGGATCCCGATCTGGTACGGCCCCGACGGTGAGGTCGCGTGCTTCGGACCGGACGAGACCGCCCCCGAGGGCTGGGTGCAGGATCCCGACGTCCTCGACACCTGGTTCTCCTCCGGGTTGTGGCCGTTCTCGACGATGGGCTGGCCCGACCAGACGCCCGAGCTCGAGAAGTTCTATCCCACAAGTGTTCTCGTCACCGGCTACGACATCCTGTTCTTCTGGGTGGCGCGGATGATGATGTTCGGCACCTACGTGTCGGAGGACGAGGCCATCACGGGGCGGGGCGAGCGAAGCGACGGGGTGTTCAGCGAAGGCAAGTCCGGACCGCAGATGCCGTTCGAGGACGTCTTCCTGCACGGACTCGTCCGCGACCAGTTCGGCAAGAAGATGTCGAAGTCGCGGGGCAACGGCATCGACCCGCTCGACTGGGTCGACCGCTTCGGCGCCGACGCCCTCCGCTTCACGCTGGCCCGCGGCGCGAACCCCGGCAGCGACCTGTCCGTCGGCGAGGACCACGCGCAGTCCTCGCGGAACTTCGCGACCAAGCTGTTCAACGCCACCAAGTTCGCGCTGATGAACGGGGCCGCGCCGGCATCCCTGCCCGAACGGGGAGACCTGACGGACGCGGACCGGTGGATTCTGGACCGCCTCGAGCAGGTGCGCGGTGAGGTCGACGCCGCGTTCGACCGTTACGAGTTCAGCAAGGCGTGCGAGGCGCTGTTCCACTTCGCGTGGGACGAGGTCTGCGACTGGTACCTCGAACTGGCCAAGGTGCAGTTCGCCGGGAACGAGACCGTTGCGGCGAACACCAGGATCGTGCTCGGCAACGTCCTCGACGCCCTGCTGCGCCTGCTCCACCCGGTGATCCCGTTCGTCACGGAAACCCTGTGGAAGGCGCTCACCGGCGGTGAGTCCGTCGTGGTGGCGGAATGGCCGCAGTCGAGCGGAGCCGCAGCGGATTCGGTTGCGGCCCAGCGCATCGAGGACATGCAGCGGCTGGTGACGGAGGTGCGCCGGTTCCGCAGCGATCAGGGTCTGAAGCCCTCGCAGCGCGTGCCCGCGCGGGTCGGCGGAATCGCCGAGGCCGATCTGGGCACCCAGCTCGCCGCCGTCACGTCGCTGGCGCGGCTGACGGACCCGGAGGACGGGTTCACCGTGTCCGCCTCGGTGGAGGTGCGGCTGAGCAAGGCGACCGTCACGGTCGACCTCGACACGTCCGGCAACGTCGATCTCGGCGCCGAGAAGGCGCGGCTGGAGAAAGACCTCGCGGCGGCGCAGAAGGAACTCGCCGGCACCACCGCGAAACTCTCCAACGAGGCGTTCCTGGCGAAGGCCCCGGACGCGGTCAAGGAGAAGATCCGGACGCGTCAGCAAATCGCGACCGAAGAAATCGAACGCATCGCCAAGCGATTGAAGGAGCTGGAAGGCGCGTGACCTCGCCCGACTTCACGCCGGAGGAAGTCAGCCCCGTCGACCTCGCCGAGTTGACGCTCGTCGAGGCCGAACTCGACAAGCGGTGGCCCGAGACGAAGATCGAGCCGTCGCTGAGCCGGATCGCGGCGCTGATGGACATCCTCGGGTCCCCGCAGCACGGCTACCCGGCGATCCACGTCACCGGCACCAACGGCAAGACGTCGGTGACGCGGATGATCGACGCGCTGCTCACGGCGCTGCACCGGCGCACGGGCCGCACCACCAGCCCGCACCTGCAGCTCGCTACCGAGCGGATCAGCCTCGACGGACGCCCGGTGTCGCCGCGCCGCTACGTCGACACGTATCGGGAGATCGAGCCGTACGTCCAGATCATCGACCAGCAGTCGCAGGCTGCAGGCGGTCCGGCGATGAGCAAGTTCGAGGTGCTCACCGCGATGGCGTACGCCGCGTTCGCGGAGGCACCCGTCGACGTCGCCGTGGTCGAGGTGGGCCTCGGCGGGCGTTGGGACGCAACCAATGTCATCGACGGCGAGATCGCGGTGATCACCCCGATCAGCCTCGATCACGCGGAGTATCTCGGCGACGATCTCGCCGGGATCGCCGAAGAGAAGGCCGGCATCATCAAGAAGGGGCGTGAGGACGCTCTGGTGCCGCGCGACGCCGTCGCGATCCTCGCCGAGCAGACGCCGGAAGTGATGGACGTACTGCTGCGCCGAGCCGTCGAGGTCGACGCCGCGGTCGCGCGGGAAGGCTCCGAGTTCACGGTGCTCGCCCGGCAGATCGCCGTCGGGGGCCAGCAGTTGGAACTGCAGGGGCTCGGTGGTGTGTACACCGACATCTTCCTGCCCCTCCACGGGGAACATCAGGCGCGCAACGCTTCTCTCGCCCTCGCCGCCGTCGAAGCGTTCTTCGGCGCGGGTCCGGAGCGGCAACTCGACCAGGATGCGATCCGGGAGGCATTCGCCTCGGTCGTCAATCCGGGACGACTGGAACGGGTGCGCAGCGCCCCGACCGTCTTCATCGACGCCGCCCACAACCCGGACGGGGCCCGGGCGCTCGCCGCCGCGCTGACCGCCGAGTTCGACTTCCGCAAACTCGTCGGCGTCGTGAGCGTGATGGGGGACAAGGACGTCGACGGCATCCTGTCGGCGCTGGAGCCCGTATTCGACGAACTCGTCGTGACGCACAACGGTTCTCCGCGGGCCATGGACGTCGACAACCTCGCCAACCTCGCCGTCGCGAAGTTCGGCGACGAACGCGTGGTAGTGGCGCCGACCCTCGCCGACGCGCTGGAAACGGCCATCGGGCTGGCCGAAGAGGTCGCGGAGCCCGGTGAAGCAGTCTCGGGGTCGGGCGTCGTGGTCACCGGATCCGTGGTGACCGCCGGCGCGGCCCGCACCCTCTTCGGAAAGGACCCAGCGTGAGCGAGTCAGACTCGAATGCTTCGGAACCGGAGTTCGGACCGCCGACCAAGGATCCCTGGAAGGGGTTCCGCGGAGTGGTGGCCGGGTCCCTGATCCTGGAAGCAATCGTGGTGCTTCTCGCCCTGCCGGTCGTCGCGACCGTCGGCGGCGGGCTGACCTGGTGGTCGGGGACGTATCTCGTGGGGCTGGCGGTGCTCATGATCCTCGGCGCGGGCCTGCAGGGCCGCCCCTGGGCGATGAAGTACAACCTGTTGTTGCAGGTGGGGCTCCTGCTCGGCTTCTTCGTCCACGTGTCGATCGGCTCCGTCGGAGTCGTCTTCGCCATTCTGTGGGGCTACCTTCTCTACTTCCGCCGGAATGTCCGTCAGCGTATGGAGCGGGGCCTGCTGCCGGGGCAGCGCGGCTGACCATTTAGGCTGTCCGCCGTGACTGAGCGCACCCTTGTCCTGATCAAGCCCGACGCCGTTGCCCGCGGATATGTAGGAGAAATCCTCGGTCGTATCGAGCGGAAGGGTCTGACGATCTCCGCGCTCGACCTGCGCACCGCTCCCGGCGACATCGCAGCGGCCCACTACGCCGAGCACGAAGGCCGCCCGTTCTACCCCGGCCTGCTCGAGTTCATCACGGGCGGTCCGCTCGTCGCGGCAGTGCTCGAAGGCCCTCGGGCCATCGCGGCGTTCCGCCAGCTCGCCGGCGGCACCGACCCGGTCGAGAAGGCCGTTCCGGGCACGATCCGCGGCGATTTCGGGCTCGAAGCCCAGGAGAACCTCGTTCACGGCTCCGACTCCGCCGAGTCGGCAGAGCGCGAGATCGCCCTCTGGTTCCCCCACCTCGCCGGTAACTGACCTCCTCTTTCACCAACCGACCGTGCCCTCCGGGCCGGCGGCGCATCACGTGCGGAACTTGTTCCAGACGGATAGGTGCGCCGCTGGCGCGGACTGTGGCAGACGTGTGGGATACTGAGGATGGTCGGACCGCAATTTGTGCACCACGTGGCTTCGACCGGATGACACCACGGCTCGATGCCCTTCATCGCTGCCCCTGCGTCAACAGGAAATACCTGGACGTACCGGCACGCTGGATGATCAGGCGCTCGCGCCGTGGATGACGGCCATCCGCAAGGCACCACATGGGTGTGCAGTGAAAACGGACACTGTATGCGCGTGTGGAGCGAGACCAGACAATCTCGCGCTCACACCTGGGGCGCGAGTACACACACTGCGCCCTCGCGTGGCCGCGTGACACTCCCAGACAGGGGAGTGGACGCGCCCGGGGGCTGAGGAGATTACGTGGCCGATCAAGCGCCGCCCACAAATTCAGAGCCGAACGATACGGCCACCGCCGGGAGTGCGGTTCCCGATCTTCCGGAGAAGATGCGCGTTCACGCCCTCGCCAAGTTGCTGGGCGTCACGAGCAAGCAGGTTCTCGCCGAGGCAGCGGCCCTCGGAATCGAATTGCGCAGCGCGCAGTCGAGCCTGCAACGAGACATCGCCCAGCGTATTCACGCAACTCTCTCACCTGCGGAGACTGCTCCCGCCGAGGCGCCGGTCGCGGCAGAACCGGTACCGGAGACCCCCGTCGCCGAGGCGGCCGTCGAGGTGGCTCCGGAGCCGATCGCCGCCGCAGACGTGGAGGAAGTGGCCGCCGAGCAGGCCGCGGCTCCGGAGGTTCCTGCACAGGAGGCTCCCGCCCACGAAGCGCCCGCCGAGGAAATTCCCGCACCCGAGGCCCCGGCCGAGGAGGCCGCACCGTCCGAACCCGATCTCGGACGTGACCTGTTCACCACCGCGTCGTACCAGGTCGAAGCGCCGCCCGCCGAGCCCGCCGTCGAGACCCCTCCCTCCGCCGCCCAGGTCCCGCTGTTCCTGCAGCCCGACCTCGCAGCGGTCGAGACCCCGCCGCGTCGCCGGCGCAGCCGCCGGGACGCCGGGACGCCGGAACCCACCGCCGAGCAGCCGCCCGTCGCCGAAAAGCGTGACGAGGTCGCCGAGCCTGCGAAGGCCACGGACACCGGCACGGCCGACACCGAGTCGGACGAGTCCGACATCGACGGCGATCAGCCGCGCCGTCGTCGCCGGGGTCGCCGCGGCCGCGGTCGCGGACGCGGCGAACAGCCCAACGAGCAGGACACCGACACCGATACCGAGACCGAAGGTGTCGAGGCGGAGGAGTCCGCGCGCGAAGAGAAGGACGCAGACAAGCCCAGCCGCGAGGCCGAGGACAAGTCGAAGAAGGACTCCGAAGAGAAGCCCGCGGCCGCCGAGCAGGCGGAAGCCGACCAGTCCGAAGACGAAGAGACCGGTGAGGGTGACTCCGACGGTTCGAGCCGTCGTCGCCGCCGTCGCCGCCGCCGCAAGTCCGGTGGCGAGGGTCCGGGCGAGACCACGTCCGAGGACGATCCGCCGAACACCGTCGTGCACGAGCGCGAACCGCGCAACAAGAGCCGCTCGAAGGACGAGGTCCAGGGCATCACCGGGTCGACCCGGCTCGAGGCGAAGCGTCAGCGTCGCCGCGACGGTCGCGACGCCGGCCGCCGTCGTCCGCCGATTCTGACGGAGTCGGAGTTCCTGGCCCGCCGCGAAGCCGTCGACCGCGTGATGGTCGTCCGCGACCGCATCGCCACCGGGCAGCCGCACGCGACCACGCAGGTCGCGGTCCTCGAGGACGGCGTCCTCGTCGAACACTTCGTGACCACGTCGGCGTCGGCGTCGATGGTCGGCAACGTGTATCTCGGACGCGTCCAGAACGTGCTGCCCAGCATGGAAGCGGCGTTCATCGACATCGGCCGCGGACGCAACGGCGTGCTGTACGCCGGAGAGGTCAACTGGGAGGCTGCCGGGCTCGGTGGCAACTCCCGCAAGATCGAGCAGGCCCTCAAGCCGGGCGACCAGGTACTGGTCCAGGTCAGCAAGGATCCGGTCGGACACAAGGGTGCCCGGCTGACCACGCAGATCAGCCTCGCGGGCCGCTTCCTCGTGTACGTGCCCGGCGGGACGTCCACCGGGATCAGTCGCAAACTGCCCGACACCGAGCGCAAACGCCTCAAGGACATCCTGCGCGACATCGTGCCCGCCGACGCCGGAGTCATCATCCGGACGGCGTCGGAGGGTGTGAGCGAAGAGGAACTCGCCCGCGACGTGAAGCGCCTGCAGGAACAGTGGGCCGAGATCGAGGCGCAGGCGGCGAAGGCGGACTCCGGCAAGTCCGGAAACCCGCAGGCGCTGTACGAGGAGCCCGACCTTCTCGTGAAGGTCATCCGCGACCTGTTCAACGAGGACTTCTCGACGCTCGTCATCGAGGGTGAGAAGGCCTGGTCGACGGTCGAGTCGTACATCAAGTCCGTCGCCCCGGACCTCCTGCCGAGGCTCGAACAGCACACCTCGGACAACGGCGTCGACGTCTTCGAGGCGCACCGCATCGACGAGCAGCTGGCCAAGGCACTCGACCGCAAGGTCTGGTTGCCGTCCGGCGGCACCCTCGTGATCGACCGCACTGAGGCGATGACCGTGGTCGATGTCAACACCGGCAAGTTCACCGGTGCCGGCGGAAACCTCGAGGAGACCGTCACCCGGAACAACCTCGAGGCTGCCGAGGAGATCGTGCGGCAGATGCGGCTGCGCGACATCGGCGGCATGATCGTCGTCGACTTCATCGACATGGTGCTCGAGTCGAACCGCGATCTCGTGCTGCGACGGCTGACCGAGGCGCTGGGCCGGGACCGCACCCGTCACCAGGTGTCCGAGGTGACGTCGCTGGGCCTGGTCCAGATGACGCGGAAGAAGCTCGGCACCGGACTGGTCGAGGCGTTCTCCACCACGTGTGAGCACTGCCACGGCCGGGGCATCATCGTCCACGCCGAGCCCATCGAGGTGAAGACCTCCGAGGACACCGGTTCGCGCGGGTCGTCCCGCGGCGGCGACTCCGGCGCCTCCCGCAAGAAGCGGGGACGCGACAAGTCGTCCGGCGGGGACATCTCGCAGCCGGCCGCGCACGAGGAGACGCCGACGGTGGACGCCACCGTCAAGCGGGCTCACCCGGTCGCTCTCGCGATGGCACACCACCATCACGAGGAGGAGGCCGCGCACGCACACGCCGAGTCCGAGCCGGTCGCCGCTGCGCCCGAGCAGCCGGCCGGCGAGACGGTGGAGACGCCGGCGGCCGAAGTTCCCGGTATCGAAGAGGCTGTGGCCGAGGCCCCGGCAGCGGTGGCTGCGGAAGCCGTCGTGGCACCGGAGGCCGTCGAGGCCGTCGTCGAGGAAGCTGTGGTCGCCGAGGCCGTGGTGGAAGAGCCGGCGACCGAGGAACCTGTAGTCGCGGAGGCCGTGGTCGAGGCGGCTCCGGTCGCCGAGACCCCGGCGCCCGTCGCCGAGCCGGAGCCTGCGGCCCCGACGCGGCGCCGCAGCCGTCGGGTGTCGAGGGCCGCGGCCGCGCCGGTGTCCGAAGCCCCGAGTGCAGGCACCGTGTTCGTGATCCCGACGCCGGAACATGGTGCGGAACATGAACCGGAACCGGCCATGTCGGCGTCGACCGTGAGCGGACCTTCGGCGTCCTCGCCCGACGGCGCGGATCCGCAGGCAGCACCACGGAAGCCGCGTCGCCGACGCGCCGCGGCCCGGCCCGCCGGCCCGCCGGTGGACGCCGACCACTGACAAGGGAGCTCGGGAAGGCAATCGACACCGGTTTGTACGGAACGGTTGCCTTCCTGTAACCTTGACCAGTCGCTACTCGGCGATGAAGGTCAGCTGTGCCCTCACCTGTGAAGGCTGCGCGACCTCGACCGAGCTAGCCGTCACACCAGACCAGTCGCGCACACTGTGGCGCGAGCAAGTTCGAAGAAGCAAGGGGTAGCCCTCCGATGGCAACGTACGCGATCGTCAAGACCGGCGGAAAG
>SEEV01000435.1 GCA_004211695.1 Rhodococcus sp. (in: high G+C Gram-positive bacteria)
TCGGCGACAGCCACGCCCACGGCACCGAAGGCATCCACTTCTTCACCCGCGGCAAGGTCGTCACCACCCGCTGGCTCGACCCCAGCCACGGCGGCCTCAACCTCGGATTCCCCCAGAACGCATAAGTGCTGGTTCTCCGCGCCGGACCGTCCGCGGTCCGGCGCGGAGTCCGTTCGATCGAAAGGAATTTCATGAGCGACACCGCTCTCGCCCGCCGTCATCGCGTCGTGGTCATCGGATCGGGATTCGGCGGCCTCTTCGCCACCAAGGCCCTGAAACGGACGGACGTCGATGTCACTCTGATCGATCGCACGACGCATCACCTGTTCCAGCCGCTGCTGTACCAGGTGGCGACGGGAATCCTGTCCGAGGGCGAGATCGCTCCCGCGACCCGGCTCGTGCTCGAGGACCAGCAGAACGCGTCCGTCCTGATCGGCGGAGTCGAGAAGATCGACGTCGCCGACCGGACCGTCACCTCGACGCATCGCGGCCGCACCACCGTCACCGAGTACGACAGCCTCGTCGTCTCGGCGGGTGCCCGCCAATCCTATTTCGGCAACGACCATTTCGCTGAGCACGCACCCGGCATGAAGACGATCGACGACGCCCTCGAGCTGCGCGGCCGAATCCTGGGCGCGTTCGAGAGCGCCGAGGTGAGCACCGATCCCGCCGAGCGGGCGCGGCTCCTGACGTTCGTCGTGGTCGGCGCCGGACCCACCGGCGTCGAGATGGCGGGTGAGATCGCCCAACTCGCGCACCGCACTCTCGCCGGCGCCTACCGCACCATCGATCCCCGGGACGCACGCATCATCCTGCTCGATGCGGCGCCCACGGTGCTCCCACCCTTCGACGAGAAATTGCGTCGCGCTGCCGCCGACACGCTCGGGGATCTCGGAGTCGAGATCCAACTCGGGGCGATGGTGACCGACGTCGACGACGACGGACTCACCGTCCGCGACCAGGACGGTGTCGAGCGGCGGATCGAGGCCGCGTGCAAGATCTGGTCCGCCGGCGTCGCCGCCAGCCCGTTGGGCCGGCAACTGGCCGAGCAGACCGGTGCCGACACCGACCGCGCCGGCCGCGTCCTCGTCGAACCCGACCTGACCCTGCCCGGCCACAGCAACGTCTTCGTCGTCGGAGACATGATGAACCGGGACGGGCTTCCCGGCGTCGCCCAGGTCGCGATCCAGGGCGGTCGCTACGCCGCGTCGCTGATCGCCGCGGAGGTGCGTGCCCACCGGAAGGGTCGCGACAAGCCCGAACGCGCCCCGTTCCGGTACACGGACAAGGGCAGCATGGCCATGATCTCCCGCTTCCACGCGGTCGCGAAGGTGGGCCGTCTGCAACTGACCGGGCTGCTCGCCTGGCTGCTCTGGCTCCTGATCCATCTGGTCTACATCGTCGGTTTCAAGAGCCGACTCGCGACCGCAATGTCGTGGACCTGGTCGTTCCTGGGCCGGACACGGGGGCACCTCGCGGTGACGGAGCAGCAGGTGGTCGCGAGAACGGCGATCAACCGGCTCGATGCCTGGGAGGATTCCCTGGCGGTACCCGAGGCGGCGACGGCCTCGGCACGGTGAGTACCGTCGGCTCCGTGCCTGCTTCCGCTCTCACCGTCGGCATCGACGTCGGTGGTACCAGTATCCGGGCCTGCGTGGTCGACGACACCGGCGAGGTGCTCGACTCCGTGCAGGCGCCCACCCCGCAGTCGGCGAAGGCCCTCGAGGATGCGCTCGACCGTGCCGTCCGCGAGCTCGCAGGGCGCCATCCTGTTTCGGCCGTCGGGCTCGCCGTGGCCGGATTCATCACCCCCGACCTCACCACCGTGCGCTTCGCCCCGCACCTGCCGTGGAAGAACGTGGCGGTGGCCAACGACCTCAGCGACCGGCTCGGACTGCCGGTGGTCCTCGAACACGACGCGAACGCAGCGGCATGGGCGGAGCACCGTTTCGGTGCAGCCGCCGGCGGTCGCAACGTCGTGATGGTCGCGATCGGCACGGGTATCGGTGCGGCCCTGCTCATCGACGGCACGCTCTACCGGGGCAGTTACGGCGTCGCTCCCGAGTTGGGCCACCTCCAAGTGGTACCCGGCGGCAGACCCTGCGCTTGCGGCAAGCGGGGATGCTGGGAACGGTATTGCAGCGGAACCGCTCTCGTCGACACGGCCATCGAACTCCTGGCAGCCGACCCGACCAGTTCGACGGTGCTCGCGCGTGAGGTGGCGAGCGATCCGGGATCGCTCACCGGACGTCGCATCGCGAGCGCCGCACGGGACGGCGACCCGCTCGCCGTGCGCACCATGGAGGAGTTCGCCCGCTGGCTGGGCGTCGGACTCGCCATGGTCGGCGACGTCTACGACCCCGATCTCGTCGTCATCTCCGGGGGTGTCAGCGGTTCGGCACCGCTGTTCCTCGACCATGCGCGGGACGTCTACGCCTCCCTCGCAACCGGTTCCGGGCACCGTCCACTCGCACGCATCCGCGAAACCCAACTCGGCGAATCCGCACAGCGGATCGGGGCCGCGACGATGGCCAGGGACGCGCTGCTGAACGGAGCTCCGCTCCCCGTGCGTGGTTGACGAGTCTCTGGACTCGTCAACCACGCACGAGCGCGGTCTCAGGTGCGGCCGTGACCGATGAAGAAGCATCGAACTACGTGGGTGCGTCGACGAGGAAGAGATTCCGGTCCTGGCCGCCAGCTGGAACGAGGGATGCAGGCGACGCACAACTCCATCACCGATGACGCGTCGCCCACCACGAGCAATGCGTCGTGGCAGCCCGCTCTCGACCACACAGGGCAGCAGTTGACGCGTCGCCGCCGGATTCTCCGGCCCCGAGACCGGGAAGATGGAAAGGCTGTTCGTCGACGACATGCACCGGGGCCGCGGCGTGGGTTCGCCGCTGTTGTGCGATGCAGACGGCAGCCCCTTCCCACTACTCCACCTCGCGCACATCACACCTTCGCATCAGCCGTCCGGTAGTGTCTCGAGACTCGTGGCCAAATCTCATCTGGGATGGCCACTCGGTGGCCGGTTGGCCAATTGGGTGAGATTGCATTCGACGTGGCGGCGTGGCGGGTCTCGAATCCGGTGGCGGAATCTCACGGCGAGTGACGGGCCGGTGGCGGATCCGTCATCGTGGAGAGGCTCGCCCAGCTTCGGCGTGATCCAGATCGTTCGGGGTGTCCCGATTGACGCCCCGAAAGCAAAACATCATCGGGCGGGGCTACCGGAATGGCGCTGGTCAGCGAGTTCCGGTCAACGGCCGGCTTGCGGGACGTGCCGGTGCGGGTTCCGCTTACGGCGAAGATTCCGCAACGAAACATCGAGGACTCGTTCGGTTGCAATTGCGACAGGATCGCCCAGGGTCGAAAAGGGTCGTCGGGACGTGTGAACCGCCGACGCGTCCCCGCAATACGGTCCGTGCGCTGACACTTCTGCTGTGTGAGGGTCGTTCACCCGCGGAACCCAAGGGGCGGCGGGGGAGTGTAGCCTCGTGGATGTCGAGGGTCATTCGAATATGCGCGGTCGCGCCATGTCGTCCTCGGCGCCCAAACCGGCCCGAAGTCAAGGGCCGAGAACTGGAGCGCCGCCATGGCGTCGAACCCGACCGATGTGTCGAACTCTCTAGCGGCTTCCGAGTCACCTAGCCCTGCCCGGGCAATGGAATCGACCTTGTCCTGCACGGCATGTCCGCACAGCCCGGATTCCCACGATGCGCTCGGTATTCGGTTTTGCGCCGTGACCTCGGACCGAAACCTCGACCGAAAGTGCATCTGCGCTGGCGAACAGGCGACTGGACAGCACTACTCCCGGTACTGAACGAGAAGTTCACCCAAACGGGAGCTTCGCTGGCGGTACCGGGAGCACGGCATGTTTGGTGGATTTGAGGATCTCGAATTCGCCAGTTTCTCCGAACCCACGCCGCTCCAGCTCGGACTGAGCTGGCAACCGGCCCTGTGTCAGATCAGGACAACGACGGCGATGAGCGCGAGCAGTGTCGCGACGTCGGCCATGGGACTGTGCGGCCCACCGCACGGGGCAGGCCGAGCGCGTCGATCGCGATTGAACACCGGGGCGCTTTCTGCCATCCGGTCGTGCCCCGGTCGTCCGGTGGTCTCCTTCATCGCGCAGGTCGTCATTCGATGAGCGTTAGTCGATCCCTCAGCGACTCACGGACCTGAGCCTTGCCCTACCGGCCGATGTGCTGACATAGCTCGCCAATGGCGGCAACTGTGTCGTCGGTATGGGTATCGATCCAAACCGGACCATCGTCGCGCTTGCTCGGCAGCAGCATGTGTTGTCCCTGTGAGGGCCACTGCACGAAGTCGTAGCCAGCAAGGTCTGACTGAACGGTATCGGCCACCCAGACCGCGGCCTCATCGAACGGAGCATCCATCGACAAGCCGTCGCAGCGGGCGAACCCACTGATGCCGCGTACGCCCTGCCAGCCAATGGTGACGGCGTAGTCGCCGTTAACGGCAAGCTCCCACACCAATCCGTCCAACCGCACGTCGCGCCCGTACCGCAGGCACCGCAGATCGCGGGCGACAGCTTCGAGAGCACGCACCCATACCTGCGGCGCCTCAACGTCGTGATCAGACCTGATCGCCGGACCACCGTCGAGCAAGCCGAAGTGCCACACCAACCTGTCCTGATTCCACAAGTCCTGGATCGGCATAACGCTATCTTCGCGCGTCCGAGCTGCCCGCCGGTGCGATTTTTAAGTCCTGACTGCACACCAGGCCCCGTCTCGACGCTATTACCTCGGAGACGGAAGCGGCGTGTCGTGCGCAACACGGTGCTCCAGCTCTGCGAGTGCCGCCCGCTGGTCGGATAGGGATCGATGACCGGCATCCGATCGATGATGGAGATGCAACCAGGGGTTGGTGTGGCACGGGCTTGTCACGTTGCGTCGACTTGGGGCGATACCTGGATCATGAGGGTGAGGAAAGCCGCGATAGGTGCCAGCGCTCTTGTCGCGATCGCAACCGTCGCCGGCGCCTGCTCGCCCGAGGGCACCGAATCGCGCGATCCGACCGTCTTCGTCCAATCCACACAGTTCGCACCGCCGCCGGCGCCGATCACCGGTCTCGTGCCCACCGCCGAGCAACTGACCGCCCTGTACAACGCCACCACCAACTACTCGATACGCGAGGAGGACCGGGCGCGGCTCCTGGATGGTCCCACCGACCAGACCCTACCGATCGCGCGGGCTTGGGGTGCGCAACCCTCACCCCA
>SEEV01000436.1 GCA_004211695.1 Rhodococcus sp. (in: high G+C Gram-positive bacteria)
GAGTTCGATGCGGCGTCCGCCCAGCTTGACCTGGTCGTCGGCACGCCCCTGGAACAGCAGTCCTTCGCGGTCGAGCCGGACCAGGTCGCCGCTGCGGTACGCGCGGTCCCAGCCCAGCGTCGGCATCGGTGCGTACTTCTCGGCGTCCTTGGCGGGGTCCAGGTAGCGGGCGAGCCCGACACCGCCGATCACGAGCTCACCGACCTCACCCTCGGCCACGGGGTGATCGTCCGCGTCGACGACCACCAGATCCCAGCCGTCGAGTGGCAGACCGATGCGCACCGGGCCGGTTCCCGACATCTGCGCGGCGCAGGCGACGACGGTGGCCTCGGTGGGTCCGTAGGTGTTCCACACCTCGCGGCCCGGAACGGCGAGGCGCTGCGCCAGCTCCGGTGGGCAGGCCTCGCCGCCGAAGATCAACAGTCGCACCGATTCCAGAGCCTCCACGGGCCACAATGCGGCCAGGGTCGGAACGGTGGACACGACGCTGATTTCGCGGGAGATCAGCCACGGGCCGAGGTCCATGCCGGTGCGCACCAGGGACCGGGGTGCCGGGACCAGGCAGGCACCGTGTCGCCACGCCAGCCACATTTCCTCACAGGACGCGTCGAAGGCCACCGACAGTCCCGCGAGAACCCGATCACCGGGGCCGAGCGGCGCGCCGCGCAGAAAGAGACGGGCCTCGGCGTCGACGAAGGCTGCGGCATTGCGGTGCGTCACCGCGACGCCCTTGGGGGTCCCGGTCGACCCGGAGGTGAAGATGATCCACGCGTCGTCGTCGGGTGTCGGGACACACAGCTCGGCCGGCACCGATGCGCAGGTGTGCGCGCCCTCCGCGGTGACGATCGTCTTGACCCGCGCCTGGCCGAACACCAACTCGGCGCGCTCGTCCGGGTCGTCCGCGTCGACCGGTACGTAGGCGGCGCCCGCGGCGAGGGTGGACAGGATCGCCAGATACAGCTCCCGCGAACCCGACGGCATCCGGATGCCCACCCGGTCGCCGGCTCGCACACCCCGGCTGGCGAGCCGCCGTGCGCCCTCACGCACCCGCACCATCAACTCCGCGTAGGTCAGGGTGTGCTCGCCGTCGTCGATCGCGGGTGCGTCGGGGTACCGGCGGGCGGTCGCTTCGAGAATGTCGAGCAGGGTGCGGGGTGGGGCCGCGAGATCACCGCGGGTGAATTCGTCGGGAAGTAGCCGTTCTCTGACTGAGACGGACATGGAGAACCGTTGTTCCTCTCTGGGGTGGGCACGCCGCGGTCTGAGGCGGGCAGGCCGCCCTGAGGTGGGCAGGCCGGGGCCTGGTACCCGAGATCGATGAGCGACAGTGGCGCAGGCGGATGAGCGACAGTGGCGCGGGCGACAGTGGGTCGCCTCGGTGTCAGGCGCCGATGTCGGCGAATTTCTTCGGATGGCCCAGGGCGCGCAGCGCGAGCCGGTGCAGGGTCCGGCGGTCCGTCTCGGTGAGGTCGGCGAACAGTCTGTCGGTGGCGCCGTCGACCAGATCCTCGGTCCGGGCCACCGCCTTCTCGCCGTCCTCGGTCAGCGAGAGCAGCTGCTTTCGCCGATCCTTGGCGTGTTTTCTGCGCACCACGAAGCCTCGTTTCTCCAGGCCGTCGACCAGGCGCACCATGTCGCTGCGGTCGACGGCGAGAACGTCGCACACCTGGCGTTGGGTGAGTTCACCCTCCTGCTTCAGGCACGCATTACCGGCGTGTCACCGCAGGTAAAGGTCTTGACCAGCGGTGATACCGAAGATTCTTACTCGGCTCACACCCACCGGCTCGGCGTGGTGGGACAGTGGAGTCATGGGGTTCGCCGACCACCGAGGAGGCTCCGATGACCACCACCCAGGCCCCCGCCACCGAGGAACGACGCATCCGCAAGTCCCGCGAACCCGCCGAATTCCTCCGCCGATACCTGCAGCGGGAGATCCACAATCTCGACCTCGCCGACATCGCCGTCCGGCGCGACGAGCCCGAGGCGATCCACGACATGCGCAAGGCGTCGCGACGCGCCCGCAGCGCCCTGCAGGCATACGCCCCCGGGCTCGGACTCGCCGAGCGAGCGCAGCTTCTCGTCCTCGACCTGCGATGGCTCGGCCGACGACTGAGCGAGGCACGCGACGTCGAGGTGCAGTGGCAGCGGATCATCACCCGGATCGCCGAGTCGGCGCCACTGCCCGCTCAGGAATCCGTCTACGCCCGCGTGAACGAGTACTTCGCCGAACAGGCCGAGGTGGCCCGACACTCGGCGCTCGGTGCACTCGATTCGGAGCGCTATCGAGCGATCCTCGAATCGCTGAGCGGGATCGTCGCCGAACTCGCCGGCAGATCCGGACCGGGCCCGGCCACACCGGCACCGGCCACGGACGCCGCGGCCGGCGAGATGACGGTCGAGGACCTCGCCCGGACGCTGAAACGACTGGCCACCAAGGTCTCCAAACGGGTCGACAGGGTGCGCGACAGCACGTCACGCACCGAGCGCGACGAACGGATCCACCGCGCCCGCAAGGGCGCGAAGCGGATGCGCTACGCCATGGAGGTGATCAAACCTCTCGCCCCGAAGAAGACGAAACGTGCACTGGACCACTTCAACGACTTCCAAGACGTCCTCGGTGAATTTCAGGACTCCACCGTGGCACGGGAACGGCTGCTGAGCATCATCACCGCGCACGATCACACCGCACAGTCGAGCTTCGGGCTCGGCATCCTCTATCAACAGGAACAGCAGATCGGCGACGAGCAGGCCGAACGCCTGGACGGTCAGTGGCGGGTCGCACGGAAAGCGGCACGCCCCCTCTGGCGGTAACCCGCCCGATCGGTACCGTCGCCGATAGTGCTCACGCCTACATCACCGGAGAGTTTCCCGACGAATGACTATTCGGGCTGGTGGGTCCGAGGGTCGGGCTCGTGCCGGGGTTCGCCGGCCGCCGGGTCGGCGCGGCCCATCCGCTCGAGGTGGGCCTTGATCCATTCGGTGGTGTTCACTCGCGCGGGGTACTCGACCGGTGCGTCGGTCATGGTTCGCCTTCGTTCGTTGATCGGAGTAGCGATCGGAAAGCGACGGCGGGGACCATTTGCCCGCCGTTGATTGCTCCGGTCGATGTGGGCGCGTGCGGGCGATCAATATCGCACCGGCGGCGAGGAACCCCGCGGTGGTCACCGCGATCAGGACCATCGCCGGCGCGGTCAGAGCACCGATCCCGAACACCAGCGCGGCCCCGGAGATCCCGCCCAACGCCAGGCAGACCACACCCGCCGACACCGTCACGGCCCCGGCCACGCTCACCCGCCCGATCCGATTGCGCGCACCCACCGCGACCGTGCGGGTCGCGGATGTGTTGGGCGGCTGGGATGCTCGGTGCCGCGGGCGGCCCGTCACTGGACGCGGGGATCGTTCTCGGCGCCGGGACGGGGAAGCAGCCGCCCACCTGTGAGGGCTGCGACCACGCCGGCGATGTCGGTCGTGGACAGGTGCCGGTTCGGCCGAGGGTTCGGGAAGCGCTCGGGTGGTGGGTGGCGCGGCGAGGTAGTCGTCATCAGCGGGTGACCCATCCGGTTGATGTTTGGGTGCATCACCATCGTATGCGGCGTGGAGCAACCACCGGGTTTCCAACAGGTGAGGTCGTCGTGACTTCTCGGGCCGCGGCGGATAACCCGACCACCGTCGATGCTGCGGTGGTCGAGCAGCGTTGTGTTTGGGCGCGGTGTCTTCGTCCTCGGCGGCGTTGTCCCCCGGAGGGGGCGACTTCAGTGAATCTTGTGCCGGGAGCGAGAAACTCTCGCGCACGCCAACGCTCACACGGTCCCGCGGTGCCGAGCGCGGTGGATCATGATCGGGCACGGGCCGTGGTGGAGCAGATGCCGGCTCACCGAGCCGAGAATCGTGCCGGCGAGGCGGCCGCGGCCGTGGCTGCCGACGACCACCAGTTGTGCGTTTGTGGCTCGATCGGTGATCAATCGTGCCGGAGGTATCGGCTCGACCACCTCGGTAACGGCGACGTCGGGGTACCGCCGCGTCGCCTCGGCAAGCTGTGCGGCCAACACGGCGCGCGTGGATTCCGCGAGGGCGTCCCAGTCCACCAGGAAGGGGATGGTCACGTTTCCCGCGGCGTGCCGGGGCGACCAGGCATGGGCGGCGATCACGGGTGCCTCGAAGAGGTGCGCGAACTCGAAGGCGGAAAGGACGGCGGCTGCGCTCGAGCCAGTGGGATCGACGCCGACGACGACCGGACGGCGATCCGGGAGCATCCAGGGCTGTCCGCGGCACACCGTGACCGGGCAGGTGACGCGCCCGGCGAGTGCGATCGCCGCCGCCAGCGCGCCCACCGCGCGGGGCTCACCCGCGCCGAGCACGATCATCTTCGCGGTCGCGCCCCATACCGCCAGCGCCGGAGCGGTCGGACCCGGCACCAGGTCGGTGTGCACCTCGAGGTTCGGGAAGCGGAGGCGAACAGCGGCGGACGCCTCGCCGAGAATATTTGCACCCGCCTTGCGGTGCTGGGCAATGGCCGGCCCCTGCCCCATGACGGCGACCTCGGTCATCAGGTAGAGGGGCTCCGGGAGGGCGTGCACCACCCGCAGTGGCGTCCGAGTGCGCGCGGCGAGCGCCGCCGCCCACACCGCCGCCGCATGCGCGGCCGGTGATCCATCGACACCGACCACCACCACACGGCCCGCCGGTGTGTTCATGTCGAGTCCTCCGGTAGGAACACGAGTGCGCCGACCGCCCCGACTCACGTCGTCGAGCAGCTCCGAACTGCCAGTGTGCACGAACGCCGCGGCACCGCGCACAGCCTCGCTGTGCGGGTGTTTCTCTCGGGGACGCATCACCCCAGTGCTCGTGTGGGTCGGTCAGGTCACCGGTGCGATGAGGTTGCCCTGCCACCGGGTGGACGGCGGGTGTCGCCGCGCAGCACCAGCGAGGCCGGGCCCACGGTGGAGCCGTCGCCGACGGTGGCGGCGGGCAGTGCGACGCAGTGCGGTCCGAGAGTGTCGCCCGCGCCGAGGGTCACGGGTGTCCATGCTCATGATGCGGTCGTGGAACTAGGATTCGGCGCTCCGCCCGAGGCGACGGTCCCGAGAAGCTCCGGTCGGGGGAGGAAACTGGGAGGAGGGGAAGGGACCCGAGGGAGGGTCGTTTCCCCTCGGTTCGCTGGTTCGCGGGCGACCGGTGCACCGATCGACGGAATGAGGGCGCCGTGGATCCGACCGAGCTGCACCTTCTCGGTTACGCAGCGGCACTGTTGATCGGCCTGGGTCTCGGGATCGAGCGCGAACACAACGCCGGCGCCGACCATGCGGTCGATGCGACCACACCGGTGCCACCGCCCGGGGCCCGCACCTTCCCGCTGATCGCGGTGACCGGCGCGGTCGCCGCGCACCTGGGCACCGTGGTCGTCGCGGTCGGCTTCATCGGGGTGTCCCTGCTGATCCTGCTGTGGTACTGGGTGCGAACGCACACCGGGCCGGACCCGGATGTCGGCACCACGACCTCGGTGGCGGCACTGACGGCGTACCTCCTCGGCGCGCTGGCCTGGCACCAGCCGTCGCTGGCCGTCGCCGTCGGGGTCGCGGTGTTCGCGCTGCTCGCGGTCAAGTACCCGATCCACGAGTTCGCCCAGCGGATGATCGACGAGCGCGACATCGTCGACTTCTGCGTCCTGCTGGCGATCGCCTTCCTGCTCCTACCGCTGCTGCCGGATCGGGACATGGGCCCCTACGGGGCGCTCAATCCCGCCACCGTCGGCACCCTGGTGCTGCTGCTCACCCTGATCGGCTGGGCGGGGTACGTCGCGACCCGGCTCCTCGGTCCGCGGTGGGGTCTGCTGATCGTCGGCTTCGGCGGTGGATTCGTCTCGGCCACCGCGACCACCGCCGTGATCGCCCGCACCGCCCGCACCCATCCGCGGGCCCGCGACACGCTGCCGGCCGCGCTGATCGCGAACATCGCCACGCTCCTGCTGGTGGTCGCGATCACCCGGGTGGTCGACACCGCGGTCTCGACCGCGCTGGCACTGGTGTTCGCCGGCGCCGCGCTGCTCCTGGCCGGCGAGGTCGCGTTCCTCGTGTACCGCAACCGCTCGGCGGACCGGGGTGGGCGACCCGGCACCGACCGGCCCGGCAACCACGGCCGCGAGGACGCCGAGCGCGCCGATGACGGGGACGAGGCCGGGGAGGCACCGTCGACCGGGCTGCTCGAGCGGCCGATCTCGGTGCAGGCGACCCTGCTGGTGGTGGCCGTCCTGGTGATCCTGCTGATCGCCACCCGCGGCGCCGCCGACGTGCTGGGTAGCCGGGGAGCGATCCTCGCCGCCGGGGTGGGCGGGCTCGCCGACGCGCACTCGCCGGCCCTGTCCGCGGCCGCCGCGGTCGGTGAGACCCTCTCCGCGCAGGCGGCCACCGTCGCCGCCGCGACCGCCGTCGGCACCAACCTCGTCGTCAAGGTGACCCTCGCCGCCCTCGTCGGGACACCGGCGTTCGCACTGCGGCTGGCCGCGTGGCTGATCCCACCGGTCGCCGTGTCGGTCGCGGCGCTGTGGATCGTCGTCACCTAAGGGCTTGTGATGAATTAATCTAGCTCGGTTCGGGCGTGTCGTCGGGTGCGGGGTGGAGTGTGTAGTTCCACTCGCCGTGGAACTCGTGGCGCGTCAGGATACCTTGGGTTTCAA
>SEEV01000437.1 GCA_004211695.1 Rhodococcus sp. (in: high G+C Gram-positive bacteria)
CTGGCAATCGAGTACGCGACCCGGAGTATCCGGGTCAACACGGTCGCGCTCGGTGTCATCCGCACCCCGATGCACCCGGACGACACGTACGAGTCGCTCGCCGCCCTACACCCCGTCGGCCGGATGGGTGAGATCGACGAGGTCGTCGACGCGATCCTCTACCTCGAGCACGCCGGGTTCGTCACCGGCGAAATCCTGCACGTCGACGGCGGCCAGAGCGCCGGGCACTGAGAGCACGAGACGGACAGATCATGCACGGCACGGCGGCAAACGAAGAAATCCTGCGCGGGGTGCTCGACCGGTGGAAGGCCGCCGTCGACGCGCACGAGCCCCAACGCGTCGCCGCGCAGTTCACCGCGGACGCAATCTTCCAGGGCCTGCATCCCTACACCGTCGGACGCCAAGGTGTCGCCGACTACTACGACTCCCAGCCGCTGGGCATGACCGCCGAATACCGGATCCTCGAAATCCGTCGCCTCGCCGACGATGTGGTGCTCGGTTACTTGAGCGTCGATTTCTCCTTCGTAGACCGGCCGACGCTGGCCGTGTCCCTGAGCGTGTTGGTCAGACAATCTCCCGACGGCGATCGGATCAGCCACTACCAGGTGTCCCGGCTCAACTGAAGCAGCTGCGTCGTTCGATCAGCGACATCTCAGCGATCGTCGGCCAATAAGGCCAGCGAGAGTCCGCGACTGTCAGAGTCCGTCGACACACCCCTCGACAACGGTGGCACACGTCTCCGGTCGGCCACCCGATTTCACGAGCACACTGAGACCGATCACCGAGGCCAGCAGTTGACGGGCCGCAATGTCGGCAGGCCGACCCCCGTCGAACTCCCCAGTCTTCTGTCCATGCACGATCGCGCGCCTGAAGATACTTTCGATCCCAGTGAACAGCTCGTCCGCAATGCGGTTCACCTCGTCGTCGACAGTGCCGAGCTCTGCTGCAGCATTGACCATGATGCAGCCTCGCCGGTGCTCGCCGACCCCGGCGAGGACAACCATCGCCACCTGGAGGCGAGGCCCTAACGGGCCAGGTGCCTCGAACAGATCGGCGAGGTATTCGAGTCGCATCTCGCTGTAGCGCCGAAGCGCTCGCACGAACAAGGCGTGCTTACTCCCGAATGTGTTGTACAGGCTGCCTTTGCCTATTCCCATTTCGATCGCGAGCTCCTGGGGAGTGGTCGCGGCGTATCCCTGAAGCCAGAAAAGATCCATCGCCTTGTCGATCGCCACATCCGTACTGAAGAGCATCGGTCTAGCCACCGGAATAGGTTAACTCGCGATCATGTTTGACCTCAAGGACAATAACCAAGACGGTAACCCGTGCTTGCATTAGAGCCAAAGGTCAATAACTCGGACCTATCGGCACCCCGAGGAGCCTGCCCCAGCCAGGAAGGCATTTCATTGTCTGCTCAACACTTGAGTGTCGCCCTCGAGCCACGCGCTCGCACCCTACTCCCGTGGAACACGCTCGCGATCCCCTTGGGCCTCGCCGGACTGGCTCAGGTCTGGTCTGTCGCTACGCCCGCGCTCGGCACTCCCTTCGCGCTCGTCCACGCGTTCTGGCTGATCGCAGCGCTCGCCTGGATCTCGACAGCCACCGCGCACGCGCAGCGCGCCACGCGCGCCGCCCAAAGAATCTCGCATCAGCTCACACACTTCGCTCACGGTCCGCTGGCGGCGCTACTTCCGCTCTCCGCGATGCTGCTGGGAGCACGCCTGCACAGCACGCTTCCACTTGCCGGAACAGCGCTGACCCTGATTTCCGTCACTGCCGCAGCCGCATTCGGCGCATGGGTGATGAGCTTCTGGATGAGCGGACAGATGACGCTTGAATCCGTGCACGGTGGCTACTACCCGCCCATCAGTGCGGCCGGCCTCGTCGGGGCGCTCGCCGCAGCCCAGACCGGTCTCGACTGGCTCGCTATCGGAAGTTTCGCGATCGGCATGTTCTTCTGGGTGGTGATCTCCATGCTTCTGTTCCTCAGGCTCGCATTGCGCCCCACCATGCCTGCAAATCTGGTCCCGACGCTCGCGATCATGATCGCTCCACCTGCAGTTGGGGCTGCAGCATGGCCGACCATCTCGAACGGACAACCCGACGCCCTGTCCGGGGCGCTCACAGAACCTGGATTTTGGCGCCCCTCGCTGCCGCGACCCTCGCCCTGAGCGGTTGCGGCGACAACTCGTCCGACTCGTCGGCGCCGAGCACGACCAGCGCCGCCGCCACCACTAGTGTGGGTCCTCGCTCATCGCCCGCCGCAGCACCGACATCGCGGAGACGCCGTCGGCGAGGGCGTGGTGAATCTTGGTGTACACCGCGTACCGGCCCTTGATCAGGTGCATCTCCCACAACGGCCGGGACCGGTCCAGCAGGGTGCCGTGCAGCCGGGACATCAACTCGGCGGTGCCGCCGGGCCGAGGTAGCGCGTCGCGGGGCACGTGATGGCCCAGATCCACCTCCGTGTCGTCAAGGGTGTCCCAGCCCCACTGCCCGAGCGAGGTCACCGATCGACGGGCCCGCCTGCGGAACAGCTCGGCCACTGCACTGTCGGCGACGGCGGACTCGAACAGGCCCACACCTGGGCCGCAGTGGAGCCGTCGTCGGGTGGGGCGAACACCGCCAGAGCGCGACGTGCAGCGGATGCTCCCGCGGTTCGCCCAGCAGAAACAGTGCATCGGAAGGTGCCACCGGCAACAGCATGCGGCGCAACCCCTCGTGTCGGTGTCCCGAACAGCGGCTGCGTTCGAGTGCATCGCTGCTCGAAATCCGGCCGCGTGCCAGGAGGTCGCAGATATGTGTGATTCATGTCACAAACTGATTTCAATGAGTCAGTTTTAAAGCATCTCCCGCCGCCACGCCAGACTCGACGCAAACCGTGGTACACCCGCCTACCGCGCCGGCATGAGTTAACCGACACCCTTCCCAGCCACGTTGTGTCAAGCGAATAATTGTTTCCACCGACGCGGTTGTGAGCCGCGATGGAGTACTGGTCGCCCCGGTTGTTCACGGGCGCGACCGACCGATTCGCCGGGGCACCATGAATCCGGCAGAGGTTCCGCGGTGCGGACGAAGGCCGCGAGCCCGGGACGACAGGAGTGATCGAAGATGGCGAAGATTCTGTTCGTGGTGTCCGGAGCCACGTACCTGACGTTGAAGGACGGCACCAGATACGCCACCGGCTACTGGGCCGAGGAGTTCGCGGCCCCATACAAGGCGCTGACCGAAGCCGACCACCAGGTCGTGGTCGCGACACCCCACGGTGTGACCCCGACCGTCGACATGATGAGCCTGCGCCCCGAGATGGCGGGGGGTGTAGAGGGAGCCCTCGAACTGGAGGCGATCATCCGTTCGGCGGAGGTCATGCGCCGGCCGCTCAAGCTGTCCGACGTGCGCCTGGAGGACTACGACGCGGTGTACCTGCCCGGCGGCCACGGTCCGATGGAGGACCTGTGGGTGGACGCCGACGCGGGACGCGTACTCACCGAACAGCTCTCCTCGGGAAAGCCGCTCGCGATCGTGTGCCACGCCCCGGCCGCGATGCTGGCCACCAGGATCCACGGCGTGTCGCCGTTTCAGGGTTACCGGGTCACGGGCTTCACCAACGACGAGGAGGAAGGCGTCGGGCTGGCCTCCAGGACACGGTGGCTGCTGGAGGACGAGTTGCAGGAACTCGGCGTCGAGTTCAGCCGCGGCGAGATCTGGAAGCCGTACATGGTCGAGGACCGGAACCTCATCACCGGGCAGAATCCCCATTCGGCCGCGATCCTGGCGGACCGGCTGCTGCAGATCCTGAAGTAGCGTCGGACATGTCCAACCATTTCAGTGCGGCCTACCTCAAGTTTCCGGGTGACGATGCGCGCCTGGATCTGACCGACCTCTATGTCTTCCCGGCGGCCGGCGACGTCCGCCGGACTGTGGTGATCATCGACGTGAATCCGTTCACCACGGGTCTGAGCGCGACCCCACCGTTCCTGATGAGCCGGGAGTTCCACCCTGACGCGGTCTACCGCATCAGCATCGACAACGACGGGGACAACCAGGCGGACGCCGCCTTCTCCTTTGTGTTCACCACGGCCGAGAACGGGGTGCAGACCGGTGCGGTTCACTACGCCACGGGCGCCGCCGCCCGGCGCCCCGGGCCGACCGGCGAGGTGCTTGCCGATGCAGTACCGGTGGGTTTCGACACCTCCGCGCAACCGGTGCAGGCAGGTCCCTGCAGGCTGTTCATCGGAGTACGCAGCGACCCCTTCTTCGCCGACGCCGAGGGCGCGCTGCACGGTTTCGTGTGGACGGGGGAGGACGCGTTCGCCGGCAAGGACGTGCAGTGCATCGCGCTCGAGGTGCCCGACGAGATGCTCGGTCCGGATCCCACGATCGGCCTGTGGGCGACGGTCAGCGTCCACCGCGACGGCGCCCTCGTCCAAGTGGACCGCGGAGGGCATCCGACGATCAACCCGTTCATCAATCCCGAGTACGCCAAAGACGAATACAACGCTGGGCATCCGGCCGACGATGCGGCGAAGTACCTGGAGCCGTGGTCGAAACTGCTGGAGGAGAACGGTTACGAGCACGCGGCGGCGACCGCGGCTGCTGCCACGGTCCTGCCGGACATCCTGCGCTACGACCGCCGCCGGTCGGCCGTCTACCCCAACGGACGCGGCCTCACCGATGACGTCTTCAGCGCCCGGATGGCCTTCCTGACCAACGGACAGGTCACCGCAGGCGGAGTACCTTCCCACGACGACCTGCTGACCCGGTTCCCCTACCTCGGGCCGCCCCACCGGTAGGCATGGCGGCCCTGAGTTCGCGCATCACCAACAGATGAACGCCGTCATGAGCCTGCCCGCGAACCTCCGGGTGCTTGAAAACACATCAAATGTGCTGTTCACAGAAGGTTTTCGGTGGGCGAATAGATTTCCTCGGCGGCTACCGGCGCGACGCCGAGTTCGGCCGCGACGGCGTCGATCGCCTCCCGGGCAATATCGAGGTCCACCTCGCCGTCGCGGGTGAAGTACGGGCCGATGTAGCGGTCGTGGTGTCGTTGCGCTTCGTCACGAGTGAGTCGGTTGAGGAACGAGACGATGTAGTCGACGACCAGGTCGGGCCGTTCTGTCATGGTCTGCAGCGCCCGTCGGTTGGCCCGGACCAGGGCCTGCAGCGCGGGGCTGTCCAGCGGAATATGGACGGGGTCTACGGCGACGCCCACGGTAGGGATCTGAAAGTGATCACC
>SEEV01000073.1 GCA_004211695.1 Rhodococcus sp. (in: high G+C Gram-positive bacteria)
GATGCCGTTGACCTGACCCGGGCGGGAGATCAGCTGACCGCCGACAGGGAGATCAGCTGTCCGCGCACAGGGACACCAGCTGTCCGCCTACAGGGACGCCCTCATGTCCCTTGACACTCTGGCCGATGATTGGCACGCGTTGACGCTGCCCAACGATCGTGAACGCCAGGTGTATCGATGTGCTCCGGGCATACCTGCGCACACCGATGGGGCGAGTGCCCGCCAATGCCACCGCGGATCCGAATCCGGAACTCGAAATCCGTCAGACCATCGTTCGGGTCGTCCGCGGTCGAGCGCTCGAGGTCGAGGGAACAGGTCGCTCGTGGAAGGGCGCCAACGCCGACCTCAGTGGATCGTGGCTGGCCGGCGCAAGCTTGATCGGCGCCGATCTGGGGGATGCGGACCTGGCCTGTGCTCGCCTCTTTGGCGCGGACCTGACCGACGCGGACTTGGTCGGCGCGAACCTGGCAGCGGCGAACCTGGTAGGCGCGAGCTTGATTCGCGCCGACATGTCGGGCGCGGTCTTGGCTACCGCGATTCTGAGCGACGCGAACCTGTACCACGCGGATCTGCACCGTGCGAACATGTATCGTGCGGATCTGACCTGTGCGGAGCTGATTCGGGTGAACCTCACCCGCACGGACCTGCACGACGCGAATTTGACCCGCGCGAATCTGTACCGCGCGGATCTGACGGACGCGACGTTGACCTGCGCGGATCTGACCGGTGCAAACCTGGCTGGCGCGAATCTGACCGAGGCCAACCTGACCCGCGCCGATCTGACCGGTGCCGATCTGACCGGTGCGAATCTGGCCGGTGCGACGCTGACCGGCGCGACGCCCTCGGGCGCGGACACGGGGGAGGACCTCGCCGACACCTCAGTCGCTTCCCGGTTCCTTTCGGCGACCCGGTTCACGGATGCCGTGTACGACGCCCGCACGAAGTGGCCGGATGATTTCCGGCCACCGTCGAGCCGAGATACCTACTGACAAGGCGGCCTTCGACCGGATCGGAGTGCGGGAGCGTAGATGGTGCTTACCACGCTGCGACAGGTGGAACCGGACGAGCAGCTTGCACGCGAGCCGTCGGCCGCCGCCGGTGGTGAGGTATCTGGCCCGCCGCGGTTGTGCGGGCACTGACCGTCGTCGGCGCAGTGAGTGTCATCGCCGCTGTTCGGCACAACCAGTGCGGCTGGCTGTTCGCGGGCGCGGGACGCGTTGTGCGGCCGGCCGGACGGAACACGACGCGCCCACTCGCACAGGGTGGGTGGTAGGTTCCTCGGACGGCACCGCGGGGCCGTGGTGCGGGTCGTGGGAGGTCACCTCGGGGCGGTCAGTCGAGTGCGGATCCGTCGCGGGTGATCACCTCGGGAACCGGAACACGATCGCATCGACGAGTCGGTGCACCTGGTACAGCTCGCGGCGCAGGGCCGCGGCCTCGGCGGATAGCCGTTCCGCACGAAGTTCATGGGTTTGCTGGATGCGCTGCAATCGGGCTGTGCGTCCGGCCCCGGTGACCGGGCCCGGACGTGGCCACCCCTCTGGCGATCCGTGGTGGCTAGAGGACCGGGGCCGCCGTATTGCCGGCGGCGGCGCGCCGACACCCGCCGCGCGAGGAGCTGGAGATCTCCTCGAACCCGCCGTCGGCCCACCGAATGTGGACGTGCGCCTCGCCGGCCACCACCCCGAGGAGGTCGAGCCCGAGCAGGCGGGCGAGGACGTAGGTGGCGCTCAGCGACGTGACGTCGCGGGTCACCCCCAGCGGCAGCAACGACCGGGTTTCTGCGATCGCCTCCTGCTCCGGCGGCCCGCAACACCAGGCGCAGTCCCGGCGCGAGGCCCTGGGCGGCGAGCGGGACCGCGATGTTGTCGCGGTCGTCGGACCAGACGGCCGCCAGCGCGACGGCGCGGTGGATCCCGATCCGCTCCAACAGAACCCGATACCCGCCATGACCGACCACCGCGGAAATGGTCAACTCCCGACCAGCCGCAGGTTCCGGGCATTGGTGTCACGTTCGACGCCGACCACCGGTATCCCAGCGCGCGCAGCTCCCGACACAGACGTAGTCCGACCTGCCCGAGCCCGACCACGATGACGTGCCCGGACCGGGGCAACGCCCGCGGCCCGAGCAGGGCGGTCATCCGGGGACCGAGCAGCCGGTCCACCATCCCGGCGGTGAACATCGCGGTGAAGACGATGGTCATCAGCATGGCCGTCGAGGCGACGAGCGCGTACGGGTGTTGCCGTGCGTGGCAAGCTGCATCGGCCAGGTGCGCCAGCGGCGGCGGTCCCGGAGGGTGATCGGAACCTCGTCGCGCGCCGCACCGGCGGTGCGAATGCGCGCGGAAGGGCGCCCGCCTCGGGTCACCGCCAACAGACCGGGATCGATGCAGGGACCGGCAAGCGACGGCACGGCCAGGGCGGCGGGCGAGGTGACATCGCATTGGGGCAGGAACGGTGCCTGGTCCCCGATGGTGCGGTCGAAGATCGTGACGATCATCGGTGCCGACGGGTGGATGTGCGCGGCCGCCAGCGTGTACCGGAGGGCGATCACGTCGTCCTTGGCGCAGGATAGCGATGCCCCGCACCGATGCCCCGTCTCAAGCGACTCGGCGTCGAGGCAATCGGGCTCTACCAATTCCACCGGCCCGACCCGAAGATCCCCTATGTGGAATCGGTCGGGGCGATCCGAGACCTGCTGGAAGTAGCCGGAAAGTAGGCGAGCATCGCGTGATTTGTGACTGTGTGTCGTAGCGGTTTCGCGCGAGGGGTCGCTGTCAGGATCGGTGCCGATGCCTGGAACTGACTCACGCGTGATTTGGTGTGGGGCCCCGAGACCATCCCGGTTGGTCAGTCGAGCCGGAGCCATTGCGAGCCACCGTCTCGGGACACCATCGCATCATTGTGCCGGCGCGACTCGTACAGCGCGCTGCGTCGCAGCTCCGCGGCCTCGGTGCGGAGCCCGTCAGCGAGGCGGCGTTTGTGGGCGTGTGGGCGCGTTAGGTGAGGGCCGCCGTCGTCTCGCCATCGACGGATCTCCTGAACGGTCGGCTGACAAACAAGGCACGCGTCGTGCAAGCGACTGTCAGATTCGTCGATTCAAGAGAACGGGCGTCTCGAGCGGGGGATGCCCCCACCGTCGTCGAGACTTGGGAGTACGTCGTGACGTATTTCAGCACGGATTCATGTGTTTTTCGGAGCGGGGAGGAAGCCCGTTCGCAGGAAGAAATCGAGGTAGGTGGCGATTACCTGCTTGTCGACTGTTGGCCAGGCGAACGCCCTTCGGGAGTCGTTTCCGCGAGTTCGAGCAGCGTCGGCCAGGTACCGCTTCGTGTTCGTGTTGTCGAAGATATCGGCACCCGCGGGCCGGCCAGTCCGATAGGTCGCGCTGAGCAAGGAGGCACCCACGAGACTGTCGTCGCCGGCTGCCGATCGTTCCTTCGCTGCGCCGGACAATTCGCGCGCGAACTTCTCGACGGGAACCATTTCGAGGGCGAATCCGCGCAGCCGCAAGGTGCTCACAATGTCGTCTACGGGTACGCGGGAGCGATTCGCAAGATTGAAACACCGGCCCGTGGCGCCGGGCACCCGCGATAGTTCGACAATGCTCCGCGCGACGAAGTCGACGGGGACCAGGTCGACTTCTTCCGCCTCCAGATCGGGCACCAGACCCAGGATGGCGATCGATCGGATCAGGTTCGAGAAGGCATCGTCGGTGCTGCACGCGCCGGTGGTCACGTCGCCGGTGACCATGCTGGGGCGGTAGACCGTCGTCGGAATGCCACGTTGGGATGCTTGTCTGATCAGCTCCTCGGCGACCCATTTAGTGGCCACATACCCGGATGGTTGGACCCGCTCCGCGGGTACATAGTCGTCCTCGGCGAGCAGGCGAGGAGTCCCGCTCGGACTCGAGGTGTTCGGGACCAGCACGGCGGAGGTGGATACGTGGTGGACGGGCTTGAGCCGATGCGAGGAGGCCAGTCGCAAGATCTCGCGCGTTCCCATGACGTTGGGCGCTCGCATGCGGTGATACGGCTCGAGGTGGTTGACCCGCGCACCGTTGTGATAGATCACATCGATTCGCTCGGCGAGCTGGGCGAACGAGGAGGAATCGAGGCCGAGCAACGGTTCACCCAGATCACCTGGCACGGCTACGAGGCGGTCGGTGAGCTCGCGGTCCGAGAGTTCATATCTGGCCAAGGCCTGCCGGATCTTTTCGGTAGCGCGTTGCTGCGACTGGGCACGCACCAAACACCAGATCTGTGCGTTGGTCTGGTCAAGGAGTTCGCGCAGCAGGAACGCGCCGAGAAAGCCGGTCGCTCCGGTAAGCAGGATTCTTCTCGGTGCACCGGGAGCAACGGCGGCGCATCCGTCCGCAGCAATCGTGGAGTCCAGTGCAGCCTCCGCTGCCAGATCGAGGTCGTGGGCCGATCCCGTTCGGGGCCCGGCGAGGGAAGTCGCCAGGCCCGCGACGGTCGGACTGCCGAACAAGTCTCGGATCGACATATTGGTACCCAGTTCCGTGCCTACTCGATTGCACAGTCGGAAGGCGAGGATCGAGTTACCTCCCAGACTGAAAAAGTCGTCATCGATTCCGACGTGGTCGGTTCCGAGGATCTCGGTGAAGATCTGGGCAATGATTGCTTCGGTCGGCGTCGACGGGGCCCGATATACCGCGCCGGCGAACTCCGGCGCGGGCAGAGCCTTCCGGTCCAGTTTCCCATTGACCGTCAACGGCAACGCCTCGATCGCGACCAAGGCCGCAGGCATCATGAACTCCGGCAACCGTCCGGCGGCGTACCGACGCACTTCGGCCAGTCGGGCACTGGCCCCGGGATCGTTGACATACTCGGCCAGGGCACCGACCGGTCCGGAAGGGAGGTATGCCTGCGAGATCCCCTCGGTGGCGCTGTCGGCGCCGGTGTAGATGACGTCCATTAGCCCGGCTGTCGGAGACCAGGTCACCGCGGCGGCATACCCGAACTCCAGTCCGAGCACGTCACAGTCTTGCGGGCACATCCCCCCGGTCGAGCCGTCGGCGTGGTCGAGCAGATCCCGTATCGGATCGCGGCCGGCCGCCTCGTCGATGGCGCGAGCCGCGGTCACCTCCGTGATCAGGCCCGTATGCGGTATCCCGGTGACCCGCAACGATTCCGGCCGCTCGGTTCGCAGGTATTCCCGCAGCCCGGCCACCCCGTCTAACTCCCGCCACGATCGGCGTGGGACCGCTGCCAGCGACCGGACCGCGACCGGCGTCTTGCGGAGCACCACCTCGTATCGGTAGCGGCTGAGCTCGTTGATCGCCCGCATGCGTTTGAGTTGAATCTCCACCGCTCCGATTTCCGGGATCCGCTGTGGCAGGGCGGTGAAGAATTCCGGCGCAAGTAGCAACTCCTGCTCGGCGAGCAGTTCTCGCCGCACCCGTTCGCGCAGTACCGCCACTGTGTCCGTGCCGTTTTCCTTGGCCAGCTGCACTCCGGTGGTGAATTCCCGCAGCAGCGCCAGGTTTCGCACGTCCCCGACCAGCAGTGCCCCACCCGGGGTCAACAGCTGCATGGCCCTGTCGAGCACGTCCAGCAGGTAGGCCACGTCCGGGAAATACTGCACCACGGAGTTGAGTACCACCGTGTCGAAGTGCTCGTGCGGTAACCCGTCCACCGCATCGGCCGGTTGGCACCGCAGCCGCACTCGCTGCGCCCACGGCTTGGCGGTGATCGCGGTGCGTAGCGCCGCGATCGTCGGCGGCGAGAAATCCGTGCCCCAGTACTCGACGCAGTCGGGGGCAAGTTGCGCGAGCAGCAGCCCTGATCCGACCCCGATCTCGAGCACCCGGGTCGGGCGTAACCGCCGGATCGCGTCGACCGCCGCTGCCTGCCACTGCCGCATCTGTTCGCGCGGGATCGGCGCCCCGGTGTAACTGCTGTTCCAGCCGGTGAAGTCCTCCCCGAGCCCTACCGGTTCCGCTTCGTCGGGTGTGTAGGTTTGTTCCCCGGAGTAGACGTCGTCGTACACCGCCCGCCAGTGGGCGACCTGGTCGGCCTCCCGTGCCGTATCCCGGACCAGCGACACCCGCCGGTCGAGCACCACGTATCCGACCAGCTGCCGACCGGCGGTCGCGGCGTCGTCGCGCCCCCCGCCCGGGGTCTCGCGGGCGATCACCGCCGCCTGCGATACCGCCGGATGCGCCGCCAGCACCGCCTCGACCTCACCGGGCTCGACCCGGAACCCGCGGATCTTGACCTGCTGGTCGGCCCGCCCCACGAACATCAACCGGCCGGCCGGGTCCCACCGCACCAGATCCCCGGTCCGGTACATCCGCAGCCCCGGTCCGCCGAACGGGCAGGCCACGAACCGCTGCGCGGTCAATCCCGCCCGGCCGCGGTAGCCACGCCCGACCCCGGCCCCGGCGATGTACAACTCGCCGACCACCCCCACCGGCACCGGCATCAACCCGCCACCGAGCACGAACACCCGGGTGTTTCCAATCGGCGAGCCGATCGGCACCGACCCACCCTCCAGGCCATCCGCGGCGGGGACCGAAAACGTTGTCGCGCATACCGTGGTCTCGGTCGGCCCGTACGCATTGACCACACCGGTTCCTGGATGCGCGCGGCGGAACCGGTCCACCGCGACCGGCGAGAGCGCGTCCCCGGCGGCAACAACCTGCCGCGTCTGATCCAGATAATTCATCTCGCTGTCGGCGAGCAGGTGGAACAACGGGGTCGTCACGAACATCGACGTCACCCGATGCGTGGTGACCAACTCTCCCAGGGCCGCAGAGTCCACGGGCCCGGGCGGTGCGGGGACGAGTGCGCTGCCACCGAGCAATGCCGGCCACACCTCGTAGGCCGACGCATCGAACGCTGTCGACGACGTCATGAGCACCCGCTCCGCCGGACCATCGGGCCACCCGTGTAGCGCCATATTGATCACGTTGCGGTGGCAAATCGTGACCCCTTTGGGGATCCCGGTGGAGCCGGAGGTGTAGATCAGATAGGCGGGGTGGTCCGGGTGCAGCGCGCTCAGCCGCTCCGCATCTGCGACAGCTGCCCCTTCGGCCGTGTCGGGGAGGTCATTGTCTGAGAGGTCGAGCGCATCGAGGAACAACGACGGAAACTCGATGCCCGGCAACCCGGCGGCGGTGACGCGGTCGGTGAGGATCAGTTGTGGGGCGGCGTCGGTGAGGATGAAGCCGGTGCGGTCGCTGGGATAGTTCGGGTCTATCGGCAGGTAGGCGCCGCCGGCCTTCAGGATCGCCAACAATGCCACGATCAACTGTGGGGAACGATCGAGGGCGACCGCGACGATCGATTCGGGGCCTACTCCCCGCCCGATCAATGCTCGGGCCAGCCGGTTCGCTCCGGTGTCGAGTTGCCGGTAGGTCAGCTGTTGATCGTCAGATACCACCGCGATCGCGTCCGGGGTCCCGGCGACCTGCTTTTCGAACAGGTCCGGGATGGTCGTCGCCGGCACCGGCACCGCGGTGTCGTTCCAGGTCTCCAGGATCTGGCCACGTTCGGCCGGGTCGAGCAGCTCGAGCAGATCGATCCTGTTTTCCGGATCCGCGGCCACGGCCGCGAGGACCCGCACGTACCGGGCAGCGATCGTCTCGACTGTGGCGTGGTCGAACAGGTCGGTCGCGTACTCGATCGACCCCGACAAGCCCTTCCGCCGTTCTGGGGTGGAGGGCGGTTCGATCAGGTTGACGAACAGGTCGAATTTCGCGGTGTCGGTCGGGGCCGGGAGCGGGGTGACCCCGAGTCCGGGGAAGGCGATGTCGGGTGCGGGGTTGTTCTGGAGTGCGAGCGACACCTGGAACAGCGGATGCTGGGCGGTGCTGCGGACCGGGTTGAGCAGCTCCACCAGACGTTCGAACGGGGCATCCTGATTCTCGTACGCCGCCAGCGCCTTGCCGCGGACCTGGTCGAGGAGCTCCTCGAAGCGGGGGTTTCCCGACATATCGACCCGCAGTACCCAGGTGTTGACGAAAAACCCGACCAGGTCGGTCAGCGCGTCGTCGGTGCGGCCGGCGATCGGACCACCGATCGTGATGTCGTTTCCGGCGCCGAGTCTGTGCAGCAGCACCGCCAGCGCGGATTGCAGCAGCATCGACGTCGTCGCTCCCCGGGCGCGGGCCACGTGCTCCAGGTCCCGATGCAGCGATGGCTCGATGGTGAACGGCACCATGGCGCCGCGGAATGACTGCACCGGGGGCCGCGGCCGGTCGGTGGGCAGTTCGAGGCATTGCGGTGCCCCGGCCAACGCCTGCCGCCAGTAGGCGAACTGGGTGGCCAACACGCTGTCGGAGTCGCCCTCGTCGCCGAGGAGCTGCCGCTGCCAGAGGCTGTAGTCGGCGTACTGCACCGGCAGCGGCGCCCACCCCGGCACGTCACCCCGCACCCGCGCCGCGTACGCGGTGGCGGTGTCGCGGACCAGCGGTACCATCGATGCCCCGTCGCCGGCGATGTGGTGGAGCACCACCACCAGCACGTGCTCGTCCGGGGCGCATCGGAAGACCCGGGCTCGGACCGGGATCTCGATGGACAGGTCGAATCGGTACCGGGCCGCCTGCGCGACTGCATCGGCAAGCTCCCTCGGCTCGGCCTCCGTCACCGGCACCTCGATCGGCGTCTGCCCGGCAGGCAGGATCCGTTGGTACGGGATCCCCCCGTCCTCGGCCAAGACAGTGCGCAGGCTTTCGTGCCGGGCGATGACATCGGCGAACGCCTCCGCCACCGCGTCGGTATTCAATTCCCCGGTCAACCGGACCGCCAGGGGAATGTTGTAGGTCGCCGACGGGCCCTCGAACCGGTGCAGGAACCACAACCGGGTCTGCGCAAACGACAATGGGATCCGCTCGGGGCGCTCCCACGGCACCAACGGCGCCCGCACCGGGCCACCGGCGGCGAGCCGCGGCGCCAACCCCGCGACCGTAGGGAAGTCGAACAGCGTCCGGATCGGGACCTCCACCCCGAGTGTCGATCGGATCCGGGCGACCAACAGGGTCGCCGACAACGAGCGACCGCCGAGTGCGAAGAAGTCATCGTCGATTCCGACCCGGTCGAGGCCGAGTGCCTCCGCGAACATCGCGGCCAGGGTCCCCTCGACCGGGGTCGACGGTGCCCGATACCTGACCCCACCGGCGAAGTCCGGGGCCGGCAGCGCCTTCCGGTCGAGTTTGCCGTTCAGAGTCAGCGGCAACTGGTCGAGCACCACGACTGCCACCGGCACCATGAACTCCGGCAACCGCTGACCCGCGTAGCGGCGTACCGCGGCCGGGTCCACCTCGCCCGAGACCGGTACCACGTATCCGACCAGCTGCCGACCGGCGGTCGCGGCGTCGTCGCGCCCCCCGCCCGGGGTCTCGCGGGTGATCACCGCCGCCTGCGATACCGCCGGATGCGCCGCCAGCACCGTCTCGACCTCGCCGGGCTCGACCCGGAACCCGCGGATCTTGACCTGCTGGTCGGCCCGCCCCACGAACATCAACCGGCCGGCCGGGTCCCACCGCACCAGATCCCCGGTCCGGTACATCCGCTGCCCCGGTCCGTCGAACGGGCAGGCCACGAACCGCTGCGCGGTCAATCCCGCCCGGCCGCGGTAGCCACGCCCGACCCCGGCCCCGGCGATGTACAACTCGCCGACCACCCCGACCGGCACCGGCATCAACCCGCCGCCGAGCACGAACACCCGGGTGTTTCCGATCGGCGAGCCGATCGGCACCGACCCGCCCTCCAGGCCATCCGCGGCGGGGACCGAAAACGTTGTCGCGCATACCGTGGTCTCGGTCGGCCCGTACCCATTGACCACCGTGACCGAGGGATGGGCGCGGCGGAACCGGTCCACCGCGACCGGCGAGAGCGCGTCCCCGGCGGCAACCACCTGGTCGAGCCCGCCCCACGCCGACACCCGCGACACCGACGGGTCCGCTAGCAGGTGGAACAGGGCGGTCGTCACGAACAGAGACGTCACTCGATGGTCGGTGACGAGGTGTTCGAGTGTCGCGATGTCCACCGGCCCGGGCGGGGCGATCACCAGCTCGGCGCCGCCGAGCAACGCGGGCCACACCTCGTACGTCGAGGCGTCGAACGCCACCGACGAATGCACCAGCACCCGCCGCCCCGGCCCCTTCGGCCACCCGCGCAACGACAGATTGATCGCATTGTGGTGACAGATGGTCACGCCTTTGGGGATTCCGGTGGAGCCGGAGGTGTACATCACATAGGCGGGATGCTCCGGGCGCAGCGGAAGCGATCGGTCCGCATCACCGACCGGGGAACAATCCAGATCCGACAAAACGAGGCAATCGATCAGCTCAACGGGAATATCGTCCGGGACCTGTCCGCCCTCGGCCGTGCGCAGTGTGTCGCTGTCGGTGAGGAGCAAGAGGGGGTGGGAGTCGGCGAGGATGTAGCCGGTGCGGTCGCTGGGATAGTTCGGGTCGATGGGCAGGTAGGCGCCGCCGGCCTCGAGGACGGCGAGCAACGCGACGATCATCTCCACCGACCGGGGCAAGGCGACCGCGACGATCGTTTCCGGGCCCACCCCCCGGCCGATCAGATACCGGGCCAACCGATTCGCCCGCATGCCGAGCTGCCGATACGTCAGCCGTTCACCCGCGAACACCACCGCGATCGCGTCCGGGGACCGGGTGGCCTGGATTTGGAAGAGGCCCGGGAGTGTGGCCGACGGGATCGCGACGTCGGTGTCGTTCCAGGTTTCCAGGATCTGGCGACGTTCGGCAGCGTCGAGCAGATCGAGCAGATCGATACGCTGCCGGGGGTCGGCGACGAGCACGCGCAGAAAGTTCTTCAGTTGATCGGCATAGAGTTGCAGGTCAGCAGGGCTGTATAGGCTTCCATTCGCGTCGATATCAATATGCATGCCATCCGCGTTTCCGCGCCCGTAGTAGACCGAGATCGATAGGTCGTCGACCGCGCCGAACAACCGGCGAATGGTTGCGGAACTACCGGCGAAATCAAGGGATTCGGAGTACGGGATGATACTCAGCACCGGGCCGAACGGATTTGCAACCGATCCGGACAGTCCCATATCACGTCGAATATCAGCGGCTGGATAACGGGTATGCCGAAAGATGGAGCGAATTTCGCTGACCAGATCATCGGCGACGTCCGTGAACCGTGACCCGGGCGCGATCATCACACGCAGTGGAACCGCGTTCGACACCAGACCCGGTGTGCGTCTGATAGCTCCCACTCGATTTGCCACGGCCAGGCGCACAACGAACGCCGGCATCCCGCAGATGCGATGAAGCCAACCCGCCGTCGCCGCGGCCAGGATGCCCGGCATCGGCATCCCCATCGATTCCGCCGCCGCCGACCACCCCGCGGCCTCGTCACGCGTAACCACCACACTCTGATGCAGCGTCACCGGAACCGGTGAACCGGGATGCCCCGGCAAGTGAAGCGGCGGGGGCAATGCGGCCGTGTAGTCCTGCCAGAATTCCCTATCCCGCGTGAAACGGTCGGAGCCTCGATAGCGGGCGTCCTCGCTGTTAATCAGCTCTGGTCCGCCAAATCCAGACTCTGGAACCGTCTTTCCGCTCTGCAGCGCCGCATACACATCAGCGGTTCGACGTGCAAGAATAACCCCACCGAACGCATCGGTCACGATGTGAGGGCACACGGTGAACAGGTAAAACCGCGACTCGCCGAGCCGGATCAATCCTCCGCAACACAGTGCGTCCCGCTCCAAGTCGAACGGCTGACGAACCACATCCGCCATCAAAGCCTGCGCCGCCGACTGCGGATCGATGTCATCACTGAGATCGAAGAACAGCGGATTCCATCGGTCGGGATCCTGCAACACCTGCCGTGGACGACCGTCCTCGTCCTCCACGAAGTTCACCAGAATAGTGCGCGCCTCACCAAGCACACGCCGCAACGCGGCATCCATCCTCACAGGATCGATTACGCCCGCAATATCCAGATACGCCGCAATGTTATTTGGCAGGCCGGGCGCCAACTGCTGTGCAAACCAGAGATCCTCCTGTCCGGACGAAACCGGGATCCGACGCGCGTGCGACTCCGGCACCATCGGGGGATCCAGTTCCGGCGAGGAGTCCATGCCGCTACTTCCTTCCTCGATGATGCTCGATTCAAGCGTCCGTAGGATGGTGCCCAGCGTCGAATGAATCGTCGACCGGCAGCACAGCGAGGATGTCCGGATTTCCGTGGAACTTTCGGCAGCGGCCGTGCAAGTTGCGGCGGCGCGCACCTGTCATTGTGCACGACCGGACCGACACTGGCGAGACTTACTTGCGATCGAAGGGCCCGCGGAGAAGCGTGGGGCTGACATATTCGCGCTCCTGATTCGCTGCGGTTGTTCCGCGCACGCACAACGTAATGCCGACGTCATTCCTACAGTTCTTGGATACGGTCACACCGTATGACCAGCCGAGCAGCGTCGACAGTGGGTTAGCCATCGTGAGGTTCACGAAAGCCATGGAGGACCATCTCTCTGCGCGAGCGGTCTAATCCGTTGCGCCTCCAATCCTGCGGCAGGACTTGCTGGAGCCAAGTACCACCTCGCGGTCACCGCCGACGACGTCGGTATCGCTCGCCGGGTCCACACCGGAAGCGTCCTCGCCCCATCGACCCCAGCGTGGGTGTATTCGATTCCGTGGCAGCGAACTTCGTGTTCACTGTGTTCCCGGAACCGGGCGGAGAAGGGGAAGCGTTCGGGCACATCGCCGAGGTCGTCGCTGATGACGGTGTGTTTTCGGCTACACCATCCTCGAGGCCGGTGTGGCGCGCGACCTCTTCGGTCAACGGGCCGATCAAACGCGTTTGAGAATATGTGGAGGGCCTTCACGCCGCGCTGTCGCCAGCATTCGCGACCGTCGATATCACCGTTGTCGGGACCGTGGCGGGCTTCGCTGCGCCGCGGGCCGCGACGCACCCTAGCGCACTAGCACGAGGAACCGGCTCGGCCCTGTGAAGCGAACGCGAGCCACCCGGTCTCGCTCCGAGGCAGTCGTCTCCTCTGCGCGGCAGCTGCGGTCGGCATTGATCCACTGCATGACCGGTTAAACGACGCTTTCGAGCCTGCACGCCAGGCCCGGACACGCTTCCATGCCGCCGCATCTGGGCTGGCGCCTGTTCAGGTGGTATCGGCGGCGGCACCACCGACACCCTCATGGGATTCGACGTGGACGTGGCGAGGGTCGAATTCCGGCTACTCACCCCCGGCGGCCGCTTCGACGCGGACCCCGGGTGGAGCCGAGCCGAGTCGTGTGTTTGCGGGTGCGCTCGTCACCCGAGTGGTGACTGATTGACGCCGCGTTTGGGGGAGCGCAGGCTTTGGTGTATGAGCGCTGCGGAGGAAGGCCGCCAGATTTCGCAGGTCGCGGCACGGTTGCTGAACAGGTTCCCGTCCGCGTCGCGGGAGGCGGTGGGGACCGTGGTGGGGGAGGCGGTCGCCCACTTCGCGGGATGCCCGATTCGGGATTTCGTTCCGTCGCTCGTCGAGCGTGCGGTGACCGCGGAGTTCGGCTCGTTGGTCGAGGCATGATCCTCGACGCGGTGGCGGACGACTCGGACGCGGCGCAGGCGCGTTCTTCCTCGACCAACTGGACGCGGAGATCGGCATCCTCTCTCTGCGCATCGAGACCGTCGAGGTCCTCGCCGAGTGCGCCCGGAGGGCCCACCGCCTCACCGACCGGCTGCGGGCCGAGGCCCTGCACGCCGAGCTGAACGAGGTGCCTGTCCGGTGGTCACGCTCAAGCCGGCTGCGCGCAGCGTGCCGGTGAACTGTGCGACGACGTCGGGGGCGGCAACGAGCACGGTTCCGGGAATGGCTGGGTGATTGGCGGGGGAGTTCATGCCAGGGCCTTTCCTCCAGCCGTGGGAATTGAAGTTGCCGGTGTCCTGATCGTGGGCGTGCGATGTCGGGTGTCCGGGACGCAGCCGACCACACCTGTGCGGGTTTCGCAGTCCGGAGCGACCCGGGCACTGCACTACCTGGGAACCCACACCGGGGGCATCGCGTCTCCGCCAGCCCGAGCAGGGGGCCCGCGCGATTCGATGGCGACGTCTTGTAAGGCTGTCAGCGCATGTTGCCGCCAACTCGTCTCCCGTACGGCTGGGCCGCGGCAGGAGGGCGCGCTCGTGGTCGGTCAGGCCGCCCGCGGGAGCCCCATCCTCCGTGGGACTCTGCACCTGATTCGACGTGGAAAGTGGTGGCGAACAGGGCATTGGGGGAGTGGAGGGGCTTTCCGCGCTGAAGGTTCAGTACGAGAGCGTGCAGAGCATGCGCGACGCCGCCGCGTCGGCCGCCGATCGCGGCGACGACGAGACTGCCGCCCGGCGGTGGGCGCTCGAGGAGCGGGCTCAGTCCCGATCGCCGGCGCCCGGCCATCTGGCCGTCCTCGCGATCAGCATCCATCTCGAAAACCAGCTGCACAACGCCCGATTCGACGTGGTCAGGCGTGCCATCGAGGACGGTGCCAGCCATTGCCCAGCACCGTAAGTCGGGCGACATGATTCTCGGTGAGGCGTCCGCCGCTGTTCGCCTCCGCTTCCTGGACGTCGAGGTGCACACCGACGTGGTGCCGGGTCCGACCGCTCCGGCGCTGGCGGCCTTAGGCTCGACCGCGCGGATGATCGTGATCGGCGGCGGTGAGCCCCGCGGGGTGGGCGTGCTGGCGGCGGGATCGACCGCGATCGCACTCGCCGGGCGTGTCATCTGCCCGATTACGGTGTGCCGCGGACAGCCCTGGATGCTCCCGGATCGGCGGCCGGTCGTCGTCGGCGTCGATGACAGTGGCTCCAGCTCGGCCGCCGTTCTTTCCGCCTTCGAGTTCGCGCACCTCTTCGAAGCACCTGTGATCGCCGCCCATGCCTGGTCGCCCCGGCATGCCGCGGGCAACGTGACCATCCCCGTCCTGGTAGACCGGGACTCCCTCGAGGAATCCGCCCGCGCCGTGTTGGCCGCGCAGCTTGCCGAGGCGACGCGGCGGTATCCCGACGTCGCGGTTACCGAGGTGGTCGAGCCGACGACTCCGGCACGATTGCTCGGCGATCGGGCCACCGACGCACAACTTGTGGTCGTGGGCAGCCGCGGACGCGGCCGTCTCGTCGGCGCAGTCCTCGGTATCGCCGTGGAGACAAGGCGTCGAAGGCCGAGCTGCTCAGGGCGGCGTGAGCAGCCAGGCGCTGCGCCCTCAGCTCCATCGGTAGCGAGTCTGGGACGACTCGTACCGCTGGCGAAGGCGGACGAGCGCTCAGCGCCTCGTCTCGTACCTGGTCAGCACCACGCCGCCGGGGAACGTCCGCGTCTCCACCATGTCCAGGTTCACCCAGCTATCCAGCGCGGTGAAGAACGGCGTGCCGCCGCCCACCAGGACCGGGTAGGTGGCCAGCGCGTACTCGTCGATCAGCCCGGCCCGCATGGCAGCCCCGGCGAGCGTTGCGCCGCCGATGCCCAGCGGGCCGCCGTCCTCGGCCTTGAGCCGGGTGATCTCGGCGACCGCATCGCCGGTGACCAGGCGGGTGTTCCAGTCGACCTTGTCGATCGTCGAGGAGAACACCACCTTCGGCGTGTCCCGCCAGTTGCGTGCGAACTCGATCTCCGCCGGGGTTGCGTTGGGCTGCTGGTCGCCGGTCGGCCAATAAGGAGCTCATCGTCTCCCATAGCTTGCGCCCGTACAGCGACAGGCCGTTCGCCCGCTCCTGGTCCAGCCACCACTGGAACAGCTCGTCGCTCGGCGGCCCGCTCCCGCCGATGTCGTCGCCGGGCGCGGCGATGTAGCCGTCCAGGGTCACGTTCATGCCGTAGATCAGTTTCCGCATGGTGCCAGCCTCCCGTGAGTCGGTCTCCAGCGTCTAGACCGGCGCCGTGCGGGAAACTCATCGGTGCGCGATCTCGGCTCGCAGGTAGTCCTCGTGCTCGGGGCTCAGCGTGGCGTACTCGGCCGGCTCGGGCACCCGACGGATCTCGACCTCGCCCGGCAGTGGCCCGCCGGCGAACCGGACCCGGGCACCCCAACCGGACGCCCGGGCAAGAGTTCCGAGAACCAATTGAGGGCATCTCGGAACTGCGCAAACAGTACACAGAACCCATCGAGGTGCGATTGAGCGAATACGGCGGTCACCACGTACTTGGGAGGCCGGTGCATGGATGGTCAATGTTCAACGAAACAGAAAGGGGTACCATTCAATTCGCAAAGACACGCCGAACGGCGCGGCATTACTCGTCCACCTTGTAGGCACTGCCTGTTCATTTCCCGTTCACTGGGGAATAGGGTTGCGGGTGGGATAAACGAGCCCACTGCGCTTCGGAATTCGCGGTGGGCGTGCGTTCGCGAAATCGGGTGTGAATGTCATGAACATTCCGCAGGGCACCGCACGGATCGTCACCGGGGCCGGTGAGGCGGCCGGTGTGGTGGAGTGGCCGGTTGTCCTCGCCGGCGGCACGGCGCCGGTGTTGCGCCTCGTCACACCGGCGCGCCCGAAGGACGCTGCCTCCGAGCCGACGGCCGTGTCGACCTCGAGTAGGCCCACCGCGGTGCCCTCTCCGAGTAGTCGTGCCAAGCACACCACTCTCGGAAAGGCGTCCGGGTCGACGCCGTCGCCCATCCCGGCGCAGCCGCACCCGTGAGTGCCGGAACACGGGTGCGGGGCCTCGCGTCCTTGCCCGCCCGGTGTGTGGGTACCGGAACCCATGCCGCCGGCGTCGGCGCAGCGGCGGCCCTCGACGCCACCCTGGTGGGTACGGCCACCGCCCTCGGGGTCGGGTCGGTGTTGCTCAGGGCGCCGGCCGCGGTGTCGGCGGTGCCGTCGTCACGTGCCGCCGCCCACTCCGTTGTCGGTGTGGCCCGGGAGGCCGCCGGGGGGACACCGGCCCGGCGAGTCGGCTCGGGTTCCGGGCGGATCTGGGTCGAGGTGCGCGGTCTCGACGGCCCGCACGGACCGGAGCTGGCCGCGCGGGCGCTGTCCGCGGTCCGCGCGGTGCCGGGTGTCGAGAAGGCGGAACTGCACCGTCCGTGGTCGCGGCTCGTGGTGTCCGCCGGGCCGGACGGTCCCACCCCGGAGACGCTGCGCCGGGTGGTCGGCGAGGCCGAAACCGCGGCGGACGCAGAGGCTTCGGCTCAGCGCCCCTTCGATCTTCCCGGCGACGACGCGGTCCTGGTCGCCCGGGCGGTCGGCGCCGCGGCCTCGACCCTGGGATTGGGTGTCGCCCTGGTCGGTCGGTTCCTGCGGCTGCCCCGGCTCCCCGTGGTCCTGGCAGCCGGGGTGATCTCGGTCGACTACCAGCCGCGGCTGCGCCGACTCGTGGAATCCGCGGTGGGCCCCGGCGCGGCCGATCTGTTGTTCGCGGCCGCGACCGCGACCGCATACACGGTGACGCTGTCGCCGGATTCGCTGGCCATCGAGGCCGCGGTGCGCGGCGCGCTGGTCGCGGAGGCATGGTCGGGGCGGCGGGCGTGGCAGCAGATCGAGCCGACCCTCACCGCCGCCGTCGACGGCCCGCCACGACCCGGGTGGCGGGCGGCCCGCACCGGCGGTCCGGTCGAGCGGTACGCCGAGCGCGCCGGGCTCGCCGGGCTGGCGGGGGACGTGGCGATCGGGGCGCTGACCCGAAACCCGGTCGGCATCGGCACCGCGACGATGGTGGCCGCCCCCAAGGCCACCCGGACGGCGCGGGAGCTGTTCGCCGGCACGCTGGGGCGTGGGCTGGCCGACCGGCACGACGTCCTGGTCCTGAACCCGCCTGCGCTGCGCCGCCTGGACCGGGTCGATGCGGTGGTGATCGATCCCCGCGTCCTCTACACCCCGATCCTGACGGTCAGCCGCGTCCGCGGCGTGCGGGACCGTGACCGGACCCGGGTGTGGGAGGCGGCCCGCAGAGCGGTGCACAGAGGCGCTCTTGCCCCGGGCTGGCACCCGGTGACCGCCGTGCCGGGCGCCGCGGACGCCGCGACGGAGGACGATGCCCGGGTGCTGGTCAGCCCGGTCCACGACGGGTACGCCTCGGCGATCGTCGCCGAAGCCCGCCGCGCCCAGGCCGAGGTCGTCTCGGTCGACGACGACGGGCTCCGCTCGCTGCGCAACGGATTCGATCGCCTCGACCCGATCACCGGGTCGATCGATGACACCCTGCGGGAGACGGTGGCACAACTCCGGCGGCAAGGGTCGACCGTCGCGGTGGTCACGGCGGCGGCACCGCGGGCCCTCGCGCTGGCCGACATCGGCATCGGCGTCACCCGCGACGATGCTCCGCCGCCGTGGGGCGCGCACCTGTGGGCCGCCGACCTGACCGGGGTGTGGCGCATCCTGCACGCGCTGCCGGCGGCGCGGACGGTGAGCCGGCGGGGTGTGCAGATCTCCGTGCAGGCGTCCGCGCTCGGCACCCTGCTGATGCTGCCCGGTGTCCCCGGCAGCGGACCCGAGTCGGTCACCGCTGGCGCGGCCGCCGGGCTGTGGGTTGGGCGCTCGAAGGCCCGCGGAGTGCTCACGGCGCCGCTGCCCGCACCGCGGACCGGACACGAGTGGCACTCGATGCCCGCCGAGGAGGTACGTCGGCACCTACCACCACCGGCAGCCGACTCACCGCGGGGCCGGGAACCCGAACCATCCCGGCCCGGCCGGACACGGAGCGCGCCCCTCCTCCCGAGTCTCCGACCCATCGCCGCGGGATGGAACTTTCTCCGCGCGGTGCGCGACGAATTGGACGATCCGCTGACCCCGGTGCTGGCGACCTGCTCGGCGGCGAGCGCGGTGCTGGGCTCACCGATCGACGCCGTCCTCGTCGGCTCCGTGCTGGTGCTCAACGCCGCGATCTCGGCAACCCAGCGACTGCGGGCGGAAGAGGTACTCAATCGCCTTCTGGCGGTGCAGGATCCGCCCGCCCGGAAGGTCACCGATCGCGAGGGACGCCGCAGCGACGTCGACGTCACCGATCGTGGCGGCGACCGCGACTACACCGAGGTCACCGCGAACCGGCTCCGACCGGGGGAGGTGATCGAGGTTCGCCCGGGGGAGGTGGTACCGGCGGACGGGCGGCTGCTCGACGCCATGAGCGTCGAGGTGGACGAGTCGGCGCTGACCGGGGAATCCCTGCCGGTGGCCAAACAAATAGCCCCCACGCCGGGTGTGCCGCTGGCCGAGCGCACCTGCATGCTCTTCGCGGGAACCACGGTGCTGACCGGAACCGCCGTGTCCCTGGTGACCGCGATCGGCCGCGGCACAGAGACCCGGCGGGCCACCGCCCTCGCGCCGGCGAAGGTGCGTGAGGTCGGATTGCAGGCCCAGCTGAGCCGGCTGACCCGGCGGGCGATGCCGGTCAGTTTCGGTGGCGGCGCGATCGTGACCGCGCTCGGTCTGCTCCGCGGCGCCGGGGTCCGGTCCGCGGTGACCAGCGGTGTCGCGGTCATCGTCGCGGCCGTCCCCGAGGGACTGCCGCTGGTGGCCACCCTGGCACAGATGTCCGCCGCCCGCCGGCTCACCCGGTCGGCGGCCCTGGTCCGCGTCCCGCGGTCGGTCGAGGCGCTCGGGAGGGTCGACGTGGTCTGTTTCGACAAGACCGGCACCCTCAGCGAGAACCGGCTGCGCGTGACCGCCGTGGAACCGGCACCGGGATGTTCCCGGAAGCAGGTGCTGGCCTTCGCCGCGCGCACAGGGTGGTCGCCGAACGGCGGCCCACCCGATCACGCCACCGACGTCGCGATCGTGGACGCCGCCCACACCGCATCCGCCGAGGAGGACCGGAGGCAGCGGGTGGCCTACCTGCCGTTCCGTTCCGGCCGCTCTTACGCCGCGGCGACAGCCGGGACACACCTCGCGGTCAAGGGCGCACCCGAGGTGATGCTCGACGCGTTCGGCGGCTCCGACTCCGCGCTCGCACAGCGGGTGCAGACGATGGCGGCGGCCGGGCTGCGGGTGATCGCCGTCGGACAGCGCGAGCTCAGCACGGACGACGCGGCGGCGGCCGCCGGGGACCCCGACGCCCTGGCGCGGCTCGCTGAACACAGGCTCGAGCCGGTCGGGTTGCTCGGCCTGTCCGACACCCCCCGCGCCGACGCCGCCGGTCTGCTGCCCACCCTGATCGGCCAGGGTGTTGCCGTCCGCCTGATCACCGGGGACCACCCCGTCACCGCCGTCGCGATCGCCGGCGAGTTGGGGATGCCGGTCACCGAGGATCAGGTGATCAGCGGCACCGACTGGGACGCACTGCCACACCGTGAGCAGGAGCGGGCCGTCGAGAGCTGTCTGGTCTTCGCCCGGATGTCCCCGGAGCACAAGGTGCAGATCGTGCAGACCCTGGAGCGGATCGGGCGGGTGTGCGCCATGGTCGGCGACGGCGCCAACGACGCCGCCGCCATCCGGGCGGCGAGCGTCGGCATCGGAGTGGCCTCGCACGGCAGCGCACCCGCCCGCGGCGCGGCCGACGTCGTCCTCCTCGACGGCAAGGTAGGGGCACTGCTCGACGCATTGGACGAAGGCCGCCAACTCTGGCGGCGGGTGCAGGCAGCGGTGGCGGTGCTGGTCGGGGGCAACGCCGGGGAAGTCGCGTTCGCGCTGATCGGCAGCGTGGCCACCGGGCGCTCACCGCTGAACGCGCGCCAATTGTTGTTGGTGAACATGCTCACCGACGCGCTACCCGCGGCGGCACTGGCGGTCAGCGCAACGCACCACAACGGCGTCGATGTCGCTCGGGGGCCCGACGAGGCGGCCTTGCTGCGCACCGTCGCCTTCCGCGGCACCACCACCGCGGCCGGTGCCACCGCAGCGTGGGTGATGGCCAGCCTGACCGGCGGACCGCAGCGGGCCGCCACCGTCGCCCTGGTCGCGCTGGTCGGCACCCAGCTCGGACAGATCCTGCTGGACTCCCGCAGCCCCCTGGTCGTCACGACCTCGCTCGGTTCCCTCGCCGTCATGACGGCACTGATCAGCACCCCGGGCGTCAGCCAGTTCCTCGGATGCGTGCCCCTCGGCCCGCTCGGCTGGGCCCAGGGCTTCGGATCCGCCGCGGCAGCCACCGCAGCCGCCGCGATCGCCCCCGGCCTGCTCGACCGCACACCCGGGATCAGCCCCACGATCCGCGAACTGCTCCACACCGCCGGCACCCACGACCGCACACTGTCCTTCTCGGAGAGTCCCGTCGACGTCCTCGTGAGGCAGGAAGGAGTGAGGGTCAGTCGATGATCTCGATCACACCCACCCGCGCCAGCAGCGCGTACAGCTCCCGCAACGGCGGCGTGAACACCCGCGCCATCGCGGAAACCACCGGATCTCCACC
>SEEV01000074.1 GCA_004211695.1 Rhodococcus sp. (in: high G+C Gram-positive bacteria)
CAGACCGACGGTGGCGACGAGCGTCGCTGCCGCGCCGACCCCGACGAGGGGAGTCGCGAGCCACGCGCCCAGCAGGACCACCAGGCCTGCGGTCACCGCTCCCGTCACCACCGCGAGCATGAGCCCGGCAGGGTGCGCGTACAGGAACTCCCCGGGTTCGTCCTCGCGCGCCGGCGATGCGGTGGGGTGACCCTCGAACATGATGTCCTCGTTCCCTCGCCGACGGGTGGCTCCGGATGGGTGGCTCCGGTGTCGTGTGTCGGCCTCTTCAACAACGGTGGGGTAACAGCGACCTCATTTCCAGGGCCGAAGGTCACTCGTCCGGGCGTCCTTGGAGGCCAGTGTCCGCATGCCGGATCGCCGCCCACACACGTCCCGAGGGCGCGGCTGGGGAAGGTGCTCTCTCTGGTCACTTCCGCCAATGACCTTGTGCCCTACGCCGCGCGCCTTGTGCACGGAAGACTCGGAATCAGCAAGGACGGCCCGAGGAGGCACGGGATGAATACCCATCAGTCATCCGCATCATGCTGGTGGCGACTGGCGCCGTGGAGCCGAAATCCCCTCATGCGGACCAGGGACCGAATCAATTTCGTCGTCGCGGCCCTCATGATCACCTTCGTCCTGATCATGGTCCCGTTCGCAGCGGCGTTCGGAACGGTGACCTACACCAGCCTGAACGATCAGTCTCGCGCCGACCTGCAGAGCAGGCATGCACAATCTGCTGTTCTCATCGACGATCCGCACAGAGTCATCGTGGGGGACGCGCCCAGTCGCGCCCCGGAAACCGAGGACCACGCGACAGCGCAGTGGACCGCACCCGATGGCACCCTACAGTCCACCGACGTGGAAACCCGACCCGGCGCACACCGCGGCGACACCGTCTCGGTATGGATCGATCCGAACGGCCACGTGGTCGACGAGCCCCGATCGGGCCTGGAGAACGCGGCGATCGCCGTCGGCGCGGCGCTTTCGGTGTGGGCCACCGCTGCGGTGGGCTCCTTCCTACTGCTCTCCGGGATCCGGTGGGTGAATACACGAAGCCGGATGCGCCAGTGGGATCGAGAATGGAACGATGTCGGCCGCACGCCGGGATGGCCGGTCAGCTGACGATCCGTCAGGGCCGTTGAAGGACCAACGGCCCTTACGGATCGACGGCCCACCGAGCACGCTCGGAGGTATCGAATCTCAACGAACGATGAGGCCGGACATGGTCGACGACAACCTGACCCCGCTCGATGCCGGCTTCCTCGAAACAGAGGATTCCGACCGGCACACGAGTCTCACCATCGGAGTGATCGCAATCCTCGCCGGTCCGGCTCCGGCCCAGGACGAGTTCCTCGCGTCGGTCTCACAGCGTCTGTCGACACTGCCGCACGCACAGCAACGGGTGCGCACCGTCCCACTCGACTTCAGCGCGCCGACCTGGGAGGACGACCCCCACTTCGACGTCGGCCATCACTTCCGGCGGGTCGCTCTACCCGAACCCGGTGGGGACGATGCCCTGTTCGGGTTCATGGCACGAGTGATGGGGCACCGCCTCGATCGCGACCGACCGCTGTGGGAATGCTGGATGGTCGAAGGCTTGGCCGACGGCCGCTGGGCGGTGCTCGCGAAGATGCATCACTGCATGGCGGACGGCATTGCGGGCGCACGACTCTTCGAAGCTCTGTGCGACGAAGCGCCTTCCGGCGATACCGACGCGCACGCATCGGTCCCTCCGCAGGAAACGCGCGGTCGTCTTGCGAGCGTCGTCGCCGCCTCGGGGACAGTGCTCTCCTCCCCGTCGGCTCAACTCCATCTGGTCACCACCGTGCTCGACACGCCGCGCCGACTCGCGGTCGCGGGGTTCGGCGCAGCCAGAGGATTCGTCCGCCTACTGACCGAGGTCCTCACACCGGCGAGCCCCACATCACTGATCGGCCCAATCGGGAGGCAACGCCGCTACTGCGTTGCGCGAGTGAAGATGTCGGAAACCCGGGAGATCTGCGCCGCCTACGGCGTGACCGTGAACGACGTGGCTCTCGCCGCCATCACCAGCGGGCTTCGCCACATCCTGCTCCAACGCGGTGAACAGCCGAGCCCCCACACCGTGCGCACACTGGTACCAGTGTCGGTGCGGCCCACCGGAGAGGACGGCACAGCCCACAACCAGGTGTCGCTGATGTTGCCGTACCTTCCGGTCGATATCGAGGACGACGTAGAGCAACTCGAGACGGTCCACGCTCGTCTTGCTACTCACAAATCGGGTAAAGAATCCGAGGGTGGGCACGCTTTCACCACCCTCGCTCAGTATGGCCCCTTCATGCCGATCGCCTGGGCGATCCGACTCGCCACCCGGCTGCCGCAACACAGTGTGGTCGCGGTCGCCACGAACGTTCCTGGACCCCGGCACACCCTCCACGTCATGGGGCGCGAGATCCTCGAGATCCATCCGTACGTGCCGATCGCCTTGCGCCTTCGTATCGGTATCGCAATTCTCAGCTACAGCGACAGCGTGAGCTTCGGAATCACCGGCGACTTCGACACCGCACCGGACATCACCGACTTCGCAGACGCGATCGAACGCGGTGTGGCATCTCTCCTCGCGGCCGCCCGCAACACACCCGCCGACCACTGATGGTCAGCCACAGTTAATGGCCGCGGTAGACGATCGGAAACTCGAGCGCACCGAGCTTCTCCGGCCATTGCGGGCTGAAGACCAAACGATCCCCACGGGTTTCGAGTCCGCTGAAACACCGCTGCAACAGGTCGATGCTTCCCGCCATGGCCGCCAAGTGGATACCCTCTGCGGTCGTACCACCCTGAATATCGGCGATATCGGACGCGAGCACCGGTCGAAAAACTCCATGGCCTTGTCACGATTGGCGCGGGCCAGCACCCACGAATGCACGACCGCACTGAGCGTCGAGCCGTGCGAAGTCCGGGCGAGGTAGTAGTCGATGGTGCGCGGGATCGCCTCCGGCTCGAACCGATACCCGAGTCGGTCGAACACGTCCCGCAGTTCGTCGGCCGACAGCAAATAGAGCAGCATCAACACATCAGCCTGCTTCGAAGCGCGATACCGGTTGACGTCGTCACTCTCCGCCTCGAGGATCCGGTGGAGCCGTTGGATATCGCCGTACCGAGTGCGGTAACCCTCCCAGTCCAGTTCCGCCAACGTGCCGTCCCCTCGAACTGACTGATGACCTCATCGTGAAAGGGAACGAACATGCGGCGGCCCACATCCGCCCACCGCGCCATCTCGTGTGCATCGACGCTCAGACAGACGACCAGATCGGACCGATTCGGTCGCTCAACCGGTTGAACACACCTGCGAGGTACGTCCCCGGGTAATGGACAGTGCCGGCGGGCGATTCGGGTGTGCACCCGCGAGTGGCGAAGTAGCCGTTCCCGAGGGTGCAGACGGCCTCGCGTAACTTCTCCGTCGCGGGCGCGTAGCCGTCGAAGAACAGCATCCACGCACCAGCCGCGGAAGCGGTCTCGGGATCCCGATCGAGGAGATCTGCAAGTCGCTGCAACAGCTCACCGACCTGAGCCGGACTGTTCACCGCGTACCGAGCCGCCGATCGTCGATCACCGATCTCATTGCTGCGGACCACTATCCCCACGCCGCCGCCAGACACTGCGTCGAATGCGTCCTCTCGTCGGTGAGGTCGTCACCGACATGCACAGGAAGCATGGACTCGGCGCCGAGGACCTGGTCGAGCACCCACTCCAGTGCGCGTCCCTTGTCCCAATCGACATCTGGACGTAGTTCGGCCACCTTCCGTCCCCCGCTGACCCGAAGGCGAGTCTCCCCGTGTGCGGCGACTTCACGAGCCGTGCCGACAACCTCGTCCACCCGATCGGCGGCAACGTTGCGATAGTGCTCGGCGATTGTGAACTTCTTGGGCTCGATCAGGACACCGGGCACGTCACGCAGTCGTTCGGTAAGCGCGTGCGCGGCGTGGGCGAGCGCCGGCACGACGGTGAGTGCATCCGGATTCCGGTAATACTGCCCGTCCGGTCCGGCCAACTCGAAGCCGCGGCTGCCCGCGTACCAGATTCCCGACATACCGAACCGCGCGTGCACGTCCGCGAGTTCGCGGCCGCTGATGACGGCAACGGGGCACTCGCGCGCCAATCTGGCCAACTCGGCCGCCACCCCGTCGACGAGAACGGCCTTCGACGGATCGGACACGATATCGGCGAGGGTGCCGTCGAGGGGCGACGACGACCATGTCTGCCCCACACGATCCCAGCTCTTCGGTGCGGACGTCGCGAACAATCCTGATCACGAGGGCGAAACCGCTCTGTCGCGCCTGGGTTGCTGTCGCACGGGATGCGGTGACGACCGCCGCTCGATCCGGACGTTTTCCCAGCCGATCGGCGGCGTCGCCGAGCGACGTGCCTGCCACCCGAACGGGGAACAGATCGGGGATTCCCGCGGCGTCGAGTGCCGGTTGAACATCGTGGTCACTCGAGAACGCCACCGTTCCGACCCGGAGACTTCGCAACTGTCGGACCAGTGCCGTCGTGGTGTCGATTGCGGACTCGGTGACTGTCGTCGCCGCGGACTCGGTCACCAGATCGTCGAGGCGATGCGTCCGGGCAGCGCGCGGAATCCGCTGCCCCATATACGACACAGGATCTATTACGCGCGAGCGGAACTGACCTGCTGGGCGAGTGTCCGGCCCCACTGCTCGGCGCGTGCCTCCTCGCCTTCCTCGAGCCTCGATTCCTTGTCGACGAGGAAGCTCTCCGACTCGGCCACGAGATCGAAGCCGCGCAGGCGCAGCTTTCGGCAGATACCTTTCGATGCTCTGCCGGTCAGGAGCGCCGGAGCATCGGCGCGGGTGTCGAACGCCGCCGCCTTCCCATGGGACGGTGGAAGCGAGTCCAGCCACTCGCGGATGCCTTCGCTTTCCGCATCAGGTTCCAGTGCCACGGTGCTGTCCGGTTTGTGCGCGGTCACGGCCGCCCCGTGGCGAGTCGACTCACGACTCATCCCGTGAACATGTGTCGGGCCGCCGACCATCACGAGGTCGTAGCTGGACAGCTCTTCGTCGGCGGCTCGGGTTACCGGGACCGTTGTCACGGTTCCCGCGGACTCGAGACCTCGCGCGATCGCATCTGCGACATGACGGGTGTTTCCGAACATCGACTCGTAGACCACAAGTGTTCGCATGTCGGGTTCCTCCACTGGTATGGGCGCGTCGGTGTCGGCGGCCTCCTGCCAGTCTTCTCACGGAAGGGTCGGCGGCGAAGGGTCCAAAGACCTGTGAAGGAGGAAGTTTCCGCTCGGTGGTTCTACCGAATTGCTGCGTGCGGCCCGAACCTCGCCGTGCCATTCCAGGTCGGGTCCTCGTCACGGACAGACTGTCCCGTCCAGAGGACATGGGTGCAGGATTCATACCGAACTCCAGGTGCCGTCTCCTTCCGAAGTCAACCGCCGGCGTCGTCCACCGACTAGGGTCCACCGTCACTTTCCGGGATGTCGCGACGCGGTCGCCGTGTGCACAGGCATGGGCACGGCCGGTTTGCAGCCAGATGACCTATGCCTCTACCGCCGCGTTGTCGCGTCTGCGACCGTGACGGTGACCGTAGGAGTTGAGACGAATGAGCGTTCTTGCACAACATCAGTCCATCGTCGTCGGTGTCGATGGATCGGAACGAGCAATGAGAGCTGCGGTGTGGGCGGCGGCGGTCGCCCAGCGGAAGTCAGTGCCACTGAGGCTCGCTCACGCCCTGCCGAGCCCGGGATACCACTACAGCGAAGCCGCTCTTCTCTTCCAGGACGAGTTCGCCCACGAGGTCGAGAAGTCTGCCCACGAGATCCTGGACCGGGCCGAACGACGCGTGAAGAACGCGTACCCCGATGTCACCGTGTCGAGCAGCACCCATCCCGGCCCGGCAGGACCGGCACTGGCCGGATTGAGCGCGCACGCAGAAATGGTGGTGGTGGGATCCACCGGTGCGGGGGCGCTGGAATCGCTCGTCACCGGCTCCACCGTCATGCAGGTGGTCAACCGTGCGCACTGTCCCGTCACGGTGTTCCGATCGGAGGCGCCGTCACCGGTGCCCGACCACCGCCCTGTCGTCGTCGGAGTCGACGGAAGTGAACTGAGCTCACTCGCCATCACCACGGCCGTCGAGTTCGCAACGACTTTCGAGGTACCACTACTCGCGGTGCACGGCTGGGGCGCCGGCGACATCTCCGGGCGCCACACCGCCTCGACTATGGTGAACTGGGCCGTCGTCGAAGAAGAACAGACCGTTCTGGTGGCGGAAAATCTCGCCGGCTGGCGGGAGAAGTGCCCGGATCTGGAACTGACCACCATCATCGAGCAGGACAATCCAACCGAGCTCATCCTCGAATACGCCAGCGACGCGCAACTCGTCGTCGTCGGCAGCCACGGACACAACCGTCTGGCCGGAGCGTTTCTGGGATCGACGAGTCAGAATCTCCTCCATCACCTGCCCTGCCCGATCACGATCTGCCGCCGGGCAAGCTGACACACCACTCGGGTCCCCGATCGGCGTTTTCGGCGACACCACTTACAGTCGCCGGGCGATCGTTTCCGCCTGCGCGCCCAGTTTCGCCAGCCGCAGGTCGGCGAGCGGGGTCAGTGCACCGCCCATCCTGTTCGTCACGAACGCCACCGACAGTCCCGTCTCCGGGTCCGCGAATGCCCCGGAGCCACCGAGTCCGTAGTGACCGAATGCTTGTGGATACTGGTTGCGGCTGGCGACGAACGCCGCGTGATAGCCCAGGCGCCAGTTCATTCGGATACCGAGCACGTAGTCGCGTGCCGTCGTCTGCACCTCACCGATCTGTGCGAGAGTCTCTTCGGTGAGGAACCTGCTCCCGCCCACCATGCCCCCGTTCGCGAGCGCCGCGTACATACGGGCGAGGGCGCGGGCACTGAAGACGCCGTTCCAGCCGGGCATCACGTAGTCGTGAATGGCCGGATTGCGGACCAGTTCGTCGAACCCCTGCGGCATACCTGCGTGTGCGATGTTCCGCAGCCCGGGCAGACACGAGAGCGCAAAGGACGCGGTTTCCCAGGGCACCCCGAACGGGTTGATGCGAGGGAACGACTTCGCGATGCGGTGACGTTCCTCCGCCGGCACCTGGAACCAGAATTCGCGGATTCCGAGGGGGTCGGCGATCTCAGTGCGAACGAGGTCGGTGAACGACGAGCCGGTCGCCCGAGTAGTGAGTTCTGCGACCAGTGATCCGAACGTGACGGCGTGATAGCCCGGCATAACGGCTCGGCGTCGATCCGGTGCCGCGGATGCGAGTGCACCGACGACGCGGTCGTGATCGAACAGGGCCGAGCGGCCGGGAACCAGGCCGCGCACCCTGTGCAGCCCGGCCCGGTGCGTCAACAGCTCCCGTACCGTCACCAGCTCCTTACCGGCACTCGCGAACTCGGGCCAATACTCGGCGACGGGGGCGTCGTAGCCGATCAGTCCGCGGTCCACCAGCCGGTGGAGCACCGTGCTCGCAACGCCCTTGCCGGTGGAGAAGGACACCGACACGGTGTCGGATTGCCAGCGCGTGTCGCGCGCGGCCCATCCCGACCAGATGTCGACCACGGGCTCACCGTGCAGGTAGAGCGCGAGGGCGCCGCCCCCGTCGGTGGGCTGCCCGAACAGCCGGAAGAACTGACCGGCCAGCTCACCGAAACGAGGATCCACGAGCATCATTTGGGGTGTGGGCAGGTCCGGGTGCGCCGCCGTATGCTTTCGGACCGGCCGATTTCCTGCGGCGAGTTGGCGAGGGATCGTCATGGTGCACGTCTTCTATCGTTCTGAGGTAGCCCGATGCCACCACCATCGCTTGTATACAACACTGGATACGACGCACTGATTCCTGCTGAACCGATCATCCACCGCGCGACACCTCGGGCCGAAGCCGCCGGAAACGGCCGAAAGACCCTGTGAACAACCCCTCGCATCGTTGGACACTGGAAGCACGGCGGTCCCATCTGGACACACACCGCCGAATACACAGGAGGAGGCCGCCCCGTGATGTACGACGACGATTTCGGCGGTTGGGGGTATGCACTGATGTTCATCGGAATGGCGCTGTTCTGGGGACTGCTTGTCGTGGGAATCTTCGTGCTGATCCGTTATTCGAGTCACGTGTTCCCGGCACCGCCGGGTGGGTCGCCGCCGCTTCGCAGTGCCGAAGCCCTCCTTGCCGAGCGGTTCGCGCGCGGTGAGATCGACGAGCAGGAGTACCGGAGTCGTCTGAGCATTCTGCGCGCCGGGACGGCCCCCTGACGCCTCGCGCACACCGAAGGAGGTGACCGTGATGGATGCGATGCAGATGTTCCACATGTTCATGATGTGGCTGCACAGCATGGGCGTTCTACCACCCATGCACATGATGCCGATGTGACTCCGGTAGCCGGGGAGCCCGGGGTTCCCCGGCTACGACCCCGAACACCGTCCGACCGCACACCGACCGCGGGCCAATCGACGAGCGAGTTGACCGATATGAGCACGACGAATCAGCGACATATGACACAGACGGATTTCATGTCGTGGCGAATGGAGAAGGATCCGATCCTGCGCTCGACCATCGTCGCGGTCGCCCTGCTCGACCGCAGTCCGGATCGGAACCGATTCGTCAATATGATGCGCAGTGCGGTCGACCTGGTTCCCATTTTCCGGCGGAAAGTGATCGAGGATCCGATGGTCCTGGCCCCGCCGAGGTGGGCGGACGATCCGGATTTCGATCTGAGCTGGCATTTGCGCCGCTACACCCTCACCGAACCCAGCACGTGGGACGCGGTCCTCGATTTCGCCCGGACCGCAGAGATGACCGCGTTCGACAAGAGTCGCCCGCTCTGGGAGTTCACGGTGCTCGACGGACTGCACGAGGGAAAGTCCGCCCTCGTGATGAAAGTGCATCACTCTCTCACCGACGGTGTGGGTGGCATGCAGATTGCCCGGGAGATCGTAGATTTCGACAGGGAGGGGACCCCGAAGCCGGGCCGGACGGACACGTGGGCGGCCCCAGCGGACGGTGAATTGTCCGTTCCACCGGGTCACTTCTCCTGGTATCCGGACGCGGCCGCGGATGCGTTGCTTCGGGCATCGAAAATGTTGGGCCGAAACGGTGTTCGAGTGATTCGGGCTCCGCGGGCCACCTGCCGCGATGCCGCCGCGGTCGCCGGCTCCACCCTGCGTCTCGCACGTCCTGTCGTCTCCACGCTGTCACCGGTGATGACCAAACGCAGCACGCGGCGGCACTGTGCGGTGCTCGACGTCCCGGTGGAGGCGCTCGCTCAGGCGGCCGCCGCCGGTGCCGGTTCGATCAACGACGCGTTCCTGGCTGCTGTCCTGCTGGGAATGGCGAAGTATCACCGACTTCACGGTGCCGAGATCAGCGAACTGCGGATGACGCTGCCGATCAGCCTGCGCACCGAGTCGGACCCGGTGGGCGGCAACCGCATCACTCTGGCGCGGTTTGCACTCCCGACTGACGTCGATGACCCTGCCGAGTTGATGCACCGTGTGCACGCCACGGTCGAGACATGGCGCAACGAGCCTGCGATTCCGCTGTCGCCGATGATCGCCGGTGCCTTGAATCTGCTTCCAGCCTCGACGCTCGGAAACATGCTCACACACGTCGACTTCGTCGCCTCGAACGTCGTCGGATCTCCAGTACCCCTGTTCGTCGCCGGGTCGGAGATTCTGCGCTACTACGCCTTCAGCCCCACACTCGGATCGGCGTTCAACGTCACACTGATGTCCTACACCACGCGATGCTGTGTCGGGATCAACGCCGACACCGACGCCGTCCCGGATCTCGCTGCCCTGACCGATTCGATAGCGGACGGGTTTCGGACAGTCCTCGGGCTGTGCACGAAGACAACGGACAGGGAGGTGGTCGTGGCCTCGTGATCGCGACACCCCCCACCCAACCCCAATACACACAGATCGAGGACGCGACACCGCGTTCAACCGAACGGAGGCCGAGGAACATGCACGAGAAAAAATGGTCCGTGGAAATCGTCATCGACGAACACGACGCCGACGAAGCCGGGGCCAAGACCCGGGCACAGGCCCGGCTCCGAACCCGCGACACCCATACTCTCGTCGGGGTCGGGCTCGCACGCCGCAATCCCGCGGACACCGAAATCCCCGAAATCGGGGACGAACTGGCCACGGCACGTGCGTTGGCCGACCTCGCCCACCAATTGATCGAACTCACCGCAGCCGACGTGGAAGCGGCCACGCACAGGCCCGCCCACCTTACCGAATAACCGGACCCATCGGCATGGGCTGCGACACGAACGGAGAAAGGCCGAACGGCCCTGGTTCCGGGGTGATGCGCCTGGCTCAATGGACGTAGGGCCCACACCCACCGGGTCGGCAAAGGAGTGAGCGCATGGATGGGCAACCGACCGCGCACACCGATGCGAGTGTTCTGGATCGCCGTGGCCTCGACCAATTGATCGAGGTCCTGCGCGCCCGCGGCTATCGCGTCGTCGGTCCCACCGTCGAGGACTCGGCGATCGTCCTCGCCGAACTCGAATCAGGCACGCAACTACCGTCCGGCTGGGGTGTGACGACCGGACCCGGCACCTACCGTCTTCGCCGCCGCGACGACGCTGCGGTCTTCGGCCACTCGGCAGGTCCGCAGTCGTGGAAACGTTTCCTCCATCCACCACGGCAGCACCAGTGGTCCGTCGACCGAAACGGTGCCTTCACAGCGCCGGCACCCGACGACCGGCCCTACGCACTCGTGGGGGTCCGAGGCTGCGACCTCGCAGCGATCGCGGTCCTGCGCCGGGTGCTGTGTCCCGACCCGAACGCAGACAGTCCCACCGCCCAGAGATTCCAGCAGCTGTTCGTCGTGGCCGCCCACTGCACCGAACCGGGAGGTGTGTGCTTCTGCGCCTCCATGGGCACCGGCCCCGCAGCCGGGCCGGGGTACGACCTGGCTCTGACCGAACGCATCGACGACGAACATGGCCACCGCTTCCTCGTCGAGGTCGGCACCGAAAACGGCGCCGGCGTCCTCGCCGAGGTCGCCCACCGCGCCGCCGCACCCGCGGAGATCGACGACGCCCGGTACGCCGTGAGCACCGCAGCCGGCCGGATGGGCCGCACCATGCCGGACGTGGACCTGCGACAGCTACTGCGCGCGGCGCGCGACGCCGACGTCTGGGACGACGTCGCCAGCCGGTGCCTCACCTGCGGAAACTGCACCATGGTGTGCCCCACCTGTTTCTGCACCACCAGCGAGGACATCACCGACCTGACCGGGGAACACGCCGAACGCTGGCAGCACTGGTCGTCATGTTTCGAACCCGACTTCAGCCATCTGCACGGCGGGAACGTCCGCACGTCGGGGGAGAGCCGCTATCGGCAATGGATGTCCCACAAGCTCGGCACCTGGTTCGACCAGTTCGGCAGCTCCGGTTGCGTCGGCTGCGGACGGTGCATCGATTGGTGTCCCGTCGGCATCGACATCACCGAGGAGGCGGCACGGCTGGCGCAGGGACTTCCCGCGGATTCTGCGGAGGATCCGTGAACGGCCACCACGCCGACCCGTTTTCGTCGCTGCGCGGACTCGAGCAGGCACACCGGATCCGACTTGCCGAACTGACCACGCCCGTGCGATTCGCCGCCGGAGACCTCATATTCCAGGAAAATCACGCGGCCACGTGCCTGTGGTTACTCGACGCCGGAAGCGTCGTCCTGACCACCGCGATCCCCGGTAGAGGCATCGTTACCGTCGAAACATTGCACGGCGGTGACGTTTTGGGCTGGTCCTGGCTGAACCCGCGACCGGTGTGGCAGTTCACCGCCACAGCGACATCGGTCACCGACGCGGCGGAATTCGACGTCACCACGCTCGAACAACGGGCAAGCGATGAGCCGGCCTTCGTGTACGCGGTCACGCGCGCTTTGTCCGGGGTGCTGATCGCTCGACTGCAGTCCACCCGGGCCCGCCTGCTCGACCTCTACGCCGACAACCGGCAACGGTGATCGGCATGCAGACCGACCGCGTCCCGAACTGGTATCGGGTGCGATCGCGCGTGGTGGAGACACCCGACACCGTCACCGTGACCCTCGAGCCCACCACAAATGTTACCGAGCATCATCGTGTCGCTCCGGGTCAGTTCATGATGTTGTACGCCCACGGCGTCGGAGAGGTCGCGATCTCGATCAGCGGTCACCCGAAAGGCGCCGACGGCAAGCTGACCCACACCGTTCGCAGCGTCGGGGCGGTCAGTAAAGCCATTCATGACACCCCGGTGGGCTCGGTGCTCGGCGCCCGCGGACCATTCGGGCACGGCTGGAACCTGGATATCGAACAGGGCTCGGACCTGGTGATCGTCGCCGGCGGCGTGGGTCTGGCCCCACTACGCCCCGCGGTCGAGGCCGCACTCGCCGCGCGAGCGCACTTCCGCAGACTGACACTGATTGTCGGCGCGCGCAATCCGTCGAACATCCTGTACCGGCGAGAACTGGCCACGTGGGCAGCCTCCGACATGATCGCTGTGGAACTGACGATCGACCAACCGGTCTCCGGATGGACCGGCCCCGTCGGATTCGTCACCGAATCACTGCACCGCGCGGACATCGATCCCACTCGTACCACCGCACTGCTGTGCGGGCCCGAACTGATGATGCGGTTCTGCGCACGTACATTGATCGACCGCGGCGTGCCGGCCGAGAACATCCAGGTGTCCTTGGAACGCAACATGCAGTGCGGGATGGGCACCTGCGGGCACTGCCAGCTCGGCGAACTGCTTCTCTGCCGTGACGGCCCCGTCGTCGACTACGCCACCGCCGAACCACTCCTACTGGTACCGGAGCTGTGATGAGTGCACCACCGACCACCAAACCGACACTCGCCGTGTGGAAGTTCGCCTCCTGCGACGGCTGCCAACTCACGCTGCTCGACTGCGAAGACGAACTACTCGCCCTGTCCGAGGCCGTGGAGATCTGCCACTTCCTGGAGCTGTCCGACACCATCACCGCAGGCCCGTACGACCTGTCGCTGGTCGAGGGCTCGATCACCACCGCAGCCGACCGGGACCGAATCCACGCAGTGCGGGAACAATCACGTTTCCTCGTCACCATCGGGGCTTGCGCCACGGCCGGAGGAATCCAAGCGTTACGCAACTTCGCCGATATCGACGAATTCCTGTCCGTGGTCTACGCCCGACCCGACTACATCGACACCCTCGCCACCTCGACCGCGATCTCGGCGCACGTCCCCGTCGATTTCGAACTCCGGGGCTGCCCGATCGACCGCCGTCAACTCCTCGAGGTCATCACCGCATACCTTGCAGGCCGGAAACCGAACATCCCCAACACAAGCGTGTGCACCGAATGCAAACGACGCGGCCTGACGTGCGTCATGGTCGCTGACGGCACACCGTGCCTCGGCCCCGTCACCCACTCCGGGTGCGGTGCCCTCTGCCCGTCGGTCTCGCGCGGGTGCTACGGCTGCTTCGGCCCCACTACCGACCCCAACCTCGCCGCCATGAGCGGGTGGCTGCGCACGTGCGGAATGAACGACGGCGCCATCCGCCGCATCTTCGCCACCTTCAACGTGGCGGCCTACGGATCGGAAGGGCACGACCGTGCCGCCCCGCAGTAGGGAACTGACCGTGCGCGCCCTCGCCCGCGTCGAGGGTGAGGGCCGGATCGACGTGACGGTGCGCGGGGGCAGGGCCGAACGTGTCGAACTCAGCATCTACGAGCCGCCCCGCTTCTTCGAATCCTTCCTGCGCGGCCGCCACTTTCTCGAACCCCCCGACATCACCTCCCGCATCTGCGGCATCTGCCCGGTCGCCTACCAGGTGAGCGCATGCAACGCCATCGAGCAGGCCTGCGAACTCGACCTCGACGACGCGGTAATGGATCTGCGGCGGCTGCTCTACTGCGGAGAATGGATCGCCAGTCACGTGCTGCACATCTACTTCCTCCACGCACCCGACTTCCTGGGCGTGCCCGATTCGATTGCCCTCGCTCGCCACGATCGGGAGGCCGTCGAGCGTGGCCTGTCGCTGAAAAAGGCCGGAAACGCGATCCTCGACCTCGTCGGTGGCAGGCCGATCCACCCGGTCAATGTGCGAATCGGGGGGTTCTACCGGGTTCCCACCCGTGCGGAATTGATTCCTCTGTCCGAGCAACTGCACGCCGCACTCGATCAGGCCGTCGCCACCGTCCAATGGGTCTCGTCCTTCGACTTCCCCGACATCGAACTCGACCACGACCTGCTCGCACTGCACGACGACTCCCACTACGCCATCGAGAACGGACAGATCTGGTCTTCAACCGGATTGCGATGCACCGCAGAAGAATTCCCGAAACATGTCGTCGAGCGTCAGGTGCCGCACTCGACCGCACTTCACGCCGAACTCGACGGCGGGCGCTACCTCACGGGGCCGCTGGCTCGGTACTCGCTCAATTCGTCGCAGCTTGCCGGCGCCGCCGCGCAAACCGCCGCCGACGCGGGGTTGGGCGCGCAGTGCCGGAACCCGTACCGCAGCATCGTCGTCCGTGCCGTCGAGGTCGTCTATGCCATCGAGGAGGCGTTGCGCATCATCGACCGATACCAGCGGCCGGCGCAACCGTTCGTCGCCGGGTCACCGGCACGCACGGTCGGACACGGCGTCAGCGAAGCACCCCGTGGACTGCTGTACCACCGATACGAAATCCACCCCACCGGAGTGATCAGCGGCGCCACCATCATTCCGCCGACTTCACAGAATCAGGCTGCCATCGAACACGACCTCCGGCGGGTGGTCGATTCACACCTGATGCTGGCCGATGACGAGCTGACGACCCTGTGCGAACGCACCATCCGCAATTACGATCCGTGTATCTCCTGCGCCACCCACTTTCTGACCCTCACTGTGGACCGGCAATGACCGTCGTGGTGATCGGGCTGGGAAACGATCTTCGCCGCGACGACGGAATCGGCCCGGCGGTTGCGCGAGAAGTAGCGGATCACCTCGCACCGGGAGTGGGGGTCACCATATCGGATGGCGACCCCGCTATTCTGCTTGACGCGTGGTCCGGTGCGGACCTGGCCGTCATCGTCGACGCCGTCGTCTGCGATCCGCCGCGGCCCGGCAGCGTGCACCGACTCACCCCGGATGAGCTGAGCGGAGCACTGGCGGGGACGTTCAGCACCCACGGAATCCGGCTCGAGGACGCACTCCGGCTCGGCGCGGTGCTGGGTCGGCTGCCGCGCAGGACGGTCATTATTGCGGTGGAGGTCTCGGATGTGGGTCACGGCAGCGGACTCTCAGCCGCGGTGCGTGGTGCCCTCGAGACGACGGTTTCGGCGGTGCTGACCGAAATCTCCGAGGCGCGTCAGCGGGCGCCGTGACGGTGGCCGATCGAAAACACCGAGTCGAGAGGGCGTCTCGGAGTCTGTCGCGGCGGAGACTTCTTCTCGGTGACGCCCACCCGGATCAGCGCCTGCGGGACCCCCGGGTCGGGGAGCAGTTCGCGGATGATCTCCCGGCCCTGCCGGAGTTCGATCATGTGGGTCAGCGGACAGGTCGACAGACCGCCGACTGTGGCCTCCAGGAGTAGCGCGGAAAGGGCCTCGCCCGCTCGGAGCCACTCACCGCGGCCGTCGCTGTCGGTGCTCAACACCAGCACCGTCGAGCGGTCGACCTCCCTCGTCGCGTTGTTGTCTCGGCCGATGGGAAAGCGGCGCCCGATGTCGACGCGGTCACGGTTGTCTGCGGTGGCGAGCGCATCCGCCGGTATTCCGCCCTGGGGGAGGGAATGACCGGCCCACCAGTGGAGCTCGGTCTGGTAGGCGGAGTCGTATTTCCGCGCAGCCGCGGTCATCTCGGTTGCCTTTGCGAGTGTCGGACGCGCGTCCTGCCCCAGCACCGTCAGGTGAACGTCCAGGCGGCGCACCACATCGTTCAACCCCCTGGGAAGCGGGGTCTTCACGCTCACCGGGCCGAAGGGCCTGCGGTCGGAGTGGCGGTGCCGGATCGCGGCGAGCAGGTCGAAGTCGTGGGACTGCGGCCGGGCGTCGTGGCGGAAGCGAATCGTCGCGAGGTGCCCCGAGTGAGGGCCCTCGGGGACACGCTGGATGTCCGCGGACCATTTGAGGGCGGTCAGCGCCGTCTGGAGATGATTCAGCGCCGCACCACAACTGACGACCAGTTGCCGGCCCGACGGGTCCGCCGACGCCAGCAGCCGGCCGGGTTCGGTGTAGAGGTCGAGTCGACCGTCGTCGTATCTCCACTGCCAGGGCTGGCTGTTGTGTACCGACGGCGCCCGACAGGCAAGGTCCACGGCAATGCGAACGACGTTCTCGTCGGGAATGGTGCTGTTCACGATCGCCTCCTCGGTGAATCTCACTCCGCCATGACCTGGGTGCAAGGTCGGTGTGTGCATCTCAGTGTTCGCCTTTCATCGGCCCGAGGTTAGGGCCGATGGTCACCGCCGGACGCCCGGCGAGCACGCGCTTCCCGGTCATCACACGGTGGTCGTCGGCGTGGACGGCAGCCGGTGCAGTGCCGCCGCTGTTGCCGATGCCTACGACTTCGCTCCGCGATTCGACGCGCCGCTGGCGGCCGTACATTAGCAAGCGGCAGGATGAGGAAGGTGATCGCAAGCGGCACGCAGAAGTCCGTGATGTCACGCTCATCGATCATGCGCTCTGCGAATTCGTGCATGGGGTATTTGACGGCGAGGAGGGCGAGGACGATGACGCCGAGCGCGACGGCGAGGGAGGGATGGTGCCAGGCGAGTGCGTCGAGCAAGAAGGCGACCAGGGCAGCGAACGAGGTGGTGGGTTCCGACATCCGGTCGTGGCGGGATGTGGGTGCGTACCCAATACCAGCCCAGGATGAGGGCCGCGATCCCGACGAACGCGGCGAGAAACCGCCCTACTGGTGCTCCGAAGATCGCAAGACTTCGCGGCAGGCACCCGCGACCCAGGGGCACCCCGGGCGCCCGCCTGCTCGACCCCCCCGGATCTCCGTTCCGGCAACCCTCTCGCTGGCGGCGATCCTGCTCGTCCTCCTCGTCACTACGAAGGGCGCCGCAGATGTCTTCGGAGGCGGCGGTGTCCTCGCAGCGTCGGCTGTCGGCGTTGCTGGCCGCGCCCTTCGCTGCTACCGCACTGACGCTGTGGGCGATGGTCGTTGGCTGAACTCAGCCCGAGCACTGTCGATGACCTACGGCCCTACCAGTCTTCGCGCTGCGGACGCAATACTCGAGTTGAGAGAACGCAGGAGACGAGACCACGATGATCGGCGCAGCGACAGTCGAACCCAGGGACGGCCGGTGAGCACGCGTGATATCCCGGTCATACCCGACCGGCGAACCGTCGAATCAGCGGTGGCGCTGGCGTGCCGCGCGCCGTCGCTGCACAACAGTCAGCCGTGGCGCTGGCTGATGGGCGAATCCGGCCTGCAGTTGTTCAGCGACCCCGACCGATTGTTACCTGCCACCGATGCCTTCGGCCGGCAGATGGTGATCTCGTGCGGGGCCGCTCTGAACCATCTCGAGTACGCGTTCGAGTCGAAACTGTGGTGTCCCGTGATCGACCGGCTGCCGCGTTCTTCCGACCGCGAGCTCCTGGCGACGATCGGCTTCTCTCAGGCGCCGACCCGGTCGGATTTCGCCGTCCGCATGGCCAGGGCGATCGAACAAAGACGCACCGAGCGGCTCCCGCTGAAGGCACCGCCCGGTTGGGAGGAAACGGTCGAGCTTCTCGCCCGGATCGCGGCAGAATCCGCGGTCGAACTCGAAGACCTGGGCGAGCGCAGCGGCCACACACTCGAGGAAGCGTCGCGCAGAATGACGGGTCTGCGGCACACCGACGTCGCCTACCAGGCTGAACTGCGGTGGTGGTCGGGGCAGGGGCTCTTCCCGGACGGCGTCCCGGAAGAGGCGCTTCCGTCCGATCGAGAGCAGCACTCGGTGGGCGTCGCGCGAGAGTTCCCGGCGGGCAATGCGAGCGTGCCCGTCGGCGGCCCTTCGGAAGACCGATCTGCGATCCTCCTGCTCTCTACCCCCGCTGATTCGAGGCTCGATTGGTTACGAAGCGGAGAGGCGCTCTCCGCAGTGTTGCTCGCATGCACTGACCGTGGGCTCGCCACGTGCCCGGTCACGCATCTGACCGAACGCTCGGCGACACGGACGATGTTGCGCGAGCTTTCCGCGGGAGAGTGCTTGCCGCAGGTATTGATCAGAGTGGGAGCGGGCACTGGAGGTCCGACCACGCCGAGACGTCCATTGTCCGAGGTTCTGTTCCGGGAGCGTCCGGCACCCGGGTAACGCCGCCGACGGCCGGGTGAAGTACCGGCACGGGCGAAAGGACCGGACTTTTCTCATGCTGCGGCAGCTCACCGCTCGGGAATCCGCAGTCCGGTGGGCCTCCCGCAGCGGGAGAAAGCTCATGTCGATTCTCGTTACGCCGGTCTCCATCGCCGACGTGGCACTCTGAGAGTTACGTGTTCGCCGATGGCCACACACTCGCAACAGCCCACTGCCAAGGAGGTCCCGATGGTCGATTCGTCGATAGTCGCGGGAGTGGACGGATCCCAATCCTCGCTGGATGCGGTGCGGTGGGCCGCACGAGAGTCGTCACTACGCATGACGCCCCTGCTGCTGTTGGCCTGCGTCACGTACCTCGGCGCGGAAGACGGACCGCGCCTGGCCGCAGAGCTACGCACCCGGGCAGAACGCGATCTCGCCGAGGCCCTCGAGGCCGCCCGAGCCAGTGCCGACGACGGAGTGACGGATATCCGAGCCGAGTTGTCGCACCAGTACGCGCCGGGAGCGCTCGTCGACTGCTCCAAAGGGGCGGAGATGGTCGTGCTCGGCCGCCGCGGACTTGGCGAATTCACCGGCGGACTGGTCGGATCCGTGACATCGGCGGTGACGCGCCACGCGCAGTGCCCGGTAGCGGTGATCGACGGTTGGTCGAGAGTCGACAACAGCACCAAACCCGTTGTGGTCGGGGTCGATCGATCTCCGAACAGCGAACTGGCAATCGGCCTCGCATTCGAAGAATGCGTCCTTCACAAAGCGGAACTGATCGCGCTACATGCCTGGTCCGACCAGGACCTGTCGACGCTGGCGCTCGATGCAGTGCAAGAAGACCGCTCCGCGGTGGAGACCGCGGAGCGGTCAGTTCTAGCGGACAGCCTCGCAGGGTGGGGTGAACGATTCCCCCACGTCGTGATGCGTCAGACCCTCGTCCGGGACCGGCCCGTGCGGCATCTCCTCGAGTTGGCTGGCGAGGCCCGAATGATCGTGCTCGGCTGTAGGGGACGGGGTGGCTTCGCCGGGATGACCCTCGGCTCGACGAGCGCAGCCCTGCTGCACACAACTCCCTGCCCTCTCCTGATCGCCAGGCCGCGCAGCACTGACTAATGCGTCGAAATGACGGAGACCTCCCGTTGTCCCACATCGAGGACTCCGTGGCCGCTTCCCACGATCTCAGGCAGCGCACGAACCAACATCAGCCCGTGACTTCGACCCGTCACCTTGTGATTGCACAACAGCTCTTGTGCGGTCATGGTGTCACCTTCCAGGCGTGAACCCACATGAGATCAGTGGGCGGACGTAGTAGTGGCTTGCGTGATCCGGACCGATACCACACCTGCGTTCGACAAGATTGGGCTGGGTGATGACTTTGTGCTCTATATGATCGGCTTCTGAGCATGAAATTCTCGAACCTACCGGGTTCGACATAGCACTCGAACAAGGGCTACTCGAATCACGCCCTTACCCTCGAGGGAAGACACGTGCAAAGACCTCACGCCATCTCCGCGGCCGCAGCGCTCTCTTCGCCGACTACCCGAGGATCGTTGAGCACGCAGGAAATCAAGAGCCACACCGGAGCGACGATCGCCGATCGGGCAGATCCGGAATCGAGCGAGACTGATCACGTTGAGCGGGTAAGGAATTCACCCACCGACGGTGTCGACCCGCCGATTCCCGGGGCAGACGCCACATCAATGGCCCGCGACGACGAAATGCTGCAGGTCGAACACATCATCAACCGTCTTATTGCGCAACACCCTTCGATCGCACCCGTGGACATCGCGGAAATGGTGCGCACCATTCACAGGCGCTTTGCGAACGGGAGAATACGTGACTTCGTACCTCTCCTCGTAGAGAAAGCGGCCTGCCGCCACATCACCGATTCGGGCTCCCTGTTGAAATGAAATTGGTTGCTGGATGACGCCGGATTCGCCACGGAAAACGCGCCGATGGGAAGTATTGTAGCCAGGGGTGGTGGTCCGCTCCGGCTTCGCGGCCTTCTGTCGGCGAGACTGTTGCGTTCTGACCCCACCGAATAGTATTGAGCGGCAATGTTGAATTCGTTCTGGGACTGCTGTGGTACACGTTGGTCCTATTCGCGTTTGTCGCCTACCTGATGATCTTGTTTCATATCCTTGGTGATCTGTTCCGTGACCGCGTGATGTCCGGCATCGTGAAAATCTTGTGGATCATCTTCTTGATCGTATTGCCCTATTTGGCGGCGTTTGTCTATCTGATAGTCCGTGGTGGTCGCGGCATGGCCGAGTGCCAGGCCGAAGCCCAACATGCGGAACCGCAGGCTACGGACAAATACTTTCGTGAGGTGGCGGCGAAGTCCCCTGGAGAACAGATCGCCGACGCGAAGGCATTGCTCGATGAAGGCACGATCAGCCAGCCGGAGTTCGATGTTCTCAAAGCGAAAGCTCTGGGCTGACCAGTGGATGCCTGAAGTACCGGCGGCGTTGAGGACGGAGCGGCGTCGTGTTCAGAACGATTGTGCTGGCCGTGGAGCTGACCGACAGAAACTCATCCGCTACTCGCCTGGGACTCGATACGCCAGACGAGGGACGAAGGACCGGCGGCCTAAAGATACTCATGGCCATGTCCACATTTAAGGCCGTCTGGCGCCGATCGTGGGCATCGATTCAGGCAGTGGAAGACCCTATACCGCTTGCCCGGGGGCAACGACGCCAAGCCTGCGTGGGCATCCTTGATCTCATATCCAATCGGACCGTGGCAGAACGAACAGGATTTGGTCTCGTCGCGTCCCGTTTCCATGCATCGAGCGTAGAGCGTTTCACGAACAAGAAACGCGAAAACCCTATCCCTACCGTGAACGATTCCCGACGCCCTGTTGCCCGTCACTGAAGATGCAGATGATCGCGTCGCTGTAAATGCAGACGGCTTCGGACTGTTTTCGAGGTTTTCGTCGGCATGGTGACGGCGTCGTCGTCACGTTGAAGGCGCGGT
>SEEV01000438.1 GCA_004211695.1 Rhodococcus sp. (in: high G+C Gram-positive bacteria)
CATGAGTTCGTCGCTCGGCAGGACGTGGGCATGTAGCACCGCGACGATCGGGTTCCGACTCACGTTGACACCGTATGAGTAACTCGTATGATTGTCAACAATCTGATAATGCTCGGGCGTGGCCGGAACGAAGGTGAGGCCTGGTGTTGGAACTGAACATTCCGGAATTCGAGGGCCCAATCGCGCAACGGGGGATCGGCATCATCGCCCCGTTCGACCTGGCGCTCGAACGAGAGCTGTGGCGTTGGGCTCCACTCGAGGTGAGCCTGCATCTGGCGCGCACGCCGTACGAACCCGTGCCCGTCAGCCTGGAGATGGCCGAGCTCGTGTCCGAGCGAAGACACCTGATGGCCGCGACGCGCGACGTTCTGCACGTGGAGCCCGAGGTCGTGGCCTATCTGTGCACGTCCGGGAGTTTCATCAAGGGTCTCGAGTACGAGCGAACGCTGTGCGACGCGATCTGCGAGGCCGGCGCCCAGCACGCGATCACTACGTCCGGCGCGCTGGTCGAGGCGATCGAACACCTCGAGTTGAGCAAGCTGTCGGTGATCACGCCCTACGACGCCCCGCTGACCGAACGGCTGCACGCGTTCCTGCACGAGGCGGGCACCGAGGTGGTGCGCTCCGACCACCTCGGCCTCGGCGGCGGTATCTGGAAGGTCAACTACCGCACGATCGCCGAACGGATCATCGCGGCCGACGACCCCAAGTCGGAGGCGATCTTCGTCAGCTGCACCAACCTGCCGACCTACGACGTCATCGCCCCACTCGAACGCGAGCTCGGCAAACCGGTCCTCACCGCCAACCAGCTCACGATCTGGGCCTGTCTCGGCCGGATGAAGCTCCCCATGACGGGCCCCGGCAAATGGCTCCGCAACGTCTTCTGACATCAGCCCGCACGACACGCACAGAGGAGAAAGTATGACGAGCACGCCGACCCCCACCGTGGGATTCATCTACCCCGATCACGCCGCCGAAGACGACTACCCCTTCGCCGCGGAAATGCTCGGAGTGGACCTGCCGGTCGTGCACATCTACGGCACCGACCTGCACGCCGTGCCCGAACTGCTGGACCTCGGAAGCCCCGAGAAGCTGGCCGGCGGGGCCGCACTCCTCGCGGACGAGAAGCCGGACGCCGTCGTGTGGGCGTGCACGTCGGGCAGCTTCGTCTACGGGCCCGACGGCGCGAAGCAGCAGGCCGAGACCCTCGCCGCGGCCACCGGTGTGCCCACGTCCAGCACCAGTTTCGCGTTCGTCAACGCCCTCCACGCCCTGGGAATCACTCGCGTGGCGGTGGCCGCGAGCTACCCGGAGGACGTTGCGAAGCTGTTCGTCGAATTCCTCGCCGCCGCCGGCATCGAGGTGCTGTCGATGTCGAGCGCGGGTATCGACACCGCCGCCGAGGTCGGGCAGCTCAGCCCGGAACGCGTCGTGGAACTCGCGGTGGAGAACGACCACCCGGACGCCGAAGCCCTGCTCATCCCCGACACTGCGATGAGGACGCTGGGTGCGCTGAGTACTCTCGAGCAGCGCCTCGGCAAGCCGGTACTCACGGCAAACCAGGTCACCATCTGGGAAGGCCTGCGCCTTGCGGGCCACACGGCGGTGCAGCCGTCGTTGGGAACATTGTTCGAGAAAGGCCACAGTCATGGCTCTGACTGACCTGGAACCCGTCAGTCGTCAATCGACTGCCGAATTCATCGCGGACCGCCTGCGGGTCGCCATCATGAAGGGCGCGCTCGAGCCGGGTGCACAGCTGGGCGAGGCGGAACTGGCCGCGCACTTCCAGGTCTCGCGCGGGCCGCTGCGCGAAGCCATGCAGAGGCTCGTCTCCGAGGGCATACTTCACAGCATCCGTCACCGCGGGATCTTCGTGACGGAGCTGACCCTCGACGACGTCGTCGACGTGTACCGCAGCCGATCGGTCATCGAGCGCGGGGCCCTCGAGATGATCCTCGACGACGGACGCCGGGAAGCCACGTACATCGCGCTCGAGCCCACCGTGCTCGTCATGCAGGCCGCGGCCGAGCGCGGCGACGCCGCCGCCGTCTCGGACGCCGACCAGCAGTTCCACCAGATCCTGGTGGAGAGCGCGGAAAGCCCACGGCTCATTCGCGCAGCGCGGACGCTCCTGATCGAGACCCGGATGTGCCTGGGTGCGTTGCAGACCACCTACGACGACATCCGCGAGCAGGCGCAGGAACACAAAACGCTGCGTGAGGCGATCCGCACGGGTACTGCTGAAGAGGTGCAGAAATTGCTCGCCGAGCATCTGGACGACGCCGTCCAGCGGCTGCGCGCCGAACAGAAGACGCTGTCGTCGTAGCGACAGTGCAGTAGAGGTAAGTGCCGAGGAGGGACAATGACCCAGGTAGCTGAGGTTCAGGGAGACACCAACCGCCACGATCGCTACCCGACTCGGATCGACGCCGAGCCGTCGATGCTCCAACGGAACGAACCGGCCGTGTGGGGGAGACCCGCGGACGGGCCCTTCGATTCGGCGGCCCTCGCCGGACACGAATCCCGCGGCTACACGATCATCGAGGACGTGCTGGACGCGGGCGAGGTGATGTCCTGCCGGGAGGAACTCGACCGGCTGTCCCGCGATCCGGGGATGCGCGAGAGCGGGCGCGTCATCACCGAACGCGGCACCGACGAGGTTCGATCCGTCTTCGACGTGCACCGGCGCAGCGCCGCGGTCGCCGCGCTGATCCGCGACAGCCGGATTCTCGACCGTGCGCGCCAACTGCTCGGGTCCGACGTCTACATCCACCAGAGCCGGATCAACTCGATGCCCGGGTTCAAGGGCACCGGCTTCTACTGGCACTCGGACTTCGAGACGTGGCACGCCGAGGACGGTCTGCCCGTCCCGCGGGCCGTCAGCTGCTCGATCACGCTCACCGAGAACTACCCGTTCAACGGGTCGTTGATGGTGATGCCCGGTTCGCACAAGCGATTCGTCCAGTGCGTCGGCGCCACCCCCGACGACAACTACACGTCGTCTCTCGTCGCGCAGGAGGTCGGGGTTCCGCGGCGCGAGGACGTGACCCGGATGGCCGCGGAATTCGGGATCGACCAGTTCACCGGCGCCGCCGGCACCGCGCTGTGGTTCGACTCCAACGTCATGCACGGTTCGGGTAACAACATCACGCCCTACCCGCGGTCGAACCTCTTCCTCGTGTTCAACAGTGTCGAGAACACTCTCGTCGAGCCGTTCGCGGCGGCACGCCCGCGGCCGGAGTACATCGCGTCGCGCGACTTCACCCCCCTGTCCTGACGTGAGTGCCAAGGCGTGCTCCGGCACGCCTTGGCACTCACCTATGCGGGGAGCTCGTGCAGGGTGCGGGCGAGGTGGGCGAGCTCGGGCACCTCGGCGGCCCGGTCGAGTGCGGCTTCCAGGGTGGCGTCGTGGGTGGGGCGGGCCTCGTCCAGCGCCGCCCGGCCCGCAGGTGTGAGCTCGGTGTAGATACCGCGACGATCGTCGTCGCAGAGAATGCGCGTGAGGAGTCCGCGGTTCTCCAGACGGTTCACCAGCCTGGTGGTGGCGCTGCTGCTCAGCGCCGCCGCGCGGGCGAGTTGGGCCATGCGCATGTGCCAGCCGTCCTGGCGGCTCAGAGCGTCGAGCACCGTGTACTCGACCACCGACAGGTCGTGGCCGCGCTGCAGAGCGCGTTCGAGTTCTGCCTCGAGCAGCCCGTGCAGGGCGGCGAGTGTGCGCCATCCCTGCGACCGGATCTCGACGGCGTCATCAGCGACTGCCATGGGCCACCTCCTGTGAATACGACTACTACGTCAGAATACCAGCTTGCGCACATATCAGGCGTGTGCAACTATTTATGACGCGTCTGCAACTACTGCAGGCGCGGTATTCGAGCTAGCGCTCTTATCTCCAGTCCGTCTGAAAGGAGTGGCTGCGATGCCACTGGGTCTGCTCGCCCTCGCAATGGGCGGCTTCGGGATCGGTCTCACCGAATTCGTCATCATGGGACTGCTGCCGGAAGTGTCGGCCGACTTCCAGGTGAGCGAGTCGGTGGCCGGCTACCTCATCTCCGGCTACGCCCTCTCCGTTGCCGTCGGCGCGATCGTCATCACTGCGGCGGTCACCCGATTCGACCGCAAACGCGTCCTCGAGTCGCTGATGGTGTTGTTCATCGGCGGCAACCTGCTGTCGGCGCTGGCCCCGACCTACGAGGTCATGATGGGCGGACGCGTCCTCGCGGCCCTGTGCCACGGCGCGTTCTTCGGCATCGGCTCGGTGCTCGCCGCCGACCTCGTCCCGGCGAGCAAGCGGGCCGGCGCGATCGCGACGATGTTCGCGGGGCTGACCATCGCCAACGTGCTCGGCGTCCCGTTCGGCACGTTCCTCGGTCAGCAGTTCGGATGGCGTTCCACGTTCTGGGTAATCACCGTCATCGGTGTCGTGGCGTTGATCGGTATCGCGACGCTCGTGCCGTCGGTGTCCCGCTCGGAGGTCGCACCGGAATCCGGCGGCCTGCGCGGCGAATTGCGGGCCTTCCGGTCTCCGCAGGTGTGGTTCTCGATCGCCGTCACGATCCTCGGATTCGGCGGCATGTTCGGCGCCTTCACCTACATCGCCTTCACTCTCACCGAGGTCGGCGGATTCGCGTCGAGCAGCGTCCCGTGGCTCCTCGTGCTCTTCGGCTCCGGCCTGTTCGTCGGCAACTTCCTCGGTGGACGCGCCGCCGACAAGGCGCTCACCCGCACCCTCGTCACGATCCTCGCCGTGCTCACCGTCGTGCTCGTGCTGTTCGCACTCACCGCGGGCAGCAAGCCGATGACGATCGTCGCCCTGTTCCTCATGGGCGCGTTCGGTTTCGCGACCGTCCCCGGACTGCAGATGCGCATCATGAACTACGCGGCGCAGGCCCCGACCATGGCGTCCGGCGCGAACATCGCCGCGTTCAACGTGGGCAACGCGCTCGGAGCGTGGCTCGGTGGCATCACCATCGCCGCCGGACTCGGCTTCACGTCCCCGATCTGGATGGGAGCCGCACTGACCGTGGCCGCGCTCGCCGTCCTCGTCGTCGCCACCGCGCTCGACCGACGGTCGAAAGATCAGCCGGTGGAGGAGGATCCGGCGGTCGTATCGGTCTAGTTCCCCAGGGGCGCTGTGCCCCGCCGTGGTGAAGGAAAATGTGGTGCCCGGCTCGCCCGGGCGCGTACTCCATCGGGACTGTCGTCGACGGCCTGGCCGGTTCGGTGCCG
>SEEV01001001.1 GCA_004211695.1 Rhodococcus sp. (in: high G+C Gram-positive bacteria)
CGATCCCGTTCTGGGCCGCCGCCTTCGATGTGTAACCCTGACTGGCCGCGATGATTTCGCCGTTCGCAGCCTTCAGGTGAAACCGAAACTGTCCGGCGGTGTCCTTGAACAGCTCGAACTTCGCAGTCATCGCTCCTCCTCCGGTGAGTCCACGAGTGTCGCGGACCCCGTGGGACTTCACGGTAGGTCGACCGAGAGCCCACAGGCGGCAGAACACTGTTTTCTTCCGGTGCTGCCAGTAGTGTCGTCTGGTCCGTACCGAAGAAGTCGAGGGGTGGATCTGTGGCACGCAAGGTCGTAGTAGAGCTGGCCGACGACATCGACGGCACCGTCTTCGGCGACGACGGTGAGAGCATCAGCTACGCCGTCGACGGTGTCGAGTACGTGATCGACCTGAAGGACGAGCACGCGAAGGAACTCCGGGAGACCTTCGAGTACTACATCGCCCACTCCACCCGGGTCGGCGGCCACAAACACCGCGCGGACCGGCAGGTCAACCCCGCTACCGCGACGCGGTCGTCGGGTAAGACCCAGAAGATCCGAGCGTGGGCGATCGAGCAGGGCTACGAGCTCTCCTCCCGCGGTCGTATCCCCGCAGAGATCGAGCAGTGGTTCCGCGACGCCCATTGACGCACGTTTCCGATCGCCAATGTGAGCGCCGGGGCCAGTCGGAATACCACCAACTCGTCCGCTGTTGAAAAGGCTGACGGTGGCGCGCATACCCCGGGTACCACACCAGAAGAGTCGCTGCGAGCGACCACTTGCCGAGAGGCGATATGGCGTCACCGTCTCCCGCGGCCGGGAAGACCTGCACTGCGCAGCGTTCCCGGGCGAAGGGGATGAGGAGCCGCTGGCACCGGGGAAGGTGCCGGCGGCTTCCCCATTTATCGGATAAGCTCCGTCACAGGGCATCCCGGGTGATCGACCCCGGATCCAGATCTCCGCGTTGTCCCTTGAAACTGGGATGCCGAAGCCCACCCGGCAGATATTCGCGATACGCGACGTCCACCACAATCACCGGTTCGACCCAGCGCACCATCCCGTGCTCGGCCGCGGCCGCGACCTCGGG
>SEEV01000439.1 GCA_004211695.1 Rhodococcus sp. (in: high G+C Gram-positive bacteria)
GTGAACAACCGGGTGGACGTCGTCTCGAGCATCATCCCCATCGACGGGGCCACCGGCTTGAGCCGGGAGATCTCCTCCCAGCTCATCACACCCGGATTCAGGTGCGGCAGCAGCCCGGTCTCCTCGAGAACCCGGATCGACATCGCACGCAGGTAGTCCAGCGTCGAATCGTAACCCCTCTCGTCCAGCCACTGCTTGGCCTCCGGCCACCGATCCTCGGGACGGTCACCGAGCGTGAAGAGCGCTTCCTTGCAGCCCAATTCGGCGCCCTGCCGCGCAATCTCCAGCACCTCGTCCGGTTCCAGATACGCGCCGCGTCCCTCGGCCCGCAACTTGCCGGGCACCGTCACGAACGTGCAGTAATGGCACTTGTCCCGGCACAACCGCGTCAACGGAATGAACACCTTGCGCGAATACGTGACAGCCCTGGGCCGCCCCGCCGCCAGCAAACCGGCGTCGCGGACCTTCGCCGCCGACGAACACAGATCGGCCAGGTCGTCGCCGCGGGCCTGCAGCAGGGTCGTCGCCTCGTCGACGTTCAGGGTGGCGCCGTCGCGCGCACGGCGCAGCACCCGCCGCATCGCCGAGGCGGAGGGGGCCACTTCCTGCGCCGATGCGCCGGGCGGGGGTGCCGCCGGAACACCCGGCATGGGAAGCATCGTGGGCCGGCCGGATTCTTCACCTGAATGGGTCACCCAGCGATCATGCGCCATCGGTGACAACCGGTGCCACCCAGACTCCCGCGAGCGGCGAGGATCGCTACCCGCGCGGGTAGTCCTCGTCGACGGGAACCGCCCGGCTCTGCTCGGCCACGTCCGCCTCGTTCACCTCCAGTGACGACACTTCTTCCACCTCGTCGGAACTGTCGTCGTCGACGGCGAGTTCCTGCTCGAGCCGGTCTGCCTCGGGAACCTCCGGAGAATCGGCCGCATCGAATGACGTCATGTCTGCGCTCCTTTCGCTTCGGGGGGTCCTCCCACGATAGGTCGGTTCTCGACAGAATGCCGGGGCACGGCCAAAGTAGGGGCATGAGTGTGCCCACCACCGTCACGATGGCGGAGCCGCTGTGGCGGCCCAGCCCCAAGGCCAAGCGTTTGTGGGCAATCAACGCAGCCCTTCTGTGGCTTCCCGTCTTCGTCGCGCAAGCTGTCGCTCTGGTCTTTCACTGGTGGCCGGTCTGGATCCACGTGACGGTTCTCGCGATCACCGTCGTGCTCGCGATCATCCACATCGCGGTCGTCCCCATCTGGCGGTACCGGGTGCACCGCTGGGAGATCAGCGACACCGCCGTCTACACCCGCAGCGGATGGTTCACCCAGGAACGACGCATCGCGCCGATCTCCCGCATCCAGACCGTCGACACCGAACGGGGACCCATCGACCGCATGCTGGGGCTCGCGACCGTCACGGTCACGACGGCGTCGTCCGCCGGTGCCGTCAAGATCTCCGCCCTCGATCAGGACACCGCCGATCGCACTGTCGCGCGCCTCACCGAGATCGCGGGTACCAATGTCGGTGACGCCACGTGAGTGCGGCGCCGGAACCGGGGGTCGCTCCTCCCATCGCGCACGGCGAGGCCGCGGCCGCCGCCGAGGAGGAGCAGCCTTGGCTGCGCCTGGACCGCCGGATGCTGCTCGTCCACCCCGTCGACGAGATCGTCAAACTTTTGCCCGTCTTGCTGATCTCGCTGGTGATCGGCACCCAGAGCGGCAACCACGTGTGGAGTCTCGTCGCCGTCGTGGTGTTCGTCGTGTTCGGGATCTCGCGCTGGTTCACGACCAGCTACCGCATCGGCCCGGTGCACGTGCAACTGCGGCAGGGCCTCTTCCGGAAGCGCCTGCTGTCCGTTCCGCGCAACCGCATCCGATCCGTCGACGTGGAGGCGGGCGTCCTGCATCGGCTGCTCGGTCTGTCGATCGTGCGCATCGGCACCGGCCAGCAGGTGGGGTCGAAGCCCGACGCGGCGAAGTTCGAACTCAACGCACTCTCCGCCGGTCTGGTTCCCGACCTCCGCGCCGCGCTTCTCAACCGCCAGTCCACCGCCGAGGTCGAGCACACCGCGGTCACCCAGGAGCCCGCGGTGACCGAGATCGGCCACTGGACACCGGCGTGGGTGCGCTACGCCCCGTTCTCGGTGACCGGGGTGGTGACCATCGCCGCGATCGTCGGTCTCGCATTCCAGTACGGGTTGGGCGCCAAGATCGCCCGCTCGTCGACGGTGGCCGCGGGGATCGAATCCGCCGAGCGCGTCGGGATCGTCCTCGCGGTGGTCGTCGGGAGCGTCATCCTCCTCGTCGCCGCCAGCGCGCTCGCCTGCGTTCGATACCTGCTGGCCTACGGCAACATGAGGCTGACGGACAACGGCCGGACCCTGCACGTCAGCCACGGCCTGCTGAAGACCCGCCAGACCACCCTCGATCGCGCCCGACTACGCGGCACGACCCTCAAGGAACCGCTCCTTCTCCGGCTCGCGGGCGGGGCGCGGCTGGACGCCGTCATGACCGGCGTGAGCGCCGAGCGGCGCGAATCCTCACTCCTGCTCCCCCAGGCGCCGCGAGCGGAAGCCGAACGGGTGATGGCCACCGTCATCGGCGACCACCGGCAGTCCACGATCCCGCTCACGGCGCACGGCCCGGTCGCCGCACGCCGGCGCCACACGCGGGCGCTGATCCCCGCCGAGATCGCGCTCGTCGTCGCCCTGGTCTTCGTGATCCTCGACCGGGCCGTGTTCTGGGCCGCATGGGCCGGGATCGTCGCCCTCGCCGTCGGCGGCGTGGCGCTGGCGTGGGATCGCTACCGCGGCCTCGGTCACGCGGTGCTGCCCGGCTGGTTGATCACCAGCAGCGGCTCCCTCGACCGCGCCCGGGACAGCCTCGAAGCCGCCGGCATCATCGGGTGGACCGTCCGTCAGACGTTCTTCCAGCGGCGGGCGGGCGTGGCGACCGTCATCGCCGCGACCCCCGCCGGCACCGGAAAATACCTGGTCATCGATCTTCCCGCCGATCAGGCGTGGTCGCTCGTCGAGTCGGTGACACCCGGCGGAGGTGACGTGTGGGCGCGGCAGTGACCGACATCACCGGGCTGGACGCCCAGCTGATCGAATGCCGGGCCTGCCCCCGACTCGTCGAGTGGCGGGAGCAGGTCGCGCGTGAGAAGCGCGCCTCGTTCCGCGACGAATCCTATTGGGGCCGTCCGGTTCCCGGGTTCGGCCCACCCGACGCGCCCGTGCTGATCGTCGGTCTCGCCCCCGCCGCACACGGCGCGAACCGGACCGGTCGCATGTTCACCGGCGACCGCAGCGGCGACTTCCTCTACGCCGCACTCCACGCCGTCGGTCTGGCAAGTCAGCCCACCGCCACCCACATCGGCGACGGCCTCGAACTGTTCGGCGTCCGCATCACCTCCCCCGTGCACTGCGCGCCGCCCGCGAACAAGCCGACCCCCGCCGAACGGGACAACTGCCGCCACTGGCTCGACGCCGAACTGCGCATCCTCCGACCCCACCTGCGGTCGGTCATCGTGCTCGGCGGATTCGGGTGGCAGTCGCTGCTTCCCGTCCTCGACGACGCCGGTTGGGTTGTCCCCCGACCGCGACCCAAGTTCGGGCACGAGGCACACGTCGAACTCCCCGGCCCCGAACGCCCCCTGCACCTGTTCGGGTGCTACCACGTGAGCCAGCAGAACACCTTCACCGGCAGGCTCACCCCCGCCATGCTCGAGTCCGTGCTCTCCGACGCCGCCCGTGCCGCCGGCCTGATCGGGTAGCTCCGCCCCGCCTGCTCCCGAACGAACGGGACGCCCGTTCGATCTGACGCAACGAGTGTCCCGTTGGTGCGGCGGGGAGAGCCGTCACCGCCGCTTCGGGAGTTCCTCGATGATGTATTTCGCCATGCTGCCGAGCCGGGGCCGGGCGGGTTGCATGGTCTCGACGCCGAGGGCGGTGAACGGTGACGCCGTCACCGAACCGACGCAGACGGGTGCGACGGGACCGTGGAATGCGTGGAGGAGGGCGTCGACGCGGTCGGCGTCCTTCGCGGTGCTGAGGAGGGACGCCACGGCGGGTGCGCTGGTGAAGGTGACGGCGTCGACCTCGGCCCGGATGATCTGGTCGAGCAACGTCAGCAGCGGCTGCTGGTTCTCGGGTCTGATCCACCTGTACACCGACACGGCGGTCGTCTCGGCGCCGGCGCCGGCCAGGGAGACGCTCAGGTCGGTCATCGGTTCCCATTCGGTGATGGTGCCGTGCAACTGGACCGCCACGTGCAGCCCGCGCACGCCCTCGGCGACGAGGTGCTCGTGGACTTCTTCGGACGACTCCGTCTCCGGCGACCATTCCTCGCGCAATCCCGCGCCGCGGACGGCGCCCTTCGCCTTGGGACCGCGGGTGATGATCCGGGCCGACTGCAGGGCGGCGAGCAGCGCGTCCTCCTCGTCCCAGGCTCGGGCGGCGTCCAGCCACCCCCGGAATCCGACGGCGGTGCTGACGACCAGGAGGTCCGGCGGCGACGCGATGATGTCGGCGGTGCGGGACCGCAGGTCGGAGTCGTCGACGAGTGGCAGCACGTGGATGGCCGGGGTGTGCGTGATGGCGGCACCGTGCCGTTCGAGGAGCGTGATGAACTCGGCGGCCCGGCGTTCGGCGGTGACGGCGATGGTCAGTCCGGAAAGTTCGTCGTTCGACATTCTCCCAGTGTGACGGACGAATCGAACTAGGCTGCCCACATGATCACAGCGGTTCACACATTGGTCTATGCAGACGACGCCGACGCCGCCCGCGACTTCTTCCGCGACGTGCTCGGCTGGTCCCACGTCGATGCGGGGGGCGGTTGGTTGATCTTCGGCACCGGGCCGTCCGAGATGGGTGTGCATCCCACCTCGGACGATCGGGGCGGTGAACCGTGGTCGACGAGACCGCACCACGAGATCTCACTGATGTGCGACGACATCGAGTCGACCGTCGCCGAACTGAAAGCCAAGGGCGCCGAGTTCACGCGCGGAATCCGCGACGACGGGTACGGCCTCACCACCGCCCTGAAGATCCCGGGAGCGGGCGAGATGATCCTGTACCAGCCTCGGCACCCTGTCGCGTACGAGGGTTAGGGCGTGCAGAGAATCAAGTCGTAACATTCAGCGTTTTCGGACGATATTGTGGTATGGGCGATTTCGTTGTGACTGTGGAGGATCTGGCGGCGAAGTTCGCGGTGGTGTTGCCGCATT
>SEEV01000075.1 GCA_004211695.1 Rhodococcus sp. (in: high G+C Gram-positive bacteria)
ACGATGTCGCCGGCGTCGAGTTCCTCGTCCATCAGGTGCGCGGTGAGGCCTACTTCTTCCTCACCGTTGATGAGCGCCCAGATGAGCGGGGAGAATCCTGTGTACTTGGGCAGGAGCGAATCGTGGATGTTGAGGGTGCCGTAGCGGGGCGAGTCGAAGACGTCCCGCGGCAGCCAGGTGCGCCAATTGTTGGCGACGACGATGTCGGGGTCGGCCTGCTTCAGCGCGGCCTTGAAGTCCTCGTCAGGTTTGGTGGCGATGTGCACGGGCACGCCGTGCTCGGTGGCCAGATCGGCGACGGAGTCCGCCCACATCTGCTCGTAGACATGATCGCTCTTGGGGTGAGTGATCGCGAGGACGACCTCATGGTCGGACTCGAGCAGGGCCTGCAGGGTACGGTGACCCCAGGTTTGATATCCGAGTGTGGCGACTCTCAACGCGGTCCTCCTGGACGTGCTTGTCGGTCAGGGCCGCACGGGAGCGGCAGCGAGGCCAGCTTAGGCTATCCAACCTTTGTTTGGTGAGACCGCCCATGGAAGGAAGGCAACATGACGATCGCCACGATCAACGGGATCCCCCTGAATTACCAGGTCAAAGGGTCCGGCGATTTAGTGGTGCTCATCATGGGAACCGGTAGCCCGGGACGGGTGTGGGATCTGCACCAGACGCCTGCGCTGATCGACGCCGGCTACCGCGTCTGCACATTCGACAACCGCGGTATCGCGCCGTCCGGTGAGAGCGTCGACGGAATCACCATGGACGACCTCGTCGCGGACACCGCGGGGCTGATCGAACACCTCGGTGGCGGCCCCGCCCGCGTCGTCGGCACGTCGATGGGCGCCCGTGTCGCGCAGGAACTTGCGCTGTCCCGACCCGATCTCGTGCACAAGGCGGCGTTCCTCGCCGGTCATGCCCGCATGGACTACTTCCAGCAGACGCTCACCGAGGGGGAGCGCGCCCTCCACGACAGCGGCGTCGAACTCCCGGCCAAGTACCGGGCGGCGGTGACCGCCGTGATGAACCTGTCGCCTGCGTCGCTCGTCGACCCCCACACGGCCCGAGACTGGCTCGACCTGTTCGAGTTCAGCGGCGGCCGGACGTCGGACGGCGTGCGCGCGCAGATGGAGATGGATCGCAGCTTCGACCGGCGGCAGGCCTACCGGGCGATCACGACGCCGTGCCTGTCCATCGGTTTCGCCGACGACAGGATGATTCCGCCGTATCTCTCCCGCGAAGTGGCAGAGTCGATTCCGTCGGCCCGCTACTACGAGATCCCCGACGTGGGGCACTACGGCTATCTCGAACAGCCCGAAGTGGTGAACAAGGTGCTGCTCGAATTCCTCGCCAACTGACAGTTCCGAATGGGCCAGGGGGCGATCACGGTGACGGCGAGGTTCTGATGGCGAGGGGTATCCCGCGTCTCGGGGTGGGCATCGTCCGGTACGACATCGTGAATCGAGTGTTGTGGTGGGACGCGAAGGCCGCTGCCATCTTCGGTGACGACGGCTCCCTGCCGCCCCTCCTGCAGTGGCGCCGGCGCGTGCATCCCGACGACATCGACGTGGTCCGGCGACTGTTCGGCGACACGGCCGGTTCGGTCGGTGCCGAATGCGTCTTTCGGATCGTGCTGGAGGACGGGTCGACCCGCTACATCCTCACCCGCAGCATCGACGTCACCGTCGACGAGTCCGGCGTCCCTGCCGAGTTGACGGGAGTGGTCATCGAACTCGGGCATCTCACCGGCCAGGATGCGCAACTCGCCTCGTTGCTCGACCGGGTGGGTCTGGGGTTCATGGCCCTCGACGAGGACCTTCGGATCATCTACGTCAATTCCGGCTGCCTGCGGCACGTGCGGCGGTCCCGGGACGAGATGCTCGGCCGGGTCGTCACCGACGTTCTTCCCGAAACTCGGGGCAGCTACTTCGACGCATTGTGTCGCACGGTTCTCGCCACCGGGCGGGAGCATCAGACCCGGGTCGACTCGTTGTATTCGCCCGGCACGACGGTCGAGGTGACCGCCGCGGCCGATTCCGGCGCGCTCGTCGTGCATTTCCGGGACGTGACCGCGGAGGTCACCGCCCAGCAGCAGGCGGACGAGGCCCACGCGCTCCTTCTGCACGAGGCGAGGCACGACAGTCTCACCGGACTGCTCAATCGCGCCGCGATCACCGAGCACCTGCAGCGGCTCGTCGAGCCCGGCGCCGGTCCGGCCGTGGTCATGTTCCTCGACGTCGACGGGTTCAAGGACGTCAACGACACGAGGGGACACCGCGTCGGCGATCGCATCCTGCAGGCGGTGTCGGAGCACCTAGGCAACGCGATGCGGGCCCCTGCCGTGGTGGGGAGGCTCGGTGGTGACGAGTTCGTGGCGATCCTCCCCGAGGCCGGCGACATCGACATCGAGAAGGTGGTGACCCTGATGGTGTCGTCGATCACGACGCCGATCGACGTCGGCGACGAACTGCTCGTCGTGACGATCAGTGTGGGGATGGCCCGCAGTACGTCGGCTCACACGGTCGACGAGTTGCTCCACCACGCCGACACCGCTCTCTACGCCGCGAAGCGACTCGGGGGGAACACCGCGGTCTGGCACGCATAGGGCGCATAGGGCATGACCTTGGTTGCTGGGCGTCTGCCGCCCGGAAACGGTGTGGTGAGGGGCCCGGCGCCCTCGCCTACGCGCGGTATGTTTACGTGCTCCAAGGCGTCTTCGAGACCGGTTCGCTTCGGCAAATGCGCGCCGCGATGCGGGGGACACGCGTTCGGGGACGTTGAAGTCGAAATGCCGCTGTGATAGCCCGCACCTGTGAAGTTGCTGGCAACCGGGTTGTTGCTGGTGGGTAGCCTAACCTAAACTCCCCGGGGTGCCCGTAGTTGGACGGGCACTCTCGACGGACGATCGGATCACCCATGTCTCCGGACCACTCGGCGGCTGCTCGCCCTCAGACCACCTCGGCTGAGAGCGCACCTTCCTCGGCTTTCTCCACTTCGACGCGTGACGCGCTGCCACTGACGGCCGCGCAGTCCGAGGTGTGGGTCGGGCAGCAGTTGAACCCGAGCAGCCCGGTGTACAACCTGTCCCTCGTCGTCGAGGTCGCGGGCCGGATCGACCTGGATCGGACAGCTGCAGCGATCCGGAAGACCGTCGAACGAGCCGAAGCGCTGCACGTGCGCTTCGAACGCGGCGCCGACAACCAACTGCTCCAGGCCCCGATCGCTCCCGACGCGTGGGCCCTCGACATCGTGGACCTGCGCGGCGACGAGGATCCCGATGCGACCGCACGCGCGTGGATGGACCACGACATGCAGACCGTCGTCGACCTCGAGGGCGACGAGCCGCTGTTCCGGCACGCCCTGCTGCGCACCGGCGACGAGTCGGTGATCTGGTACCAGCGCTACCACCACAGCCTCATCGACGGTTACGCCATCACCTTGCTCGTGGCCGACGTCGTCGACCGATACGAACACCCGGCACTCGAGAACTCCGCGGCGACGTGGCCGCTCGACACGCTCGTGGCGTCCGACCGCGACTATCGGGAGTCGGCGCGGTTCGCATCCGACCGCGAATTCTGGATCCAGCAGGTCGTCGACGCGCCGGAACCGCCGCGGCTGCTGCCGCAGGTGATCGACCACTCCGGTTCACCCATCTCGGCTCTCGTCGAGATCGACGGTGACGACGCCGATGCGCTCTACGACTTCGCCTCCGACGCCGGGATCAGACGCACCCGACTGCCACTGGCCGCGGTCGTGGCGTACATCCACCGGATCACCGGTCGCCGCGACCTCACCGTGTCGCTGCCGATGACGGCGCGGGTCGGACGCGAACTGCGCCGGATCCCCGGAATGTGCTCGACGATCCTGCCCCTGCGCGTGCAGGTGGATCCCGACATGACGGTGGGTGAGCTCGCCACCCGCATCGACACGACGCTGATCTCGGTGCTGCGGCACGGGCGCTACCGCGGCGAGGATCTCGCCCGCGACCTGCGGTCGATCGACCCGGACCGTCAGATCTTCGGCCCCGGAATCAATTCCATGATGTTCGAGCACTCGCTGACCTTCGGCGGGTACCCGGCGTGGGTGCGGGGTTCGGCCACCGGACCGGTCCGCGACCTCGATTTCTCGATCCGCGGCGGACAGGATTCGGAGCCCATCCAGATCGATCTCCGCGCCCCGGCCGGTCTCGACGCCGAACTCGAGGAGCACCGCCGCCGGCTCGAGCACTTCGTCGGGCAGTTCGTCGCAGGCCCGTCGCTGCCCATCGCGTCGCTCGATCCGATGACCGAGGCCGAGCGCAGACAGTTGCTGGTGGAGTTCAACGACACCGCAGCCCCGCTCGAGTCGGTGACCGTACCCGACCTGTTCCACGACCAGGTCACGCGGACACCGGACGCCGAGGCGCTGATCTCCGGCGAGATCCGGCTCACCTACCGGGAACTCGGGGAACGGGTCGCGCAGCTGTCCCATCACCTGCGCGCCCGCGGTGTCGCGGCGGAAACAGTGGTGGCGATCGGTCTTCCGCGCTCCGCGGAGATGGTGGTCGGACTGCTCGCCGTCATGAGTGCGGGGGGAGCGTTCGTGCCCCTCGACCCCTCGTGGCCGGAGGATCGACGGTCGTCGGTCCTCGCGGATGCCGGGGCGTCGCTGGTCCTCACCGGCCCCGGCGGGGTGTCGGACGCCGGGGAGCGGTCCGTGCCCGTCGACCTCGGTGTGTGGGCGTACGCCGACGAGCCCACCCGACCGCCCGCGGTGACCGTGCAGGGTGCGCGGCTGGCGTATGTCATCTTCACGTCGGGTTCGACGGGACGCCCCAAGGGCGCCATGATCCGTCACGAGGCCGTCTGCGCACGACTTCTGTGGCAGCGCGACGAGATCCTGGGGTTCGGGGCCGGGGACGCGTCGCTGTTCAAGGCGCCGCTGTCGTTCGACATCTCCGTCAACGAGACTCTGCTGCCGCTGGTGTCGGGTGGTCGTCTGGTGGTGGCCGAGCCCGGCGGGGAACGGGATCCGCAGTATCTCCTCGACCTGATCGCCCGCGAGTCGGTGACGTTCGTGTACCTGGTGTCGTCGATGCTGGACGTGCTGCTCGACCTGTCGCGGGGCACCGGCCTGCTCGGGGCGTTGAAGTACGTGTGGTGCGGCGGTGAGGTTCTCACCCCCGGACTGTTCGACCGGTTCCGGACGCAGCTCGCCACGACGCTGTACCACGGGTACGGCCCGGCGGAGGCGACGATCGGTGTGTCGCACGTGATCTACCGCGAGGACGCCGCACGGATCGCGACGTCGATCGGACGCCCGAACCCCAATACGCAGCTCTATGTGCTGGACGAGCACCTGAACCCGGTGCCGCTCGGCGCAGGCGGTGAACTGTACGCCGGCGGATTCCTCCTCGGTCGCGGCTACGTGGAGGCGCCGGGGCTGACGGCATCCCGTTTCGTCGCCAACCCGTTCGCGAACGACGGCTCCCGGCTGTACCGGACCGGCGACCTGGCCCGGTGGGCGGCCGACGGCTCCCTCGACTTCCTCGGCCGCGCCGACAATCAGGTGAAGATCCGGGGCATGCGACTCGAGCTCGAGGACGTCGAGGCGGGCATCGTGTCGCATCCCGACATCCGGCACAGTGCCGTGGTCGTGCGGGAAACACCCTCGGGTGCCAAGTATCTCGCCGCCTACGTGGTGGCGAAGCAGGATTCGGTCCCGGATGTCGGCGAGCTGCGGGTGTGGGCGTCGTCGAAGCTCCCGGAGTACATGGTGCCGTCGGCGTTCGTGATCCTCGACCGGTTCCCGCTCACACCTAACGGAAAGTTGGATCGCCGGGCCCTGCCCGAGCCCGAACTCGGCGCGGCCGGGGAGAACGTCGCGCCGCGCACGGCGGCCGAGGAAAAGCTGTGCGCGCTGATGGCCGCCGTCCTCGGTGTGGAATCGGTGGGCGTCACCGACGACTTCTTCGCGTTGGGCGGCGACAGCATCGTCGCGATCCAGTTGGTGAACCACGCTCGGCGGGAAGGACTCTCGATTAGTCCCCGGGAGATCTTCCAGCTCCGCACCGCCGAGGCGCTCGCCCGCGTCCAGGACGGCCGGACCGCCGCCGCCGTGGATGCGCACGACGTCGCCGTCGGTGACGTCCGCAGGACCCCGATCCTCGCCCTCACCGCCGAGAGGGGCGGCGAGATCACCGCGTTCCACCAGTCGGTGCTCGTGCAGACCCCGGCCGACCTCGACGAGCGTGCCGCGCGTGCCGCCCTGGCAGCGGTGCTCGAACGGCACGACGCCCTGCGGGCGACGCTCGTCCGCGGCGAACACTGGACGCTGTCCGTGCCCGAACCGTCGCCCGCCTCCCTCGGCGGCATCCTGCGGGTCGTCGAATACGACGGCAGCGCAGAACAACTCGACACAGAGACCCGTGCGGCGGTCGGGCGACTCGACCCGGATGCGGGCACGATGGTGCAGGCCGTGCTGTTCTCGGCGACCGAGGGTTCCGGCCGGTTGCTGCTGATCGGACATCACCTGGTGGTCGACGGGGTGTCCTGGCGGGTCGTCCTCGAGGATCTCGCCCGCGCCGGAACGTCCGTGATCGCCGGGGGCGCCCCCACGCTCGCTTCGGTCGGTACGTCGCTGCGCCGGTGGTCCGAACTGATGGACGAACACGCCCATGCGGGTGCCTTCGACGACGAGCTGCCCTTCTGGGCGGGCGTGACGACCACGCTCGACCCACTCCTCGGCTCGCGCGCGCTCGACCCGGCGGCCGACCTCGCCGGCGACGCCGAAAACCTCACGGTCACATTGCCCTCGGAGTTCACCCGGCCGCTGCTCTCCACGGTGCCCGCAGCGTTCCATGGTCACGTCAACGACGCGCTTCTCGCCGGTGTCGCCGTGGCGCTGCAGAGGTGGCGAGAGGCAGGAGCGGGCCCGGTGCTTCTCGATCTCGAGGGGCACGGCCGCGAGGAAGAACTCGTGCGCCGGACCGACGGACCCGCCGTCGACCTCTCCCGGACCGTCGGCTGGTTCACCACCGTCTACCCCGTAGTGCTCGACCCCGGGTCCGCGGTCGACGAGGCCGACATGGCCGCCGCGCTGAAGACCGTGAAGGAACAGCTGCGACGCGTCCCGAATTCCGGGTTCGGCTACGGAGCGCTGCGCTACCTCGGTGCCCCGAAACCAGAACTCGCACAAGCACCCACGCCGCAGGTGCTGTTCAACTACCTCGGACGGGTGACGTCCGGGGAGGGTGTGGACTGGCTGCCCCGAGCCATGGGCGGCGCCGACGACCCGCGGATGCCGCTCGGCCATGCCCTCGCGTTCGACGTGATCGCCGAGGACGGCCCCGACGGTCCCGTGCTTCGCACGACGGTGACCTGGGCGCCCGGTGTCCTCGCTCGTGACGCCGTCCTGGCGCTCGCCGAGGAGTGGACCGCGGCGCTGCGGGTGCTGGCCGGGCTGGACCGTCTCGGCGGTCACACGCCGTCGGACTTCCCGCTGGTGTCTCTGACACAGGCGGACGTCGACGCGTTGGCGGAACCGGCCGACGTGCTTCCGTTGACACCGCTGCAGGAAGGCATCTACTTCCAGTCGGCGTTCGACGACACCGGTGCGGACCCGTACGTGGTGCAGCAGGTGATCGAACTGACCGGGCCCGTCGAGGCGGCGGCGCTGCACCGCGGACTGCAGGCGGTCGTGGACCGGCACGCGGCCCTGCGCGTCGGAGTGCAGGCGGTGTCGGACGGCCGAGTCGTGCAGGTGGTCCGCGAAAACGTCCAGGTGCCGATGGAGGTGCTGGATCTCACCGGAATTCCGGACCCGGCCCGGCGCGTCGACGAGGTGCTGGCGGCCGACCGGGCCCGGGGCTTCAACTTCGACCGCGCCCCACTGCTGAGGTACACGCTCGCCCGGGTAGCCGGGGCGAGCGAAGCGACGGGGGATGTGCCGCAGAAGTTCCTTCTGCTGCAGTCGATTCACCACCTCGTCGCCGACGGATGGTCGGTGCCGGTGATGCTGCGTGAGCTGATGGCCCTGTACAGCGTCGAGGGAACGCCGCCGACACTGCCCACACCCACGCCGTACCGCAGCTACCTCGACTGGCTGGGCGCGCGGGACCGGGAGGCGTCGATCGCCGTGTGGCGGGAGGCGCTCGCCGATGCACCGGAGCCGGTGGAACTTCCGCAGCCCGCGTCGAAGGGCGAGTCGGGGATCCGCAGTGTGCGGGCGGCGCTGCCGCCGGACGCCACGGCCGCGCTCACCGCGGTGGGCCGGGCGCGCGGATTGACGCTCAGCACCCTCGTGCACGGCACGTGGGGTCTGGTCCTCGGCCGCCTCACCGGCCGGGAGGACGTGCTGTTCGGTTCGACGGTGTCGGGCCGTGGTGGCGATCTGCCCGGCATCGAGACGATGGTGGGCCTGTTCATCAACACCGTTCCCGCCCGGCTGCGGTTCCGGCCCACCGACACAGTGGCCGGCACCCTCGCCCGGTGGCAGCACGAGCAGTCGACGCTACTCGACCACCAGTACCTCGGACTGCCCGAGCTGCGCCGGGAAGCCGGTCTGCAGAACCTGTTCGAGACGCTGGTCGTCTTCGAGAACTACCCGCTCGGCGACGGCGCCGTCACCGATCCCACCGGTGCGGTGCAGTTGACCGACATCCGCTTCGACGAGCACCCGCCGTACCCGCTGACGTTGATCGTCGTGCCCGGTGACGCGCTGACCCTCGAGCTCAAGTACGACTCCGCCCGCATCGACGCCGCGACGGCGGCCCGGTTCGCCGAGTCGACCGTGGCGTATCTCGCGGAGCTGACCCGCGACGCCGACCAGAACGTGGCTGCCGTCGCGTTGGTGTCGCGGGAGCCGATCGACGCGGCACTGCGCGACGCGCAGGTGGAATTCCCCGAGACGACGGTCACGGCGCTGCTCGAGGAACAGGCCGTGCGGACGCCCGACGCGGTGGCCGTCGTGTTCGAGGACGAACATCTCACGTACGCGGAACTGCATGCGCGGGCCAACCGCCTCGCCCGCCTGCTCGTCGACCGCGGGGTCGCACCGGAGTCGAAGGTCGCGGTGGCGCTGCCCCGTTCGCTGGACCTGATGGTCGCGCTCCTCGCGGTCGGGAAGGCGGGCGGCGCGTACGTTCCGCTCGACACCGGTTATCCCGCCGACCGGCTGGCGTACATGGTCGACGACGCGCAGCCGGTCTGTGTTCTCACCGACGGCACGGTGACCTTCGCCGGTTCCGACGTTCCCCAGGTCCGGGTGTCGGACGCGGCCGAGTACTCGCCCGCGCCACTCGCCGGCATCGCGCTCGCGCCGCAACACCCCGCGTACGTGATCTACACGTCCGGTTCGACGGGGCGGCCCAAGGGCGTCGTCGTGCCGCACGCCGGCATCGTCAACCGTCTGCTGTGGGTGCAGCGGTTCCGTCCGATCACCTCTTCGGACAACGTGTTCCAGAAGACACCGTCCAGTTTCGACGTGTCCGTGCTGGAGTTCTTCGGACCGCTCCTCGCCGGGGCGACCCTGGTGCTCGCGCGACCCGACGGCCACAAGGACCCGGCGTACCTCGCCGACGTCATCGTCCGGCAGTCGATCACACGCGTGCATTTCGTGCCCTCGATGCTCGAGGTGTTCCTCGCCGAACCCGCCGCGGCCCGGTGCACCGGGCTACGAATCATCTCGTGCAGCGGCGAGGCGCTTCCCGTGGCGTCCGCGCGGCGCGTCGCCGAAGTCCTGCCCGGTGTGGAACTCGACAACCTCTACGGCCCCACCGAGGCGTCGGTGGACGTCAGCTATGCCGCGTCCGTTCAGGGAATCGCCGCGGCCGCGCCGGCGGTGCCGATCGGCCTGCCGACGTCGAACACCGGTCTCTATGTGCTCGATCGGTACCTGCAGCCGGTGCCGGCGGGTGCCGCTGGTGAGCTGTACCTGTCGGGGCCCCAGCTGGCTCGCGGGTACCTGGGCCGACCCGGTCTCAGCGCCGAGCGGTTCGTCGCGGACCCGTTCTCCCTCGTCGGGTCCCGCATGTACCGCACCGGCGACGTCGCCCGGGTGAACGCGGACGGCGCGGTCGAGTACCTCGGCCGGGTCGACGACCAGGTGAAGTTGCGCGGGTTCCGCATCGAGCTGGGCGAGATCGAAGCGCAGATGGCCGCCTGCCCCGGCGTGCGGCAGGCCGCCGCCGTCGTCCGCTCGGATCGGCCCGGTCAACAGCAGCTGGTCGGATACGTCGTCGGCGACGCCGACCCCGACGACCTCCGTGCGCAGTTGGCCACGGCGCTGCCGGAATTCATGGTCCCGGTCGCGTTCGTGACGCTGGACGAGTTTCCGCTCGGCCCCAGCGGCAAGCTGAACCGCAAAGCCCTCCCCGCGCCGGACTTCTCCGCGCAGGTGACCGCCGCGCCGGTAGTCGAGGGCGGACCGGCGACAGTGCTGGCCGGGCACTACGCGGAGGTCCTCGGACTCGGGACCGTCGGAGCCGACGACGACTTCTTCGCGCTCGGCGGCGACAGCATCCTCGCCATCCGTCTGGTGAATCTCGCTCGCCGCGAGGGGATCACGATCACCCCGCGGCAGATCTTCGAACAGCGGACCCCGTCCGCGCTCGCCCGGCTGGCGGCAACGACAACGGACGCCGCGGCCCCGAGAGTGGACGACGCGGGCACCGGCGTCCTGCTGCCCCTCCCTGTGGTCCATCGGCTCTCGGAGTGGAGCGGCGGAAAGCGTCGTTTCAACCAGTCCGTTCTCCTGCACGCACCGGCGGGTACCAGCACCGCCGTCCTCACGGCGGCCCTGCGCTCGGTGATCGACCACCACGACGGCCTGCGGCAGAAGCTCACCCGGCACGCACCGGGCGTGTGGTCGCTCGAGATCACCGACTCCGCGGAACTGCCCGTGCATCGTGTCGACGTCACCGGACTCGACGCCGCAGCGCTGCGCGAGGTGGTGGCAGCAGAATCCGCCGCCGCCACCGACCGGCTCGACCCCGACGCCGGGACCATGCTGTCTGCCGTGTGGTTCGACGCCGGCCCCCGGGAGCTGGGCAGGCTGCTCCTTGTCGCGCACCACCTGGTGATCGACGGAGTGTCGTGGCGGACCCTGATCGAAGACCTCGCCATGGCCTGGGTGGCCGCCGACAGTGGCCAGAACGCGGCCCTCGACCCGGTGGCCACGTCGCTGCGCGGCTTTGCCCGCATCGTGTCCGAGCAGGCTCAGGAACCCGCCCGCCTCGCCGAACTCGACCACTGGTTGCGCGTCACCGAACCCGGTGCCGACCTGGTGCCCGACAGCGACGGACACGCAGTGGTGAGCAGCGGTGCGCGGCGGACCGTGCGGCTCGACCCGCAACTCACGACGGCCCTGCTGACCACCGTTCCCGGAGTGGTCCGCGCCGACGTCACCGATGTGCTGCTGGCCGCGCTGCGGCTCGCGACCGACCGGTGGCTCGCCGCACGTGGCCGCGACCACGACCTGCTGGTGGATCTGGAGCGGCACGGCCGCGAAGAACTCGCCGAGGGGCTGGATCTGTCCCGCACGATCGGCTGGCTCACCAACGTCACCCCCGTCCGGCTGCGCAGCCGCGGGGGCGCACTCGAGACGCTCCGGGACGTCAAGGAGCAGCTGCGCGGCGCGCCCGACGGCGGCATCGGCTACGGCATGCTGCGGTACGTCAACGCCCGCACCGCGGGTCTTCTGGCGGCGCGCTCGGAGTCGCAGGTGCTGTTCAACTACCTGGGCCGCATGCCGCACGCACAGCCCGGCGCGTGGACACCGGCCGCCGAATCCGATTCGCTGGCCACCGATCCCGACGCCGATCTCGGTGGCCCCTACCGACTGGTGATCAACGCCCTGTGCGAGGAGTCCGCGGAGGGCACCGAACTGCAGGCCGTCTTCGCCTGGTCGGAGCCCGACCTCACCGAGGCCGACACCATCGCGTTGAGCGACGGCTGGGTGACCGCTCTTCGTGAGCTGGCCGACGCCGCCGCAGAACACGACGGTCCGGCGATGCTCACACCGTCCGACCTGCCTCTCGTGACCTTGACGCAGGAGGAGATCGACCGGATCGTGGAGGCGAGCCCGAGTGGCGTCGACACGGTGCTGCCGCTGTCGCCGCTGCAGGAGGGGCTGTACTTCCAGGCCGGGTTCGACGCCGGCCCCGACATCTACACGGCACAGTTCTCGCTCGACTTCGCGCACCGCCTAGACACGGAACGGCTCGCCGCCGCGCTGCGTACCCTGCAGCGGCGCAACCCCACGCTGCGAGCGGGATTCGTCAGTGCCGGCCTCCCCGCGCCCGTCCAGTTCTTCGGCGCCGGACCGGACGTCCCGATCATCGAGTTCGACCTGCGTGAGCTCGACGAATCCGAACGAGTTTCCTACGCCGAGCAATTGACGGCGCAGGATCGGCTGACACCGTTCGACCTGACGTCCCCGCCGCTGTGGCGGGCGATGGTGCTGCGGCTCGGCGACTCCCACGACCGGCTGGTGATCAATCGGCAGTTCCTGCTGTGGGACGGATGGTCCAACGGGCTCGTCGTGAGCCAATTGCTGGCCCTCTACGAATCGGGCGGCGACGACTCCGGATTCGGTGCCCCCGAGGGCACGTTCGAGGACTATCTGCGGTGGCTGGCCGCGCAGGATGCGGACGCCGCACAGTCCGCGTGGACCGAGTCGCTCCGCGATCTCGACGAACCGACCCTGCTCGCCGCGACGGTTCCGGGGGAGCCGCAGCCACCGCAGCGCCGTGACGCCGTGCTGTCCGAGGAGCTGAGCGAGCGACTGCGCGCCGGTGCCCGCGGTGCCGGTGTCACGTTCAACGCGGTGCTGAACGCCGCGCTCGCCGTCGTGCTCGGGATCGAGACGGGACGGCAGGACATCGTATTCGGCACCACCGTCGCAGGACGCCCACCGGAGGTCCCGGGCATCGACGCGGTGGCCGGCATGTTCCTCAACACCGTCCCCATCCGGACGACGCTGCGCCCGGACGAGTCGGTCGCCGACCTGCTGCGGCGCACCCAGTCCGAGCGACTGGCACTCACCCCGCACGACTACCTCGGACTGGCGTCCATCCAGCGGGTCTCCGCGCACCGGCAACTGTTCGACGTGCTGTACGTGCTGCAGAACTTCGTCGACGAGAAGCAGGTGTCGGCGCTCAACGCCGCCCACGACATCAGCGGCGGTGACAGCATCGACCACACGCACTACCCGGTCACCGTCGTCGTGACACCGGGCGCGAGCGTGAAGGTGAAGTTCGAATTCCACCCCGAGCAGGTTTCGGAGTCGCGGGTCGAGCGCATGCTGTCGCGGTACCTGACCGTGCTCGAGCAGTGGTCCACCGACCTGTCGGGTGCGGTGGGCGGAATCGCCGGTGCCGCAGCACCGTTGCCGGCCCCGGCGCGGCCGCTGCCCGACGCGACCATTGCCGACCTGTTCGCCGACGTGGCCCGCATCCGGCCCGAAGAGACGGCGCTGGTGTTCGGCGACCGCACCGTGAGCTACGCCGAACTCGACGCCGACGTGAACCGGATGGCCCGGCTCCTGCTCGCGCACGGTGCGGGCCCGGAACGGATCGTCGCGCTCGCGCTGCCGCGGTCGGTGGAGATGGTGGTGGCGTTGTTCGCCGTCCTGCGCACCGGATCCGCGTATCTGCCGCTCGAACTGGACCACCCGGCCGAGCGTCTCGTCGGGATACTGAACGACGCACGCCCGGCGACCCTGGTCGCCACGTCCGAGGTCGCGGGCACCCTCGCCGCCGCGACGAACGACACGCTGGTCGTCGACACCCTCGACGTGGAATCGGTCGCGTCCGGCCCGCTGTCCGAGGCCGAACTCGGCGGATTCGCCCCCGGAACCCCGGGGCGCCTGGACCATCCGGCGTACGTCATCTACACGTCCGGGTCCACCGGCAGGCCGAAGGGCGTCGTCACCCCGTACCGCGGCCTGACCAACATGCAGTTCAACCACCGTGAGGCGATCTTCGAGCCGGTCGTGAGTGCGGCCGGGGGCCGGCGACTCCGTATCGCCCACACCGTGTCGTTCGCCTTCGACATGTCGTGGGAGGAACTGCTGTGGCTGGTGGAAGGTCACGAGGTCCACATCTGCGACGAGAACCTCCGGCGTGACGCCGAGGCGCTCGTGGCGTACTGCGACACGCACCGGATCGACGTCGTCAACGTGACACCGACGTATGCGCAGCACCTGATCGAGGAGGGTCTGCTCGACGACGGTCCCGGCCGGCACCGGCCGCCGCTGCTGCTCCTCGGCGGCGAGGCTGTGTCCGACTCCGTGTGGAACCGGTTGCGCGACACGGACGGAACGTGCGGATACAACCTCTACGGTCCCACCGAGTACACGATCAACACCCTCGGTGCCGGCACCGAGGACAGCGCGGCGCCGACCGTCGGCACACCGATCTGGAACACGTCCGCCTATGTTCTGGACTCCTGGTTGCGGCCGGTGCCCGACGGCGTTCCCGGTGAGCTGTACATCTCCGGGGTCGGGTTGGCGCGCGGCTACCTCGACCGGTTCGCGCTGACAGCGGAGCGGTTCGTCGCCGATCCGTTCCGGGAATCCGTACGTATGTATCGGACGGGCGATCTCGTCCGCCGTCGCGAGGACGGGAACCTCGACTTCCTGGGCCGCACCGACGATCAGGTGAAGATCCGTGGGCACCGGGTGGAACTCGGCGAAATCGCGTCCGCGCTCGAAGCGCTGGACGGGGTGCGCCAGGCGGCTGTCGTGGTCGACTCCGGTGCAGGTGGTTTCAAGCGACTGGTCGGCTACGCCGTCCCCGTGAGTACTTATCAACCGCGGGACGTTAACAAGTACTCACAGGCGGTGCGCGCAACGTTGCCGGACTACATGGTCCCGGCCGCGGTCATCGAGGTCGACAGCCTGCCGATGACGGTGAACGGCAAACTCGACGTCGCCGCGCTACCGTCGGCGGACGACGTGCTCGGCCGAACCGGCGGTGCGCGTACGGAACCGCGCACCGACACCGAACGAGTGCTGTGCGAGTTGTTCGGTGAGATCCTCGGCGTGCCCGCCCCGGGTGTCGACGACAACTTCTTCGACCTCGGCGGGCATTCACTGCTGGCCACGAGGCTGATCAGCCGGGCGCGGGCCGCGCTCGACGCCGACCTGGCCATGCGCGACCTGTTCGAGGCGCCGACCGTGGCGGAACTCGCCACCCGCATCGGCGCCGACACCGGATCGACGCGTCCGGTACTGGTGGCCCGGCCGCGTCCCGAGCACCTGCCGCTCTCCGCTGCGCAGCAACGACTGTGGCTGCTCCAGCAGATGGAGGGCGCGTCTGTTCGAGATGGGGCGGGCCCCGCCATCGCGTACAACTTCCCCATCGTCCTGCGACTGCAGGACGCGCTGGACCCCGAGGTGTTCGAGCAGGCGCTGACCGATGTGGTGGCGCGGCACGAATCGCTGCGCACCGTGTTCGGGGAGCGCGCCGGTGAACCGGTGCAGGTGATCCTGGACGACGTCCGCCCCGACGTCGCGGTGCTGGAGGGGACCGAGGCCGATGTGGTCCGGCTGGTCACGGAGACCGTCGGCCGCCCGTTCGACCTGGCCACGGAGATCCCGGTGCGCGCGAGCCTCATCCGGGTGGCCGACGAGCAGGTGCTGGCCATCGTGCTGCACCACATCGCCACCGACGAATGGTCCGACCGCCCGTTCCTGCGGGACCTGATGACGGCGTACGCCTCCCGCGCACAGGGTTCCGCGCCGGGGTGGGAGCCGTTGGACGTGCAGTACGCCGACTACACGCTGTGGCAGCGCGACGTACTGGGCGATCCGCAGGACCCGGCCAGTCTCGTCAGCCGTCAACTCGACTACTGGGCGAAGACCCTCGACGGCGCACCGGAAGAGTTGGTGCTCCCGGCCGACCGCACCCGTCCGGCCCGGCCGAGTTTCGCGGGCGGCGTCGTCGAGACGACACTCGACGCCGCGACGACCCGAGCCCTGCGCTCGCTCGCGCGGACGTCGGGCACGAGCATGTTCATGGTGCTGCACGCGGCGTCGGCGGCCCTGCTGCACCGCCTCGGTGCGGGCGACGACCTGCCGATCGGCGCACCGGTCGCGGGCCGCAGCGAACAGGGTCTCGACGACCTGATCGGCTTCTTCGTCAACACCGTGGTGTTGCGCACGGACGTGTCGGGCAACCCCACGTTCGATCGACTCCTGACGCGGGTCCGCGACACCGACCTGGCGGCGTTCTCGCATGCGGACGTCCCGTTCGAAACCGTGGTGGAGAAGGTGAATCCGGCGCGCACCCTGGCCCGGAACCCGCTGTTCCAGGTGATGGTCGGCTACCACAGCCGCACGTCCGACGCGGCCCTCGCCCCGGTGCGGTTCGACGAACGGACGGCCAAGTTCGACCTGGTGTTCAACTTCACCGAGTACCTCGACGAGGACCGTGTGGAACTGCGCGTCGAATACGGTTCCGACCTGTTCGACCGGGACACCGCGGAGAAGATCACGCGCCGGCACGTCACGGTGCTCGACGCCGTGGCCGCCGATCCGGGTCTCGCGGTCGGCGACCTGGACGTGTTCCTCGGCGACGAGCGCGAACTCGTGATGCGCGGTTTCAACGACACCGCGCATCCGGTGGCGGAGGAGACGTTCTACGAGGCATTCGCGCGCCACGTCACCGCGACCCCCGACGCCGTCGCCGTGGTCGACGCGGACGGCGCGGTGACCTATGCGGAGCTGAGCGTTCGCGCCGACCGGGTCGCCGCAGTGCTGCATCGCCGCGGCGTCACCGTCGAAGACGTGGTGGGACTGGCAGTCCCGAGATCGACGCAGATGGTGGCGGTCGTGCTCGGTGTGCTGAGGCTCGGGGCCGCGTACCTGCCGCTCGACCTGAACCATCCCTCCGACCGCATCTCCTACATGCTCGCCGACTCCGCCGCGCGGGTGCTGGTGACCACGGTGGGGGAGAGCCCGCGCATCGCGGAGATCGACGGACTCGACCGTGTTCTCCTCGACGACGCATCCGCTGCCGCCGAACTCGGGACCGAGCACGACGACCGGCTGCCGCAGGCGCCGCGGGGCCTCGATCACGCCGCGTACGTCATCTACACGTCGGGGTCCACCGGTAAACCCAAGGGCGCGATCCTCACTCACGACGGAATACCCAGTCTCGTCGCCACTGCAGAACAGCGGATGAAGCTGGTTCCGGGGTCGGTGGTGATGCAGTTCGCGTCCATCGGATTCGACGTCGCGGTCTTCGAGCTGTCCATGGCCCTCTGCACGGGTTCCCGTCTGGTGATCGTGCCCGACGAGTCCCGGGTCGCCGGACCGGAACTCACCGAGTTCATGACCCGCCACGGCGTGACGCACGCGATCATTCCGCCGTCCCTGCTGGCGGCGCTGCCGTCGGGATGCGATGTCCCCGAGGGATGCACGGTGCTGGTGGGCACGGAAACCGTGCCGCCGGAACTGATCGGCCGCTGGGCGGAACGGCTCAACCTGCTGGCCGCATACGGTCTCACCGAGGCCACCGTCAACAACACCCTGTGGCAGGCGCAGCCCGGATGGAATTCGGCTGTCCCGATCGGCATCCCCGACCCCAACGAACAGGCGTACGTGCTCGACGACCGTCTGCTGCCGGTGCCGCCCGGCGTGGCGGGCGAGTTGTACATCGCCGGACGCGGTCTGGCCCGCGGCTACCTCGGGCGGCCCGACCTCACGTCGGGGCGGTTCGTGCCCAGCCCCTTCGGCGAACCGGGGTCCCGGATGTACCGGACCGGCGACCGGGCGCGCTGGAGGGCGGACGGCAACATCGACTTCCTCGGACGCGTCGACGACCAGGTCAAGATCCGCGGGTTCCGCATCGAACTCGGCGAGATCATCGCGGCCCTCGGAAGCCATCCGGCAGTGAAGCAGTCGGCGGTGGTGGCGGATCGGTCCGGTGACATCGTCCGAATCGTGGGCTATGTGACGGCGACCGACGGTCACGGAGCGGGGGAGGTCGATCCGCAGGCGGTGCGGGAACACGCCGCTGCCCGATTGCCCGACTACATGGTGCCGACGCTGGTGGTCGTGCTGGACGGCGATCTGCCGCTCACTCCCAACGGCAAACTCGACCGCAAGGCGCTTCCGCTGCCGGACTGGTCGGCCCTCATCGGGGACGGCACTCCGCAGACGCCGGAGCAGAAGGAGATCGCCGACGTGTTCGCCGAAATCCTGCACCTGCCGTCGGTCGGTATCCACGACAACTTCTTCGACCTCGGCGGCAACTCCATGGCGTCGATGCGGTTGGTGGGACGCATCCGCCGGCGATTCGCCGTCGACATCGGCATCCGGGACGTGTTCGACAGTTCCACGGTGGCCGGACTCGCCGCGATCGTCACGGCGGCCGCCGCCACCGGAAGACCGGTGCTGGCGGTGGCGGACCCGCGGCCGGAGGCGCTACCGCTGTCCGGGCCGCAACGCCGGTTCTGGAAGCAGTTCCGGGCGGCCGGCGCCGAGGCGAAGGCCAGTCAGGCACTGTCGCTGCAGCTTCGCGACCCCGTCGACCCCGAGATCCTGGCGCAGGCGCTCGACGACGTCACCTCCCGGCACGAACCGCTCCGGACCGTGTACGTGGAGGTCGGAGATGCCGTCGTCGCCCAGGAGGCGGTGCGGCCCGCCCTCGAACTCGTCGACATCGGGGACGGCGACGTCCACCGCACGGTCTTCGAGTTGGCGCAGGAGCCCCTCGATCTCACCGAGCAGGCCCCGCTGCGGGTGCACCTCGTGACCGGCGCCGACGGCACGCAGGCGTTGCTTCTCGCGATGCACTACATCGCGGTCGACGAGTGGTCGGTGGTGCCGCTGCTCGGCGATCTGATGGGCGCGTACGCCGCCCGCTCGCACGGCGAGGAACCGGTCTGGCAGCCGTTGCCCGTCGGATACGCCGACTACGTCGTGTGGTCGCAGTCGCTCGTCGGCGATCCCGAAGACCCCGACAGCAGGCGGTCGCGTCAGCTCGCGTACTGGCGCGAAACGCTGGACGGCATGCCGTCCAGGCTCGATCTGCCCGCACCGACCGTCCGCGGGCCGCGGACGGCGGAGATCGTGCCGGTCGAGATCGACGCGGAACTCCACAGTGCGGCCCGGAAGTTCGCGAGCGAGACCGGGACCAGCCTGTTCATGGTGTTGCAGGCGGCACTCGCCACCGTGTTGACACGGCACGGTGCAGGCACGGACATCCCGCTGGGATCGCTCGTCGCGGGACGCACGGAGGAGGCGCTGGACGCGCTGGTCGGCTGCTTCTTCAACATCGTTCTGTTGCGAACGGATACGAGCGGTGACCCCGATCCCGTGGAGTTGCTGCGGCGTATCCGCACCGCGAATCTCGATGCGCTGGACAACCAGGACGTCGCGTTCGCCGACGTCGTGGAGGCGGTCGATGACACGTCGGTGCTTCGACCGCAGGTCATGCTCGTCCATCACGAACAGGCCAGGCTCGGGCATCTCGACGCGCTGGGCGGCGTGATGCCGGTGCCGGTGGGTATTCCGGATTCGGATCTGACGCTGAGTTTCTACGAGCCGATCGGTGACGGTCCCGTCCACGCGTATTTCTCGTTCTCGTCGGACGTGCTGGACGCCGAAACCGTCCGTGGCTGGGCGCGGGAGTTGTCGACGCTGGTCACCGCATGGGCGGAAGGATCTCGATGATCAAGAGTGATTTAGATCGCAGTTCCGGGGCAGAGTTGGCCGCCGTGAGAGCCGGAAGTACTTGGTACTGTGCTGGAAATAAGGATAGGCTTCACTATCTTATCGACGGCAGAGACGGCGGCTGGGTCGGGTGCGGCGCGGCGTCGAGGACGGACAACGAGCTATGAGTGAATCGCCGGAAACGGTCGGTACAGATCTCCCGATGCGAGATGTCGTGGGTGTCGGGTTCGGTCCCGCTAACCTCGCCCTGGCCATTGCCATCGAGGAACACAATGCGGAATGCCCCCCGCGCGAGCGGATCAGCGCCCAGTTCTTCGAAAGGCAGGATCGATTCGGGTGGCACCCCGGGATGCTGCTCGACGGCGCGACGATGCAGATCGCGTTTCCCAAGGACCTGGTGACGTTCCGGAATCCGCGTAGCGCATTCACCTTCTTCAACTACCTGTTCGACCAGGGTCGCCTCGTCGACTTCGTCAATCACCAGACCTTCTTTCCGACGCGCCACGAATTTCAGGATTACCTCGCGTGGGCGGCACGCCGAGTGGACGCCGACGTGCGATACGGCACAGCCGTGGAGACCGTACGCGGAATCCGCGGCGACGGCGGGGTGATCGACCGTTTCGAGGTCCGCGCCGCCGACGGCACCGCGGTGATCGCGCGCAACGTGGTGGTGGGGGCCGGACTGCGGGAGCGAATCCCCGAGTGGGCCAATCTCTCTGCGCGCTGCTTCCACAACCACCAGTTCCTGTTCCGGCTCGGTGAGATGCCGGGCCCGGTCCACCAGCGGTTCGTCGTCCTCGGGGCGGGTCAGAGCGCCGCCGAGATCGTCCAGTACCTGCACGCCAACTACCCCGAAGCCGAAGTCCACAGCGTCTTCTCGCGCTACGGGTACAGCCCGGCAGACGACAGTCCGTACGCCAACCGCATCTTCGATCCGGAGGCAGTGGACGATCTCCACGGCGCCCCCGAGGCCGAACGCCTGCGACTCCTGGATGTCCATAGGAGTACTAACTATTCGGTGGTCGACATCGAACTCATCAACGAGCTCTACGCGACCGAATATCAGGAACGGGTGCGGGGGCGTCGTCGCCTCTTCATGCGCCGCGCGTCGGAGATCGTCGCCGTCGACGAGACGTCGGACGGAATCGAGGTGGCGGTACGCAGCGGCGTGGACGGTCTCACCGACACTCTCTCTTGCGACGCACTGATTCTGGCCACCGGATTCACCCCGGCGCCCCTCGAACCCCTGCTCGGCGATCTCGCGCCGAAAACCCACCCACCACGTGAAGTTGGCCGCGATTACCGATTGGCGGTTTCACCGGACGTCACAGCGGGAATCTATCTGCAGGGCGGCACGGAGAAAACGCACGGAATCACGTCGTCGCTCCTGTCGAATGTGGCCGTGCGGGCGGGAGAGATCGTTACATCTGTCGTAACAAGGCGTGGCCGCGACGGCGCGCTTGCTAGTGTGAACGCACAGGACACGTATGCGACAAGCGAGGCGAGATGAGCACCAATCCATTCGATGACGAAGAAGGCCGCTTCTACGTGCTGGTGAACGATGAGGACCAGCACT
>SEEV01001002.1 GCA_004211695.1 Rhodococcus sp. (in: high G+C Gram-positive bacteria)
ATCCCCGTCGTCTTTTTCGTCCACCTGTCCGCCAACCTCGACAACTGGGACCCCCGGATCGTCGACGCGATCGCACGGAACCGCCACGTCGTCACCTTCGACAACGTCGGTGTCGGCGCGTCCACAGGGAAGGTGCCGGACACGATCGAGGCGATGGCCGCCGACGCCTACACCTTCATCACCGCGCTCGGCTTCGACACAGTCGACCTGTTCACCTTCTCGATGGGCGGCTTCATCGCCCAAGATCTGATCCTCGAGCACCCGCACCTGGTCCGCAAGCTCATCCTCACCGGAACAGGACCACGCGGAGGCAAGGACATCGACAAGGTCTCCCGAACGACCTACTTCGACATTCTGCGCGCAACGCTCGTGCGGGCCGACCCCAAAGAGTTCCTGTTCTTCAACCGCAACCCAGCCGGCAAGACCGCCGCCAAGGCATTCATCGGGCGACTCCACGAACGCAGCACCGACCGCGACACAGCCGTCGGAATATCCGTTCTTCGAACACAACTCGCCGCCATCGAAAAGTACGGGCGCTCCGCCCCGTCGGACCTGTCCCGCATCACCGCCGACACCCTCATCGCCAACGGCGACCACGACCGCATGGTCCCCACCCCACTGTCCGAAGATCTTAGACGCCGCATCCCCGGCTCCGAACTCATCATCTACCCAGACTCCGGCCACGGCGGAATCTTCCAATACCACGACAAGTTCGCTCCCGCCGCCGTCGAGTTCCTCGGTCCCTGAACACCTCTCGGTACACACGCCCTTCTGGATCGGAGAACAACGCATGCCCTCAGCACTCGTCACAGGAGCCGGCCGAGGAATCGGTCTGGCCATCACCCACCGCAGGAGCGAAGCCGGGTGGACCGTCTACGCAACCGCCCGCTCGGAGTCGGCACTCGCCCGCCTCGACCAGCTGCACCACGTCCACGCGGTCCCCTCGACATCACCGATCGAACGGCGATCGCGGCACTACCACGACACCTTCCAGCACGGCTGGACGCCGTGGTCAACAATGCCGGCATCATCGTCAGCGGACCGGTCGAAGGCCTCGCGATCGAGGAC
>SEEV01001003.1 GCA_004211695.1 Rhodococcus sp. (in: high G+C Gram-positive bacteria)
CCGGCACCGAACCGGCCAGGCCGTCGACGACAGTCCCGATGGAGTACGCGCCCGGGCGAGCCGGGCACCACATTTTCCTTCACCACGGCGGGGCACAGCGCCCCTGGGGAACTAGACCGGAATCCGTACCGAATGCCTTCCAGGTCTCGGGCATGAACTGACTCATTCCTTCGGCGCGGCCCTGGTTAACTCCGTCGCCTGTGCTGACGGCCTTTTCGTTGAATCCGGACTCTTGTTGGACGATGCCGGCAACTAGAATCGGGCTCACCTCTGGGCACAGTGAACCAGCAGCCGAGACTGCGTTGGTGTATTGCGGCGGGATGCTGCCAGGGGTGAACTTGGTCTGATCACCGACCTCTGTCGGGCACGGCCCGGTGGGGGTCGTACCGCGCGGAGCGCTGCCGTAGTGGGCGGTCGGCATCCCGCCGCCCTCGAGTGTCACGTGTGTACGTGGTCGAAGTGGTGTGCGGTGTAGCCGTGACGGTCCTCCATCAGCGACCAGTCACCGGTGCCATCCCAGTAACGCTGTTGCCAGATCAAGTACTCGACGTTGAGGGCCACTTTGTTCTGTTGGAGGTACAGGGCGATCTTCTCGCCGAGCGCCTTCCCGTGGGCGCTCGCGGAGTCGGGAATCATGATGTCGACCGCGCGCCCGTCGGGGTGGTCCTGGGCGACGTCGTCCGTGGGGCGCCATCCGCCGATGGTGGTGATCTCGGGGAAGGCCGCCGCGATTGTGCGCATGACGCGGATGGAGTCGACCTGCATGTGGGCTTCGCTGCCTGTGTCAGCGGGCAGCGGTGGTAGATCTCCACCGGTGGAACGAACTCGGCTTCGGAGGTCTTGCCACGCTTGCGGCGTCGCGGCGGGCCGGCGGGTTCGTCGACGACGGGCGGTTCGGTGGGCGTGGGGCTTGCCGCAGGTGCCCTGAGCGGTTCGACGGGCGGCATGCTGGCCCCTGGCCCCTGGCCCCTGGCCCCTGGCCCCTGGACCTGGGACCTGACCCCTGGGACCTGGGACCTGGGACCTGGGACTTGGGACTGGGGACTGGGGGCGGGCCAGGTGTTGTGG